>JBAZIZ010000003.1:0-159058 GCA_041651535.1 Patescibacteria group bacterium
CAAAATATATAATGGATCGGTAGTTCAAATTGGCTAAAGAGCATCCCGACTGAGTCGGGAAAGTTGCAGGTTGATTGTCTGATTTAAATAAACACATTACAAAATATATAATGGATCGGTAGTTCAATTGGTTAGAGCACCGCCCTGTCACGGCGGAAGTTGCGGGTTCGAGTCCCGTCCGGTCCGCAGAAAACTGTTTTAAAAAACAGTTTTTTTAATAAAATAATATGAAAAATAAATGGAGGGTTTATTATTTATATAGTAAAAAAATAAAAAAATTTTACATTGGTAAAACAAATAATTTAGAAAGAAGATTAAAAGAACATAATAATAAAGAAGAAAAATTTACTAAAAAAGGTTCACCGTGGAAATTGATTTCTTATATAAACTGTATTGATAATTTAGAAGCTGTAAATACTGAAAATAAATTAAAAAAGATAAAAAACAAAAAATATATAAAATGGTATTTTGAAAATAATGGTATAACTTGTTTCTCCGAATAAATCAACTTAAATCGAGATAACTATAAATTCATCTATCATCAACTAAGAAGCCCTTTGATTCAAAAAAACACTTTTTTAAAGTGTTTTTTATTTTCTAAATCAATTTTTTTTATTCTTGCCAATAAAAACCATTTACTAACCATTTTTCATTAATTTTTTTCAACTCAACTTTGGCACTTCTTTGTTTTTTTTCAATTTTTAAAATTTTAGCGTCTTCTTTTTGTATAGTTTGATTTATATCTAAAATTACTGTTGCACTTTCTTCATTATAAGATAAAATTTCTGAACTCAAAACCTGACTAGTTACCCCTTCGTATTCTTCGTTATAAACTAAAGCGTTATTTTCTATCCATAAACGCATTGAATCTGTGATTAAACTTTGTAAATCACTAAGATGAACATTATTATTTTGATTAGAATAAGTATTATATCTTTCGGCAAAAATTATAGCTAATTGTTTTACATATAATTCTTCACTATCATATGGAATTGATTCCATAATTTTATTCATATTATCTTCCCCTATTTTTTGTATTTGTTCAGTTTCCGGATTTTTTAAATCAATAGAATTATTATTTTGATTATCTTGATTATTATTAACATTATTATTCTCTTTATTTTTATCAAAAAAAACAAAAAAGAAAATTAGCAAACTAACTAACAAAAAAATAATTAACAGAATTAACAAATTTTTTTTATTAAACATAAATCAATATTTAAAATTACAAAATTATTTTTCTTTCATTTTTTCAGAAAATTCTTTTTTAGCTTTTTCAATTTCTAAAAGTTGTTGTGGATTGGTAGTTACTAATTGGTCTTCAGTATATGAAGCAACAATTTGGATTGCAGCATGTTTATTTCCAGCAAAAAATATACCTTGTCCAATCGGACTGTCTAAAAGCAAATATTTTTCTCCTTCAGTAAGCATAAAAGTATTTTTTACAGTTTCAATAGCTGCCGGACTTTGTTTTAAAAGCAATTGCAAAGCTGAGTTATTTACGATAGCTTGCCCATAAGGAGAACGTAAAAAATCATTTACATCTTGTGTAATCGTGGTAACACCTAAATAATATTTACGACATCTTTTAACTAAAGCATAAATAAATTTAGCACTGTCTTCATGCATCATAAGCCACCAGGCTTCATCAATTATTAATAATCTTTTCTTTTTTTCTGAACGAACAATGTTCCAGATATAATTTATTAAAGTGTAGATAGACATTGGTCTTAGTTCATCTTCTAAATCTCTAACTGAAAAAATTACTAATTGATTTCCTGTATTAACATTTGTTGGGGCATTAAACAATCCAGAAAAAGTTCCTTCAGTATATTTTTTTAATTTTAAAACTAAATTATCAGCTCCATCCATACCTTCTAAAACATCAAGTAAATCTTGCATGATTGGTGGTTCAATTGTAGACAAATCAGAATCAACCCCGATATCTTTTTTTGCATAAGTTTCCAACAAAGCCCTATCTAAAATTGAATCTTCTTGAGCTGTCATATTTCCAAGCATAATCCGAAGTAATCCTTTTAGAGTTATAACTGCACCACGAATTATATCTTCAGCAGAAATTTGTTGTCCGACTGGACGTGGTAAATCAAAAGGATTAACTTTACTTTCTGAAGCTAAAGAAATATTTATATAAGTACCACCAACAGCTTCACACAAGTGAACATATTCCATTTCAGGATCAATAACAATCACATCAGTTCCGAGCATCAAACTACGTAAAATTTCTAATTTTACTGCATAAGATTTTCCAGCACCAGAAGTTGCAAAAACAGTCATATTAGCATTTTGCAATGAAAATCTATCAAACAATATCAAACTATTATTATGACGATTTATTCCATATAAAATTCCATCGTCACTAGTAAGTTCTGATGAAATAAAAGGAAAAGAAGCTGCAATAGGTGAAGAATTCATGTTGAAAGCAATCATAAGTTCGTCTATTCCTAAAGGCAAAGTAGAATTAAATCCTTGTTCTGATTGATATAAAACATGTTTACTATGAATCAATTTAGAACCAAAAATATTATGGATATCTTCTGTAATTGTATCAAGTTCTTCTAATTTTTTAGAATAAATTGTAACATAAAAAGCAAATTGAAAAAAATGTTCTGTACCTTGGGTTAATGAATCACGCAATTGTTCTATATCTTGCAAAGCTGTTTCTCTCAATGGATCGCGTGGGGCTCCTTTTTCAGCATCAGCGTCAAGTTGAGCACGGAGAGCTCCAGTTTTTTTCTTTAATTGTTTTAAAATTATTGCTGATTTTACTGGATAAAAAAACATGCTGACATCCAAAGTTAAATTTAAATTTAAAACAGGAACACTCCAACCTACTCCGATATAACGCGGATAACTGACAACAAAAATTGTTCGTAAAAAAGTATCTCCAAGTTGAATATAATTACTACTAACTCTAAAAGCAGAAGGGGCAATCAAATCTTTTATTGCTACTGTTCCTTCTCGAAATACTTTTTCTTCTTCTAAACTAATCAAATCTTGATCAACTTTATTTTCTTGATTTTTATTTTTAAATTTTATATTTTGATCTTTTTTTGATTGTATGTCAACTGGTTTAAACGGCATAATTTTTTATTAGGTAGGACTAATTTATTTTTTTATTCTTCTTCAATTTGTTGTTTATTTATTTCACCAATTTCCTCGGCAAAAGAAATATCTGGGTTATAACTATTATAATATAATTCTATTAAAGATTGGGTATCTAGAAGAGCTGTCTGTAAACTCATATTTCTTAAACCTGTTTCTACTTGTCTAACACGCATATCAAGAGATTCTTTTCTCTTTTTAAATTTTTCTTGTTTTAAACGTAAAGAAATTGCGGGTTTAATAACTTCTTTTAATCTAGACCAAAAACTTTTTTTATCATCAGAAAGTGGATTATAAGGCACAACTACATAATATCTTTTTGTCATTATCTTGCCAATATCAACTAACTCTTCAATAAAAGATCGATAATCAGCAATTTGTACTCTAAGTAATTCATTTCTCTGGTCTCTTTCAATGTCAATTAGTTTTTGTAAATAAGGTTGAATTTGCAAACGGCGAGATTGCACTAAAATTTGGATTGGAAAATCAAGTCCATTTAAAAAACTAACATAAGAAGAAATCATAGCATTTTGTTCATCTTCTGATTTTAACGCAAAATTTATACTAGAAGTCATAATTACTGCCCGCATCGTACCATCTTTTAAAACAACAACTCCCTCTTTTATTTCCGCAATCGGTAAATAAGATTGAGTGCTTGGTTTTTTTTCTTTATTTTTTTTCTGATTTTCATTCTTCATAAAAATTGATTAACAAAAAATTAATATTCATCTGGTTTATAAAAACCTCCAGTATTTACAAGCAAAGACAAGTCTCTTATTTTTTCTCTTTTAATTTCTTTTTTTATCTGTCTTTCAACAACTTCTTCGATTTTTTGAGTTCTCCAATAATTTAAATCATTGGTATTGAATGTTTTATTCCAAATTCTAAGATTTGGACGACGAAAAGATTGGATAATATTTAATAAAAAATAATGAAATTGTTGACCATTAACTTTTACAAAAGCTAAAATGAGTGCACTACCACCAAAAAATATCAGACAAAAAACAAACAAAGAAAAATCACCAAAACGATAAGCTAAACCGATTATGATTGCTGCCACCATAATAATCAAAAATTGTCTGGTAGTAATTGGACCAAAAATTTTATCTTCCACTTCAATAAATTGTGGGACAACAAACTGATTCATAAACTATTTTTTTATCTGCTGATTAAGTTCTAATAAACTTAAAAATTGTTTCCAAGATATTTCTTTATTTTCTTCACAATATTTTTCAATTGTTTGATTTTTCTTTAAAGCTTCAAAAACTGTTTCTGTATAAAGTTTATATAAAGGTGATTTTTTCCAAGCTTTTACAAAATTTGTATAAAGAAAATAAGATTCTTTTTTTATGTTTTCAAATTTCATTAGAAGAATTTCTGTAGCTTTTTTTGGGTCATTGGACAAACGAGAAAAATCAAGTAAACTGAAATTTAAAATTTCTTCTACAGGACCGGATGTTCTTTTTTTATTTTCTATTTCAGGAGATTTTATATCATCAATTTTTTCATCTTTAGTAAAAAAATTTGTTGTTTTTTTTGTTTCCAAATTAGAAGCTTTATTGATAAAATCATCAAAATATTTTTTGTCTTTATATAAAATATCATCTTTTTTTTCTTCTTTTTTTTCTAATAAAATATCAGAAGAATTTTTATTATTTTGATCTTTTATTTTTGCAATTTCCGAAAAATCTTCATCCAATAAAGATTTATGATAATCACTCTCAGCATTAAAGATTGTTTGATTTTTAAAAAAATCCAAAACTGGAGAAATCGTAGCTAAATTATTTTCTGGCAAAACCATTAGATCATCTTGTCTATCTTTTCTTTTTTGAAATTCTTCTAAAGAAATTCTTTCAGTTTGTCCATCTGATTTTTTTACTAAAATTGTTGGTTCTTTTGACATAAATTAACTATTTAATAAATCTTCATTCCAGACAAATTTATTTTTATTTTCATCAAAATAATACAAATCGACAATTTTTTCATCATGATATTTTTCTTTTAATTCTTGTAAACGTGCAAAAACCTTTGATAAATCAACAAAATTGGCTTCATCATCCATTTCAAAATTCATTTCCATATCCATTTTTATCAAATTATAATCAACTTTTTTATTTTCTTTTGGTTGTTCGCTTTTTTCTTTAATAAATATTTCTTTTTTGTCTTGATTTAAATTTACTTTTAAATCCCCTTTTTCTTTTGTTTTTTCTAAATTATTATCTTTTTCTTCTATTAAATTTTGAGAAAAATTTTCTAATTTATTTTCTACAAAATCAATAGGTGGATTTTGATTTTTATAATTTCCAGCTTCAATAAAAGAATTGACCACATAAAAAATATCTTCATCTTTGACAGCTAAAAAGAAATTAATTAATTCAACAAAATTACTTACAATTTCACTTCGAGAAGATAAAACATAATAATCAATAAAATCTTTTGATGAATTTGGCAAAAATATTTTTTCTACTTTACTATATAATTCAGCACTTTTAAGTACATCTTTTGGTCTGCTTTCTAATAAATCAATTTCTTTTACAAAATCACTAACAGAATATACTTCGCCATTTTCTTTTATACCAATAATTGCATCTGATTCAAAAAAAGCTTTTTTTATTCTTGCAAAAACAGAAATTGCAGATTCAATATCAAAATAGAAAAATTTACTTAAATAATGCATCATCTCTTTTATTATATCATTCCCTAATAAAATTGACTCTGGAATTTGTTTTTTAAATATTTCTACTATTTTTTCTTCATTAAATTCATTTAATCTTTGCCAAGTAATAATTGTCCACCAACGGCTATAATCAAAACGATGATCAAAAATAAATAAATTATTTTTTTCCGCAAAAATTTTTTCTAAATCTTGAAATAAATTTTCTTCATTTTTATAATTTAAACGAAAAAAATCAATTTCTTTTTCCATTTTTATAATTTCAGCAAGATTAAATTTTTTATCTAAAATTAACTTCATATTTAATTATCTGGATTATTTTTTAAATAATCAAAATCATATTTAGATCTATCTCTAAAAATATCTTTTAATTGTTTTTCCTCTACTCCAAAAAATTTGACAGCTTCTTGTATTTTACTAACTACAGCTTTGAAAGCGGCTTCGTCTTTTGATTTGTGTGCAAAAGCTCTCAACTGAATTATTATCGATTTCTTTTTTAAATTATATTCTTTTTGGTATTCTTCTTTATTTTTTTCTGGATCATTTTTCAAATCTTTTAAAGCTTCTAGATCACCCCAAGCACCATTTTTTAAACTACTTATAGATTGATTAGATTTACCACTAATCATTTCAGCATTCAAAAGAGCTTGACTATGGGTTACTTCTTTGATTTCACCTTTTCGATCACGATTAGCTGCGGCAGTATTTGACTTTGAAGGTTCAATATCATTTGATTTATACCAACTTAATATTCCTTCATATTGGGCTTGAGCTACTTTTTTAGGATCAAGATCTTCCGCTGAAGGAATATGATAAATCGTACGACCTGTTTTTCTATCGGTTTCTTCTTTAAAAATAGGAATATGGGTATTAAATTGTGATTTTTGTTCACGTAAAGAAAGGGCTAATTGACGTAAAATATCTTGCTGTTCTTCTGGCGTATCTCCTAAAGTATTTATCCATTCATTAAGTAAAGTATGCAACTCTTTTCCTGTGGCAGTAGTCCACTTACCAGTCATTTCAGCATAAAATCTTTGCCATGTATTTTCAAAAGTCATATCTTCGAGCATTTCTTCATGCGCACCTCTACTATCTGAAGGTCCAAGACCTTTTAATTTTGTGATTTGTGCTGTTTCAGATTCATAAGCAGAACCACCATTAGATATAGAAACCATGGCTAACATTTGTTTATATAAATATTTAATTTGTTTATCAATATTTTCTATTTCTAAAGGATCTTTAGAAATATTTCGACGATTATGCAATTCGGCTATATTCGTAGACAAAGCAGCTTGTGCGTTAGCTCTTTCATTTGAATTTGAGCCACCAGCATCTAAAACTTGCTTAACATCTGTGAAAAGCAAAGTATTTGCTTTTTGTCTAAGTAAATTAGCTCTAGCCACATTATTACCTCTAGTTGGGTCATTAAAATAATCTGCTTGTAATAAAAGATCTCTTTTTTGTTTTTCTCTCTTTATTTCATCTTGTTCAGCTTGGGCATATTGTTTTCCTTTTAAAACTTCGGCAAAAGTCTGACCGTATTTATTTTTTTTGCTACCTGATCTCATTTTTTCTTCTATTTTTATCTTTTTATTTTCTAATCTAATTTTAGCTTGTTCAGCATTTTCTCTAGAACCAACCTCAGTTTCAATACTTTTTCTGTATTCTTCACTAGAACCAAATAATTTTTCAGCCATTAATGCTTCTTTTTCAGCTTTTTTTGCTTCACCTCTAGATTCAGCTTGTTTTAATTCTACATAAGATTTTAATTTGAATTGACCGGCTAAAGTGCCGCTGGTACTATAATTTTCTTCAACAAGTTCTTTGGTATTTTGTATAACTTTCTCCCAATCTTCTTTTTTCTTTTTTGATCTACCACTAGTTTGCCAAAATTGGGTTGCAACCCAACCTAAACCTTCTCCAATCGTTCGAGATGCTAGACTATGTTTAAATTCACCTTTATCATCTTTGTCTTGTAGTCCAAAAAATTCGCCTTTTTCTAATTTTTTAGCTCTTTCATTTCTAGCTAGATCTCCTATACCAGGCATTTTAGCTTTTATCACTGTACCTATTGCTCTTATTGGAGCAGCTAACTGTGCACCTTGTTCAACCGCAAAATCTTTTGCTTTACCAGCCATCCATCTTCCAGCTACATAACCTGTGCCATATTGAATTGCTTTTTTGCCCCAATCCATAGCTTTATCAATAGCACCAACACCTTCTACTCCAGTTTCTTTTACTTTTCTAATTCCTACCATCAAAAACACAATGGCCACTAAAAAATTTGCCATATTTGTCCATTCGGTAACTTGTGCTAAAGAAGCCGATTGAATTTCTTCAGTTTGATTTAATCTAATAATTCCAGAACTTTTTTGAATTTCAGTTAAAATGTCTCCTGAACCCAAAGTTGCAAAAGCTAACCACAAAAAGAAAACCATTAGTGGAGCTACGGTCACATAATTTATAAATTCTTTCCACCATTCCTCAGAATATTTTTCCGTCGCTGGCATAGTAGAAAATAAATAAGCGAGCGGAGATAAAATTATCAAAGCCCATAAAATAACTACTCGATAAAGCATAATGACACAATAAGCTCCGATAGAAACTGCGGCCAAAACAGAAAAAATAAAAGCAGCCGCTCCAGCGCCAAACATTTGAACTTGTAATTGGATGGTATTGTCCCATTTTAAATCACTTTTTTGGACCATTTCCATCATTTTGTCTAAATTGAGCATGCTAATCAAATTTCCTCCAGCTGTTGCTGAAATAGCATTTAAAAATGTTACAGTAAAAACATGGGCAACATCAATAATAAGTTGGGCTATCATATTACTAAAATTGATAAGTATAGCCATAATTACCAATTTTACCATGCTTTTTTTCCATTCATATTTTTCTATACCTAAAATAGTCGCAAAGGCTATAACTAATAAAGCTATAATAAAAAACATATTCGCTAAATCTCTTACCATGTACCAACCGACTTTGACAACTCCTGTATTTATAAAATCATTATAACTGGCTAAAGTAATAAAAAAACGTAAAAAAAAGACAGTCAATGCAATAAATAATTGCGCTAAAGACAACATCAACCAAGTAAAACCTTGCATCACTCCTCCAGCAATATCATTTATATTTAGTGCAAAAACATATTTTATACTAAAGCCAAAAAATAAAAATAAAAAAACAAAAAACAAGACTGTTTTACGAGACGAAAGGAAATCAAGAATTACGTTTTTTCGGATAACATTTTTTAGAAAAAATATTATTTTACCGATAAAATTATTCATGAAATTTTATTATTTTTTTCTATAAAGAATTATAGCACATTTTTAACAAAAACAAAAATAAAAAAAGTTATTTGGGGATAAAATAAAATAAATCCATTTTTGGATTTATTTTTATGTTAATTTTTATGGTCTAAATCTATAAATTGTTCGGGCAAAAGGAATTGATTCACGAATATGTTTTAGACCACATACCCAAGTAACTATTCTTTCTAAACCAAAACCAAAACCACCATGAGGAACACTGCCATATTTTCTTAAATCCAAATACCATTCAAAATCTTTTAGAGGTAGAGAATTTTTTTCTATAGATTCTTTTAATTTTACATAATCAGCTTCTCTCTGAGAACCACCAATAATTTCCCCATATCCTTCTGGAGCCAGCAAATCAGCACATTCTGCTTTACTGTTGTCATTTTTATTTCTCTCCATATAAAAAGCTTTTACTTCAGCTGGATAATTAGTGATAAAAATTGGATTATCATATTTTTTTGTCAGCATAGTTTCATCATCAGCTCCTAAATCATCACCATCTTTTATATCACTACCAAGTTCATGTAATTCTTTTAAGGCTTCTGAATAAGTAAAGCGATAAAAAGGTTTAACAATATTTTCTAAAACTTTTGTATCACGTTCCAAAATTTCAAGTTCATATCTATTATTTTCTAAAACTTTTGAAACCATAAAACGAATCAATTCTTCTTGAATTTTTAAATTTTCATCTAAATTTACAAAAGCCATTTCTGCATCCATCATCCAAAATTCAGTTAAATGTCTTCGTGTCTTTGATTTTTCAGCTCTAAAGGTTGGTCCAAAATCAAACACACGCCCATGAGAAAAAATTGCGGCTTCAATGTAAAGTTGACCTGTTTGTGATAAATAGGCTTTATCATCAAAATAATTTACTTCAAATAAATCGGTCGTGTTTTCTCCCGCATTAGGAGTAATAATTGGCGAATCTATTTTTATAAAATCATTTTTTTCCATAAATTCGTAAAGTCCTAAAATCAAAGTATTACGAACTCTTTGAATTGCCCACTGTCTTTTTGATCTAAGCCAAAGATGGCGATTATCTTGTAAAAATTCAATACCATGATCTTTATTACTAATTGGATATTCATCAGCTATTTGAAAAAAACTAAAATCTTTAACTTGAATTTCATATTCTTCTTTTTTTGGATGCTTACTAACCAAACCAAAAATTTTCACTGAACTTTCTTGCGTTACTTTTTCAGCATTTTGCCATTTATCTAAACTTAAATCAGAGCTCGATAAAATTGCCTGTACAAATCCGCTTCCGTCTCTAAGTTGCCAAAAAGCTATTTTTCCAGAAGATCTGAAATTATAAACCCAAGCATTAATTTCGACTTCTTGACCAACAAACTTAGCAATGTCTTTAATCAAAATCATATTTTTATTTTTTAATTATTATAATAAAATAATATCACTCACAAAACAAAAAATCAAGAAAAAAAATCCAATTTAGATATTAGCCTGAGATGACGACCGTTAATAGAAGATCATGATGCCTGTCAGAAAACATGGCCTTCAAAGCAGCGACAATTCACGCTAATACCTAAACTGGATTTTTAATGTAATAAATACAGTATAACTTCAAAAAAATAAACTGTCAATTGGCTAATTTAAGCCATTTTTTGCTTTTCTGGGGAAAAAAAGTGGATTATCTGAGGATAAACCAAAAAAAATAAAACAAATAAGGCTAAAATAAGCCATTCCTGAATAAAAAGAATAAAAATAATGGTCAAGTAAGAAAATTGGCAAAAACAAGCAAAAAATTATTAAAACATAATTATATTTTTTTTCTGAAAAATTTAGATAAAATTTACTAAAAAAATATAACATGCTTATAAAAAAGACTGTCCCAAAAAGACCAAACTCGGCAAAAAATAATAAAAAAATATTATGAACAGGTTGATAAGCAAAAGGCATTTTTTCTGGATTATTTTTTAATACTGCAAAAATATAATTTCCAGCTCCAATCCCAAATAAAAAATTATTTTTGATAATTTCTATTGATTCAAAATTTAATTCACTTCTTTCAGAATAAGAACGTTGCTCTGCTAAAGTCTGTCCAGCTAAACGAGTAAAAATTAAAGGTTTGAAAATTAAAAATAAAAAACCAACTAAACAAAAACAAGCTAAAAAATATATTTTATTTTCTCTAAAAAAAATTTTAAAATCTTTTCTAAAAAAATATAATAAAAACATTAACAAAAAAAATAAACTTAAAAAAGCAGAGCGAGAAAAAGTAAAAAATAAAGACATCAATTGTAAGCACATTATTAAAAAAATAAATATTTTATTTTTTTCAATTTTAAACAGTAAACAAGATGCCAGAAAAGATACTAATAAAAACCCAGCAAAAAAATTTGGATGTGGAAAACTACCGTAATTTCTTAACCAACGACCAATAGTATCACCCGCAATTATTGACGGACCAGAAAAAGATGCATCGTAAAAACTTAATCCTAAAAATTTATTCGCGAAAAAAGATTGTGTTAAAAATCCATAAATACCTAAAACGCCAGGAAAAATTGAGCTCCAAACTAAAACTTTTAAAATTTTTTTATAATCAACAAAATTCAAAAGTAAAATTAAAAAAAATAAAAACATTTCTAAAATCTGTAAACTTTTTTGCCAAGCCAATTCTTTATCAAAAGACCAAATAATACTTAAAAAAGAATAGGACAAAAACAAAAATCCACTAAAAATAAATTTACGATCCAAACTCCAAAAAAAATTTATTTTCCCTTCAGTTTTTATTTTTTTAATAAAAAAAATAATGACAAAAATTATAAGTAGCCATAAAATAATTTCGGAAAAATACAAACCCAGAGTGCCAAATTGATTTTTATAATCAACAATAAAATTTTCTTTAAAAATCAAAATGGTTTGCCAAGGTAAAATAAAAATATAGAGACATAATAAAAATTCAATTATTTTTTTTATTTTATTCATAATTATTTTTTATGCCATTTTCCAAACATTTTTCTAACCATTTTTTTTGATAAAAACGTCGTCGATCATTTTCATGGAATTTTAACATGTTATTATTTATAATCACGGCTTTTTCCTCTCGACGCCACTCTGCCTTACTTTTCATTTTTATTTTTTGAAAAAAACGACAAATATTTTCTACTGTATCAAAAAAAATCCCTGAAAATATTTTTTCTAAAATATTTTTAATTCTATCTTTAAATTTTGAATTTTCTATTTTCCAAACATCGGCACTGGTAAATAAATATTTTTGATTTTTAAAATATCTTTCCGCCCAAACATTAGCTTTTTGTAAACTATTTTTTAAATTATCTGGGTCATAAACTGGAATCAAATTTTTTATCCAATAAAGTAAATAGATATCCAAACCGCTTATTTTAATTGAATTTAAATTTAAAGAATTATCCGTCACGTAAAAACTAAGACAAATTCTATCAGTAACTTTTTTGTTTGTTCGTCTCAGCGCAAAAATTGACAATAAACAAGTAATCAAAAAACGACTAAGCCACAAACGATTTTTTTTTACGATTACAAAAACATCAATATCGCTTTTTTCGTCAACAATTCCATAAGTCAAAGTATTACAAACAAAAACTGCCCGCAAAAAAGGTAAAGACGAAATTTTTTTTATTGCTTTTTTAGCAATAAACATTTTATGATCCAAAATTTTACATCTTTTTAATCTA
Organism: Patescibacteria group bacterium; assembly: GCA_041651535.1. Classification (GTDB taxonomy): domain Bacteria; phylum Patescibacteriota; class Patescibacteriia; order Magasanikbacterales; family UBA922; genus JBAZIZ01. The sequence continues at coordinate 12,789 of JBAZIZ010000003.1, forward strand.
CAAACAATATTATCTTCTCGACCTCGCAAAAACCAAAAACCATTTTTAAAATCTATTTCTTTATCATTTTTATATTTTTCAATTTCTGAAATAAATTCGCCAAAAGTCATTTTTTCTATTTTTTTAAAATTTTCTTCACAGGACAAATTTTCTCCATCAAAAAATAAAAATTCAAAAAGCTCTACCGTTGTTAAAGGATGGTCATACATATCAAAAAAGACCAAAGTTTTGATTATTGAATTTTTTAGTATATCTATCATATTTCTTTATAATAGCAAAGAAATATAACAAAAAGCAATAGATAAGTTATTTGCCTTCTAAATATTTTTTAACAAAAAAACAGGATTTTCATCAATCGTTTCTTTTTGTTTATCTTCCAAAATTAATTCGGGTTGAACAGACAGATTATTTTCTTCATCTGTTTTTAAAATATTATTCTCTAAAAACAAAATGTTAGTTTCCAAATTTTCATTTTCCGAACTAGTAAAATTTTTTTGTTCATTATCCAAAAACAATTCTGATTGAATAACTATTTCGTCTTTTTCGATATCTTCAATAGAATTTTTAACTTCTAAAAAGAGAGCATCAGTTTCGCAATTTTTATTTTCTTGCAATTCATTGCCAATTTTATCTTCATTACTTTCTAACATTTCTTTTTGTTCAGCATCTTCTAAACTAGCAGATTCGTTTAAATCTAATTCTTCTTTATTTATTAAAAATAAATTATTATTAACTATGGCAGTTTTCTCAGTAGAACAAGGATTAAAATCAAACAAATTAAGTGGTGTCCAAACAAGTCGGTTTTGTTGACAAAATAAATCTTGAAAATTTTCTCGGGACATATTTTGATACGTTGTCGTCGATAAATTATTATCAATCACTAAATCCATCTTTTGGAAAACAGTATTTTCTAAATACAAATTACTATTAAATAAATTTATTCCGTTATCATACCAAGAAGATAATTTTTCATAATTATTTACCCAACCAAGATAAGAGTTTTTTAGAGATAAACTAGAATTTTGACTATAAATTATTGCTCCAGGTCTTCTAGTATCTAAAAAAGAAGAATTTATTAAATTTACTTTGGCTTCATTTATCAACCACAAACCGTAAGTTTCATCAACTCCTGCCACAAAATAATCATTTATATTAGAAAAATATCCGCTATTTTTTATATTTAAATATTCTCCAAACAATTCACCGCCCGCCACAAAAATTCCTGAAAAAGATCCAGATCCAGAAATTGAAATTTGTTTATTTTGTTCTCCATAAGCAAACAATTTTCCATAAACATTTAATTTACCTCCTGGTAAAAATTTCATTTCTGTCCCAGCTGTTAAATTTACTGTGCTAGATGCACCGATGTTCAAAACTCTAAAAACATAATTATCTTCGGAATCAAAATTTAAATCTTCATTAATTGTGGCCAAATTAACACCTATTGTTTTAATACTATTTTCAAAATAATTATTTTCAAATTTTACCGGCAATCTGTCTGTAAAATACAGCAAATAATCATCAGCAAAACCAGAAAAAATATTTTTTTCAGCTACTACTTCACCTTGGTTTTCATTAAACAAAAATTTTGTACTACCAAAAAAAGAAGAATTTTCTATTTTAATTTTTCCGCTATTATAAATCAGAGCATCTTTAGAAGCAGAACTAATAAAAGAATCACTGATTTTAATATTATCAAAAGTTACTTCGCCACCACAATTTTTTATTATATTTTCATAAGATTGTGAACCTATATAATCTTTTTTTCCTCCATATTTAAAATCAGTATATTTAGCAGACATTTTTCCACCAGTTAATATTTCAATATTTTTCCAATCTCTTGTTTGCGGATTAGAATTAAAATTTAAATATTTTCCACCACTTATTGAATCAAAACGAGAAGTTATAGAAATTCTTTCTTCTTCACTCCCATTTAATTCAAATTCTCCAAGTACTTTTATTTTTGCATCACTATGGACTCCATAAATTATAACTCCGGGTTCAACAACAATTTTATGATTAATTGGGATATTTAAATTATAAAATAAATAAGGACTATGTTCTTTTTTTAAAACAAAAGTATTATTTTCATCCCAAAAATTCGGATAATAATATTCATAACTCTCTGGTAAATAAAAATAATTATTATTTGGCTGATTTGGACTACCAAAAATAGGAACATTGCCAGTACTTTCTGAATTATAATGAAAAATTTCATTACTTTGCCAATTGTTTTGTAGATTACCTGATATATTTGGATTAATTCTTTCTAAAGTTCTATATTTTTCTCCAACTTCTCCACCAAACCAAGCTTGTTTCTGATCAGTTTCATCTATTATTTGATTTAAATTATCATACAAAATTATTTTAGCTCCAGTATTATGAATAGCAAAATTAAATAATAAATAATTAGAAATATTTAAAAAAACTTTAGAATTTCTAGCCAGTAAAAGAAAATCATTATTTTTTATTACTCCATTTAAATAAATTGTAGAACTGACACCAGAAAAATTGCCGACCACTAATTTCCAACCATCTAAATCAATGTCTTCGTTAGTATTATTATAAAGTTCTAACCATTCATAATTACTACGACTAGAATTTACACCCATCCAAGCTATTTCATTTATTACAACTTTACGCGAAAAATCAACGACAAAATTTGCTTCTACCCAATCAGTAAAATTATTTTGTGTGTCGCCACTTCTAATTCGGGCAAAAATTTCGTCACCAATTTCAGTAGTTGTCGCAAAAATAGTGTTTGTAGTCATTGTAAAAATTTTTAGCCATTCGCCATCATTTTTTTTAAATTCCAGATCATAAAAATCAGCGTCTTCCCCACTCCATATAATTTCAGTTTCTGTTTTATGTTCAAAATTACTTTCGTTTTGTCTAAAAGAAATAACTGGTAATTTTAAATTTTTTTGAAAATTTATTGATAAATTTATACTAGAAGTTACTTCGTCAGCTGAAATAATAAAATTATTTTCACCAGAATTTAAGAAAATTTCTTTTTGCCAAGTCGTTGAAGTAAAAGAAATTTCTTGTGAACTGCTATTGATATAAATTTTTTCTAAATTAGCTGTTTTTGTTCCGGATAAAAATAAATGATTAGTATTAGTTGTATATGATAAAGTTTCTGGAAAAATTACAGAAAAATTTTTTTCTAAATTTAATTCCTCTGGCTCTTCCGAAGGATTTTCAATTATTTCATCCAAACTCGCTGTTGAATCACAGTTAAAAATGTTTTTAATTTTTTCTATTATTTGATCTGTTTTTTGGATAATATCATTTTTTATTTTTTCTATAAAATTTTCATCTGTCTTTTCATTTTCTAATGACTTTTGCTCCTCTAAATTTTCATTTTCTAAAAAAGAAAACACTGCATCACCAACTCGCAAAGAAATCTTAAAATTCTCTACAGAAGATATTTTTTCCCAAGTATTATTTTTTACTAATAAACATTCAAATTCATAATCTCCATTTTCACTTGGAGTATTTATAAAGAAAGAAATTTCAGTTTCCTCTCCAGATTTTAAATTTTGATTAAATAATGCTGGACGCAAAGCAGTTAACCAAGTTTGGTGTTTAAATATTTTATTTTTTTCAACTCCATTTACAACGTTAAAAGATAGATCACCAGCTTTAATATCTGAACCAAGATTTTTAATTTTTATTTTTATTTCCAGTTCAGAATTTTTTTGTACAATTAAAGTTTCTTTATTATTCAAAAATTCTATTTGGAAATTTGAAGATGGAATTTTTTCTAGAGACTCTTGAAAAGAAAAATTTTTTTCTCCATTATTCTTTAAAAAAATACTTGGTGAATAATGGTTGGGAGTATAATTATCAACTTTTGAATAACCGGCACCAACTCCATTTAAAATATCTGTATTAAAAGCATCCTGATTTTTTATTTCAAAATGTAAATGTTTTGTAGTCCAATTTGAAATATCTCCAATTTCAGAAATTTTTTCACCACGTAAAATTTTATCTCCAACATTAAATTTATCTACATTATCCAAATGACCATACAAAGAATAAACTTTATTTATTGGTTTATTTAATAGAACAGGATCTAAAGTAGTATTTTCTAAATTATAAAAACCATTTTCTAAACTATGTTCTAAAGCTATTGTCGGTCCCCAACCGTGAGTTTTGTGATTAATCCAAGTGCATTTTTCTTCATTATTAATTAGTATACATTTTTTTTCAGTATAAGTTTCTTTGTCCCATTTACCAACACTCGCAACAATTGCATTGTTAACAGCAAAAACGTCTGTACCTACAGGACCTAAAAAATCTTCACCCAAATGACCCCTAAGCCAACCAGTTTGTTCGCCGGCATACCAACTTTCTCCAAATTCAATAGAAACTTTTGGATCTTTTACTGGAAAGATAAAATCATTTTCTTGGGCACAAACTTTATTTATATTACCCAAAACAAAAAAAGAGAAAATAAAAAAAATAATATAAACCCTCCTTTTCATAAAAAATTAATTTAAAAATTTCATGTCATTAATAATATTTTTTATTTCTTCCATAGATAAATTGACAGTAGAAATCCCATATAAAAAATTATTTTTAATAAATAAAATATCTTTTTGGTCATTAATAGCAACATTATCTCTTATAACTACAACTTCCAGACCATCTAAATTTTTATATTCTTCAACAGAATAACATTTTGGGCAAACACTATTTTGTAATTCTAACCAATTTTCTATTTCATCTTTAAAATTATCTTCAAAAAGATCGCCTTTTGAAACAAAAAAAGATCTTTGTGCTTCACCATTTAATTCATTATCTTCTACAATAATATTAAGTATATTAGTAGTTTTAGACAATTTCCAATCTTTATCTATTTTTAACTCAAATTTTTCGTTTTCATCCTTTACTATTTTTTCTTGATTATTTTCAATAACTGTAATTCCTTCGGCAAATTGTATTATTTTTTCTTCATTTTCTTTTTTGTTTTTTTCTTCTCTAAAAACAGAAAAAAATAAAATTCCAATTAACAAAACAACCAAAAAGACTGATAAAATTTTTGTATTTTTTTTCATAAAAAAATAATTTAAATAAATCTATTTAGATTATAACACAATTAAATAAAATTTTTCTAAAATAAAACAGTCTATTTTTCAAGACTGTTTATAACTTTTATTTTACTAATTTTCCTTCCACTACATCTTTATCTATTTCATTTTTATTTTCATCTTTTTTCTTAAATAAAACCATTTGTTGTAACCAAGTCAAAATTGTTGATAAAAACCAATACAAAGTTAGCCCAGCTGGAAGTTTATAACCAATAAGTATTGTCATAATTGGCATCATATAAAGCATTTGTTTATTCATCATACTGGCCATATCTTCGTCTTTGGAAGCTTCGCCAGCAACTTTTGGAGCTTTTTTCTTAGTAAACATTTTAGTTTGAAAATATTGAGCAGCACCAGCCAAAACAGCTAGAACTAAATTTGTCCAAGAACCAATTTCTGTTAAATTAAAACCAAAAGCTATCGGATTTATATTTTCTGGATTTTTTATAAAAGAATAAAGCATCGCAAAATCTTGATTTGGATCTAAAACTGAACGCAAAACCCAATAAAGCGCAATAAAAACTGGAAGTTGAATAAGCAAAGGCAAACAAGAACTAAAAGGATTAATTTTATTTTCACTATATATTTTCATTGTTTCGGTTGCAATTTTTTGTTGATCACCTTTATACTTTGTTTTTAATTCTTCTAATTTTGGTTGTAATTCACTCAATTCTTTTTGGGCTTTAATTGATTTATTATTAAAAGGATATAAAATTACTTTTATCAAAATTGTAATAATCAAGATAACTAAAGCAACATTTGGAACTAAATTATAGATAAATACAAAAATATTGAAAATTGGCTGTAATAAAATCAGATTAAAAATTCCAGACATAAATAATCATTAAAAATAACGATGGGATTATAGCAAATGCGAGCCAAAAAGTCAAAAGATTAAAGAATTAAAATTTAGGATTTATGAATTAAAAAAATAAACAAAAAAACAGTCCTATTTTCTAAGACTGTTTTTATTTTAAATATCTTATTTTTTATTTAATTCAAAAATATAAGCTAGCCCTTCAATTTTTTCAATATTATTAATTTCCATATTAACTTCCTTGGCCATATTTTCGATATCTAAAAGAGAAAATTGTTCAGAAATCGTGGCATTTTTTACATCAAGAACTATTTTATTGCCATTTATTTCCTTTACATCCAAGCCAATATCTTCGTATTGCAAAATTCTATTTTTTGTAGCATCTTCAGAATAAACACTGATTATTATTTTTCCACCATCTTTTAAAACTCTTTTCATTTCTTTTAAAGCTTTTATTTTATTATCTTCCCAATTAACTAATGTTATAAGTGTAAAAACAACATCAAATTCTTTATCGGAAAAAGACAAATCAAAAACATTATCTTCTTTTATTTTTATTTCTGGGACGCTTACAAATTTTTCTTTTGAAATTTTTACTGCTTCCGGATCAATATCAATTCCTATTATATTTTTAGTATTTACCGAAACTGTCTCAATATTTCTTCCGTTACCGCAACCAACTTCCAACACTTTTGCATTTTTAGAAATATTTTTAATTAAAAAATTATTCTCTTTAATAAAAAGTTCTTTATATTTAGGAGAAGGGGTTTTTAAAATTTTTTCCCAATAATTTATACTACTATTCATATAATATTTTTCCAAAAAAATTATTTATTTTCTTCAGAAATTACATCTTTTACTTTTTCTGGAGTATCTTCACTGCTGACTGCAGTTTCATTTCCCAAATCAACAACCGAAATTTGCCATCCTGTAAGTTCAGTAGCAAGACGTACATTTTGTCCATCTTTACCAATTGCTAAAGAAAATTGATCACTATTAACTTTTGCCACAGCTTCTTTATTTTCTTTATCTAATTCAACTTTTTCAATTTTAGCAGGTGCCAAAGAATTTTTTATATATTCTTCAGCTTTATTAGAATACAAAATCACATCAATTTTTTCTCCACCTAATTCTTCAATAATTACATTTATACGACTGCCTCTTTGTCCAATACAAGAACCAATTGGATCAATATTTTCATCTTCAGTAAATACAGCAACTTTTGCTCTACTACCAGCATCACGAGCAATACCTTTGATTACAACTTCTTCATTGGCTATTTCAGGAACTTCTTGTTCCAAAACTACTTCAACCATTTTATTAGCTTTTCTAGATAAAATTATTTCAGGACCACGCACGCCAGTTTCTACTGACATCAAATAAAATTTCATTCTATTTCCTAAATTATAACGATCACGAGAGACAGTTTCACCTTGTGGTAAAATTCCAGTAATTTTTCCTAAATCAATGATATAACCACCTTCTCTGTTTCTTCTTTGAACAACACCTTGAACTATCATTCCTTCTTGTTTTTTAAAATCATCAAAAACAGTTTCCCTTTCAGCTTCACGAAGTTTTTGAATAATAACTTGTTTAGCTGTCATAGCAGCCATACGACCAAAATTACCAGGAACTTCTAAATCAATTTTTAAAATATCTCCAATTTTTGCTTTTTTATTGTGAGTTTTAGCTTCAGAAAGCATTATTTGATTTCTTGGATTAAATCTTACTAAATCCGCAATTTCTTCCTCGGTTAATTCTCTTTCTTCTTGTAACGCTTGTTCTCTTCTTTTTGTTAATTCTTCAGCATCTTTTTCCAATTTTTCAGCTTCAATATCAGCTACAACTTCTTTTTCATCCCAAACTTTCATATCACCTGTTTCTGGATCAAAAATAACTTGGACATTTTGTTGTTTATTTCCAAAATCTTTTCTGTAAGCAGCTGCCAAAGCAGTTTGCAAAGCATCAATTACAGTTTCATAATTAAGACCTTTTTCTTCACAAATAAATTGAATTTGTTTTGAAACTTCTGAACTCATATTTATAAATTATTAATAAATTAATTTTTTAATAAAAAAACCAGCATATTTATAATGCTAGCCTACAATCAATAGTATAGCATATTTTCAATCTTTTGTCAACCATCTTGTTCGCTTTTTCTCTTATTTTGGGTGAATTTTGATAAAAAATAAATAGACAAAAATATATAAAAAAACAGTTATCTGTACACTTTGTCACTCTGAGGCGAAGCCGAAGAGTCCCTTAGATAGTGAATTACCACTAATCAATTATAATTTAATAATTATTGAATCAAAAACATCTAAGGGATTCTTCACCCAACTAATCGTCGGGTTCAGAATGACAAAAGTAAATGGAAATCTGCTTTAAAAAAAGTTTATTTATTCAGAAAATTTATTTAGATAAAAAAGTTTCTAAAAAATAAAAATAATTTTCAAATCGTTTTTTAATTTTTAATTCCTGCCTACATGCCTAACGGCACGTAAACCGGCAGGCAGGTTGAATTTTTAATTTAAAATGGTATTTCATAATGAAAAATTTTATAATCTTTTTCATTATTTATATAAATACTTATTTCTTCAAATTGAATTGGAATATTTGAACTATCAATATTATTTTTTAAACAAAATATTTTTGCTGTTTTTAACATTTTATTTATTTTTATTTTATCTACTGCTCTTTCAGCACTACCAATTTCACCTTGACGAGTTTTGACTTCAATAAAACATAAAGTATCCCCTAAAAAACTTTTTTTATGCCAAGCAATAATATCTATTTCTCCTTCACGAATTTTAAAATTACGACAAACAATATCATAATTTAATTTAAATAAAAAATCGGTCGCTATTTGTTCACCCCGATTTCCAAGCTCCTTTTTTGTTTTCATATTTTTAATTTCTAAATAAAATTATTCCATGGTGATAATTTCCTAAATCAAATTCTTCTTGAACAACAAAATTATTTTTTTCAGCCCAATTTTTTATTTTTGTAAAATCAACAAACTCATTTTCAGTTGGTCCTAATCCACTTAATTTTTTACTCCAATCGACAATAACGATTCTAGATTTTTCTTTTAAAATACGAGCTGCTTCTGATAATGATATTTCGGAATCTTTAAAATGATATAAAACGTTAATAAAAAAGGCAACATCTAAAGTTTTTGGAACAATTGAAAGAGAATTTCTTTTTTCCAAATCAGCCCAAACTGTTTCAATGTTATTTATAAATTCTATTTCTGCTCGTGCTATGATAGCATCTAAAACATCTTTTAAAATATCGATTGCATAAACAATCCCTCGATCTCCAACAATTTTTGAACCAGTAAAAACAATATGTCCAGTTCTACCACATCCAAAATCAGCAATATGCATACCTTCATGAAGGTGTGCTTTTTCAAAAATTATACTTGGATCTATTAAATTGTTACCGCTATGATAAGACATAAAAAAAAATTAAAGACCAAAAGCTTTACCAAAAATTGAAATAAAAATTTCTCCGAGCATCCCAGTCATTCCCAAAAAAGAACCCACGATAAATAAAATCCCGATTATCTTGTACATTAAACGACTGCCACCTTCCACACCTAAATGTTCTTCTGCCCAATCAATCCGACCAAAATTTTCTAAAAACCATTCAGTTTTTATGACCAAAATTGCTCCTAAAGCCATGACAGCTATTCCTAAAAAATATTTCATAATAAAATTAATTTACAAAACTATTATAACACAAAAAATGACCAAAAGTCTAACGTCTAAAGTGAAAAGTCTTTTACTAAAAAAATTAAATAAAAAAACAGTCTTGTCTAAGACTATTTTTTAATTTTGCATTCCTGTCTGTCGGTAGGCAGGTTTAATTTTTAATTTATTTTATTTCTCGTTTGTATACACAGCTTTTACATCATCTAAATCTTCCATTTTTTCTACAAAATTTGCTAATTTTTCACTATCTTCATCACTTAAATCTATTTTTTCTTTTGCTACCCATTCTAATCCAGAATCAATCATTTCAATATTATTTTTTTCAACAGTTTCTAACATTTTTTGAAAATTTTCTTTTGAGCTATATAATTCTATACCTTCTTCTGTTTCTAAAATATCTTCAACTCCTCCGTCCATTAAATTTAATTGCATTTCTTCCCAATTATTTATTTTATCTTTTTCTTCTTTTACAAATCTAATAACTCCTTTTTGTTCAAATTGCCATTTTACTGAACCGGCTCCACCCATATTACCACCGTTTTTTGTAAAAATATTTTTTACTTCAGTAATCGTACGATTACTATTATCTGAAACCGTTTCCACTAAAATCGCACTACTTGCTGGCCCAAAACCTTCATATAAAAATTCTTGAAAAACTGCTCCGTCTTTATCTTCACCTGTACCTTTTTTGATGGCTCTTTCAATATTATCTTTTGGCATGTTTACTGCTTTAGCTTTTTCAATTGCTAAACGCAAAGAAAAATTCATTGTTGGGTCGCCACCACCTTTTTGTGCAGCAACAGATATATGTCTGGCTAATTTTGTAAAAATGCTGGATTTTTTGGCGTCAGCAGCACCTTTTTTATGTTGGATATTGCTCCATTTATTATGTCCACTCATATTTATTTTAATTAAAATAAAATAATCTTTTTTAGATTTTACCTCATTTTTCAAAAAAAATCAAGCAGACAAATTATGATTTATGATTCTAGATTTTAGAATTAAAATTTTTAGCAAATAAACTCATAAATCTAAAATCTTAATTCTAAAATTATTCGTAGACTTTCTCCACATTCACTCCTGTGTAATAATATTTTAAAATATCTTTAAAACCTACATCTTCTCTATCCGCCATGTAGGCAGCGTCACGAGCACTCATTCCAACTCCATGCCCAAGCATAGCTTTTGGATACATTTTGTCATATTTAGCAATAACTGATACTAACCACGGTTTTGCAGATCCGCCCCACACTTCTGTCCAAGATCTTGTTCGGCCATCACTGTTTGCATAATAAGGAGTAATTACTATTTCTCCTTTGTAAGTAACCATATAACCACGAGTATTATTAGCTGCTTCCACAACTCTTGGCATTAAAACTTCACTAGCATAACCTAAAAATAATTGATCGCCTGTATTAGCTACAACATCAAAATATCTTGAAGCATGTTTGTCAGTATTAGTCATTGTATAATAAGCATAAGTTCTAGCTGCGGTCAAAAGTGCTTCTATATAATCAATATCTGATAAATTTGAGGTTTCGCCTATTCCAGCTACATAATCTTCAAGCAAAAGTTCATTTATAACATAATTATGAGAACCATCTTCAGTTGTACGATATTCAAAAACACCACGATAAGTGTTAAAATTAACTGCTCCTTTCCAAGAAACAAGCCGATCATAATTTGTTAATTCAAAAACAGCACGATTGTTTTTTTCTGGAACAAGCCTAATAAAATTACTAGTAGAAAAATACAATTCATCAGTTTCATAAGTATAAATTCCCCCATCATAATGCATTTTAGCTGTTTTTCCTTTTTCTAATTCACCCATTTTTTTTGAACCTTTATAAACAATGTAAGTGTCTTCATTTGATTTAAAATAAACTTCGCCATCATCTGGATCACGCCAAATACCAACTCTGATAGTTGGCTCATCAAAACGCGGTGTAAAAATTTCTTCCTCTTCTTCAGAATCATATTCACTGTATTTTGAACCAATAAAATTTGAAGAAGCATCTTTTGAAACAACAACTTTTATATTTGTAATTGTATCCGACAATATTTTATCACCAATTTTTAAAACTATACTAAAATTATATTCACCAGAATATTTTGGAGTATTTATATAAAAACTTTCTTTGGCTATTCCCCATTTTTCTACTGAATTTTCTTTATTTAAAATAATTTCTTTTGCTTCCCAACTGTCATCACTAAAATCACCATCATTTTGTTCTGACAAAACAAAAGAATAATCTGACCAATCTTCAGTGCTTAAATTTTGGTAAGCTAAAATAATTTTTATTCTTTCACCACCTTTAGCTTGAATTTCTTTTTTATTTATCATGACAAGTTTTGCTTCACCTTCGGCAGTTTTTACTTCAACATTATCTTTTTCAGTTGTTGGAATTAAATCACTAACATTAGAATAATCTGTTTTTGTTTGTGTATTCGTTTTTGAACTTAAATTAGAATTATTAAGCAAAGCTCTTGTACCTTCGCCAATCCAACCTGGGTAAGGTGCTAATTTATTATCTTTTTGAAAAGCAATTACAGCTTGTTTTGTCACTTCGCCAAAATAACCAGTAATTTCATGATCAAAATAACCAAGTTCTTTTAATTTTGTTTGTAATTGTGTAACTTCTTCTCCTTCATCTTCTAAATATAAATAATTTTTAAAAACATATGTTGGTTTTTCTACAACTTTTATTTTTACATAAAAATAACCACCTTCTAACCAAGAATAATTTCTAGCAGCTAAATAAAATTTTTCTATATATTCACCAGCTTTTGTATCAGTTGGCACAGAAAAATCAACGTTAATTTCACCAAATTCTTTTGCTGCTATTTTGTCTGGTGTCATTTTTGCAGTTTGACTTGGTTCTAACCAATTTTTACCAGCAAAAATACTATTATGATAGCGTTCTTCCATGGTATAAGCGGAAATATAATTTGCTCCACTATTGTCCCAAGTTGTATTTCCAACATTTTGAAATTTAAAAATTACATTTTTTGTTTCACCAGCTATAATTTCTATCGGATCATTTACAGTTTGGGAAATATATTTTGCTTTAAATTTAGAATCTTTAATTGAAACTTCAGGAATTGTGTTTATATCTGTCCCAAAAACATTTTTAGAGAATAAAAAACTTAAACTCAGAAATAAAACAAAAATAAAAACAAAACTTTTTTTATTCATAAATATTTTTTAGATTAATTTTTTATATTATAGCATAAAATAAATTAAAAAGGAAAAAGTAAAAAGGAAAAAAGATTTGATAAAAATAAATAAAAAATGTTATAGTATTATTGAAAGTAAGCTAATGAATTTTAGATCAAGGTTTAAAATCGCTGAAATCCTAAAACTTTAAATTACCAGATTTTAATAATCAAGGTTATTAAAAGTGTGTAGTAAAGATTTTAGATGCTACTTACTGATTTTTGGAGTAGTTTAAAAACTACAAAATAAAATACAGGAAAAATGAGTATATAAGATTTTAATCAGTAAACCTCTAATTCCAGTGCAAACAGATGAAAATCAGTAAAAAATAAGCTCCCGCTATGAGGATGATAGGGTGCCGAATGTCAATCTGTATGACGATGAAGTTCCTAAGTTGAACTGGAACAACTTTGACAACTCGAATGACAAGTGGGGTTCAGCTTCTTGCCGTAGCCTCTAAAATACAAAAAAAACGTCCTTATGGGCGTTTCTATTTTTATCAAAGAAAACGAATCCAACCACCTAACATCCTGCCTATTTCTTGTATTTGACTTTCCAGTTTTATATATTTATTATTATCAATTATTTTTAATTCTCTTTCCATTCTAAGTAAAACTTTCAAAGTATCAAATTTATTATTTGCTTCTATTAATTTTATCTTCTTGTCTTGTCTTTTTAAACTCATCGCTGATAAAATTAGTTCTAAAAAAGAAATAATATATTCTTCACATTTTTTTCCAAGCATATATTGATCTTTTTTAGGAAAAGTTTTGGCATAAAAATAATATTCTTTATATAAGTCAACTGTTTTTTTAAGAATCGGAGCCTCATTTTTTATTTGATCAAAATTTTGCATATGAAAATTTATAAAAATATTTTTAATGATATTATTTCAATGAACAATTTACTTTTAGCATGGGATGAATTTAAAAAAGGTAAAAGAAATAAAATAGATGTCCAAAATTTTGAACTTTATTTAGAAGATAATTTATTTAATCTTCATAATGATTTAATAGATAAAAAATATAAACATAATAAATATACTGATTTTTATATTAATGATCCTAAAAAAAGACACATTCATAAAGCATTAGTAAAAGATAGGCTAATTCATCATGCAATTCATCGCATAATTTATCCTATCTTTGATCCAATTTTTATTTTTGATTCTTATTCTTCTAGAAAAAATAAAGGTGTTCATAAAGCAATAAGTAGATTAAAAGTTTTTTTAAATAAAGTTAATCAAACTCATAATAAATGTTTTGTATTAAAATGTGATATAAAAAAATTTTTTTCTAGCATTGATCATAACATACTCATAAAAATAATTTCTGAAAAAATAAAAGATGAAGAATTAGTATGTTTATTAAAAGAAATTATTAATAGTTTTGAATCTGAATTTAGTATAAACAAAGATAAAAAAGGATTACCAATCGGAAATCTAACATCCCAACTTTTTGCAAATGTTTACCTAAATGAATTAGATCAATTTATTAAACAAAATTTAAAAATAAAATATTATATTCGTTATGCTGATGATTTTGTTATTATTCATCAGGATAAAAATTATTTAATAAATAATTTAATTAAAATAGATAATTTTATAAAAGAAAAATTAAAAATGTCTTTACATCCAAACAAAATTTCAATCAGAAAGTGTAGTCAGGGTGTAGATTATTTAGGGTATGTAATTTTACCCAAAGCTACTGTTTTGAGAACAAAGACCAAGCGTAGAATTTTAAAAAAAATTAAATTAAGAATAAAAGAATATAAAAATAAAAAAATTGATAAATTCTTTCTTACTCAATCGATAAATTCTTATCTTGGTGTTTTAAGTCATGCTAATAGTTACAAGTTAAAACAAAAACTAAAACAAAGTATTAAAGAAAGTTTTGATGAAAAATAAAAGGGACAAATCCACTGGATCCGTCCCCCCAAAAGTTTCAAAATTCCAAAGCCCTAGCTCCTGCTACGGCAAGAAGCCGAACCCCACAAGCCAACCGAGAAGTCAAAGTCGAACCAGCCCAACTTAGGAACCTCATCGTCATACAGACCGACAAACGGCACCCTATCAACCTCATAGCGGGAGCCGGTGCAATCCACATAATGATCGCTGAGAACCTTTGTAAAAATACAAAGGTTTATACCCTCGTCAGAAGTAAGACATGATCTTCCTTCTTTTTTGATCAATTCTTCAGATTCTCTCGGTGATTTTCCGAGTATCTCTTTTCCATTTTCTACGTCATAGATGACGTAAAGTCCTTTCTCAGGAACTTCAACAATATCTTTGATTTCGTTTGGACTAAGATAGGATACACCTTTCTTATCTCCATTGTGAACCAAAGACATAAGACCATTGACCCCAAGATAGGATTTGGTGGTGATAAAAAGAAAAGGGATACGGTTGTCAGGAATATCCATCTCCACTGCTTTGGAGATAACTTCCTCACGATAATCTTTGTCTGCGAAGAAATTAATTATCGTTTCAAGAAAATTAATTTCTTTCATTTTTTTGAGGTAGCTGTCATACAACTTCTCAAGTTTTTTCCTTTTTTCCTGATTTTCTGCTTTGTTTTTCTCAAACACTTCGGAATTCTCTTTAAGAAATTTTTCCTTTTCTTCAGGAGAAAGTTCATTAAAAAGTTTCTGAATTTTTTTAAATTTTGAATCAAACATTTTACTCTCCATGGTAATTATTTGTAATGTGCTGATAATTATTTATTACTAAATAACAAATTATAATAACATATTATAAGTGTTTTGTCAACCTAATTAATCACTTTTTCGCTTATTTTAGCTAAATTTTGATTAAAAAAATAGGTGAAAATATAAGAATAAACAAAAAAACAATTAGTCAATCACTTTTATCACTCTGAGAAGTATAAAATACAACGAAGAGTCCCCCAGAAAGTGGATTGTCATTAGACAATTAAAAATCATCAATTATTGAATTAAAGAAGTTTAAGGGATACCTCTACCCCGACGTAACGTCGGGGTTACGGTATGACAAAATGACTGGAAATTTGTTTTAAAAAAGTTTATTTATTTAGCTTATCTATTGAATTAAAAATAAATTTTAAAAAAACCTAAATCTAAAATCCTAAATTTTAATTCTAAAATTTAAAAACAGCCTTATTTCAGACTATTTTTTACTTTTGCATTCCTGCCTACCGGTTTATATGCCGTTAGGTATGCAGGCAGGTTTAATTTTACTTTATTATCATCGCATCTCCAAAACTATAAAATCTATATTCTTTTTCAATCGCTTGTTCATAAACATCGAGCATGAACTTTTTTCCGTCAACTAAACTTTTTGCGAAATTCTTTGGATTGCCATCATAAAATTTATTAGAAGCAAAAGCACAAACTAACATAAGTAAAGTTGATTTTGGTAAATGAAAATTTGTGATCAAAGCATCAACAACTTTAAATTTAAAACCAAGTGTAATGAAAATATTTATATCACCTTTAAAAGCTTCCAATTTTCCGTCTTGATAAGAAGCTAAACTGGCAATTCCTTCAAGAGTTCTGACACTAGTTGTGCCAACAGCGATTACTCTTCGACCTTCTTTTTTAGCTTTATTTATTTTTTCTGCATTTTCTAAATCTAATTCAATATATTCACTATGCATTTTATGATCTTCTATATCTTCTGTCTTTACTGGCAAAAATGTTCCTAAACCAACATGCAAAGTAATTTCAGCAAATTCTATTCCTTTTTCTTTTAAGCGAGCAATCAATTCTGGTGTAAAATGAAAACCAGCTGTCGGGGCGGCTACTGAACCAACATTTTTTGCATAAATTGTTTGATAATCAGTAAAATTTTTTGGTTCTGTTTTGACGTAAGGTGGCACTGGAATTTTGCCATATTTATTTGCTTTTTCAATTATTTTTTCTTTTTCATCATCAAATTGGACTAAAATTTCTCCACTAATTTCTTTAGCAATTATTTTACAAAAAAAATCAGGAGCAAAACGAACTAACATACCTGGTTTAACTCTTTTACCTGGTTTAGCTAGTACTTTCCAAACTCCAGAATTTTCCATTTGACGCACTAAAAAAATTTCAACTTCTTGTTGATTTAAAAGTGGTTTATCTGGAATATTATTTTTATCCAAATCGCTATCAGCTGCTTCTAATCTACCAAAAAGACGGGCTTTAAATACTTTTGAATTATTTAAAACTAACAAATCACCTTTTTGTAAAAAATCAACTATTTCAAAAAATTTTTTATCAGTTGTTTTTTTTGATTTTGTGTCAACAACTAAAAGTTTTGAATTGTCTCGTGGTTCAATTGGTTTTTGGGCTATTCTGTCTAATGGTAAAAAATAATCAAATTCTGTTGTTTTCATATCTAAAAATTATAAATATTTATAACGATTATAATTATGCTGTTCATTTGTAACTGCATAATGAACTTGTCCATTACTATCAGTCAAGAAAAAATTATAATTATTTTTTGTCGGATAAATAGCTGCCATAATAGAATCTAAACTTGGATTACAAATCGGACTAAGCGGTAATCCAGGATATTTATAAGTATTCCACAAAGAATCTGTTTGTCTATCTTCAGAAGTAGTAAACACTGTACCGGTTTTAAAAACTGCGTAATGAACTGTGGAATCAGCTTGCAGCGCCCAATTTTCTTCTAAACGACGCCAAAATAAATCAGCAACTATTTTTTTATCAGCTAAAGTTTTTACTTCTTTTTCCAAAATAGAGGCTAAAGTTAAAATTTGATAAACAGTTTTTCCTTGTTTTTCAATTTCCAAATACATTTCTGGAGTAAATTGTGAATCACGGTAAGCAATAAATTTTTCTAAAATTTCTTTGAGATCAGAATCAGCAAAAACTCTAATTGTTTCTGGAGCTAAATAACCTTCATAACTTACATACTCTGGTTTATCTCTTAAAACTTTATATTTAGCAAAATCAACATCTGGTTTAGAAACATCTTTTGCTGTTCGATAATCAACAGCTGGTAAACCAATCAGTTCAGTTGTTTCTTCTGCTTGAAACATGGCTAAAGATTCAAAATATGTAGCAACATCACGAATATCCCAACCAGGCAAAATGGTTATTTCTTTTTCATTAAAATCTGGTTGATTCAAACTACTCGCAATATTAGCAATAGTCAAAGGAGAATTAACAGTGTAATTACCAAATTTTATTTTTTTATCCAAATTATTCCAAGCTAGATATTTTTTAAAAAGCCAAGCATCAGAAATAATTTTTTCTTTTTCTAATCGAGTTGCTAATTCAGTAGCAGTTTCTCCTTGTTTTACTTCAAAATTTATTTGCGGTTCATGGACTGTCTCTTTTTTATAAATACTATAATAAAAATAATAAGCAAAAAGAACAAAAACTATTAAAAATAAAAAAAATATTTTATTTAATCGCATAAAAAATTATTTTATTTTTACAAAAAATCTTTTACCTTTTTGTAAAATATCATTTTCTTTTAAAATAAAATCTGGAGATTCTATTTTTTCACTGTTAACTTTTATAGCTCCTTGAGAAATTTGACGACGAGCATCAGAATTGCTAGAACAAAAACCGGCTTCAACTAAAACATTTAAAATATTTAAATCTTTTGGTTTTATTTCCATAATATCCTCAGGAATTTCTTTATTTTTAAAAGTATTGATAAAATATTCTTCAGCTTTTTCTGCTAAATTTTCATTATGATACATTTTAACGATTTCTTTAGCTAATTTTATTTTTATATCACGAGGATTTGTTCCGTTTTTCATTTCCGTTTCCATTTCTTTTATTTTTTCCAAAGGAAATCGAGTAGCTAGTGTAAAATATTTTATAATAAATTCATCAGCAATCGACATTACTTTTCCAAACATTTCATTTGGTTCAGCAAATAAATTTATTGTATTACCCCAACTAGAACTCATTTTACGTCCGTCTGTACCTTCTAAGATTGGACCCATTAAAACATTTTGTGGTTCTTGTCCAAAATGCTCTTGCATTTTTCTACCAGCAAGTAAATTAAATCTTTGATCAGTACCGCCTAATTCAACATCAGCTTTTATTGCCACTGAATCGTGTCCTTGCATCAAAGGATATAATAATTCACGCAAAGAAACCCGACTACCAGCATCTAGACGACGACGAATATTTTCTCGAGCAATAAATTCAGCTAAAGAAAATTGATTGGCTTCTTCACCTATTTCTTTATAAGTCAATTTTCCAAGCCATTTGCTGTTATAATGAATTTCGCATTTTTTTATATCCAAAATTTTTCCAGCTTGGGCAACATAATTTTTCATGTTTTGTTTTATTTGTTTTTGATCAAGCATTGGTCTTTCACTATCTTTGTCTGAAGTATCACCAATAACACCAGTAAAATCACCAATTATAAAAACAACTTTATGACCTAAATCTTGAAAATCTTTGAGTTTTAAAAGTGGTATAGAACGACCGATATGAATATTTGGGCTTGTTGGATCAATTCCTAATTTTATTCTAAGTTGTTTTCCGCTTTGCATTTTTTTTTGTAAATCTTTTCTATCAATTATTTCTTCGACTCCTCTATTTAAAACTTCTTCAATTTTTTTTAAATCAGTATTTATTTTCATATAATTATTTTAAATTTTCTAATTGTTTTTGTAATTTATTTAATTTATCTTGCGCTTCAGCCAATTTATTTTTTTCTATTTCTACAACTTTTTCTGGTGCATTATCTACAAAATTTTTATTATTTAATTTTTCTTGTAAATTTTTTATATAAGGATTAATTTTTTCAATTTCTAATTTCAATCTAATATTTTCTTTTTCTTTATTTAAATTAGAAGAAAAATCTAAAAATATTTCCACTCCACTTTCTACACAAGCTGTATATTTTTCTGGTTTATCCATTTTCTCAAAAATTTCCAATTTTTCCAATCTAGACAAAACTT
Organism: Patescibacteria group bacterium; assembly: GCA_041651535.1. GTDB lineage: Bacteria > Patescibacteriota > Patescibacteriia > Magasanikbacterales > UBA922 > JBAZIZ01. The sequence goes on from JBAZIZ010000003.1 coordinate 32,546, forward strand.
TGATCACTTCTTTATTATTTTCTAATAAACTTTTTTTATTTCCAGCACTTATTATAACATCTATCTTTTTAACAGGTTCAATTTTATTTTCTGATCTGACAGAACGGATTTTGATTATTATATTTTGCAAAACAGAAAAATCTTCAATTTTGTCTTGTTTTTTAGTAAACAAAGAAAATATTTTTTTAATTTTTTCTAATTTATTTTTTGGCATCTTTTCTACTAATAAAATTTTATTTTCACCATAAATTTCTTGCCAAATTTCTTCTGTCACAAATGGCATAAATGGATGCCAAAGTTTTAAAATTGTATTTAAAATATAATTTAATATTTCTGATTTATCACCTTCTATTTTCGCAATTTCCAAATACCAATCAGCTAATTCATTCCAAGTAAAATCTCTTAATTTTTCTCCAGCCAAAGATAAATTAAAATTATTTATAAGTTTTTCATTTTCTGTAAGTAAATTTGATAAATTATTTAAAATCCATTTATCAGCTAAAGTTTTTGTTTTCGGTATCACAATATCGTTTTTTGGTTCATCAATATTTAAAAGCATAAAACGACTAATATTCCAAAGTTTATTTGTAAAATTTCTAAAACCAGCAATTTTTTCTTCAGATAATTTCATATCATTTCCTGGAGTATTACCAATCAAAAGTGATAATCTAGTTGCATCAGCCCCGTATTTTTCTATCATTTGTAAAGGATCGATTGTATTACCTAGAGATTTACTCATTTTTTTACCTTTTTCATCTCTAACTAAACCGTGCAAATAAACCGTTTTAAAAGGAATATCTCCAAACGTATAAGTTGTCATAAGAATCATACGAGCAACCCAAAAAAACAAAATATCATAACCAGTTTCCATAACTGTAGTAGGATGGAAATTTCTAAAATCTTCACTATCAATTATTATTTTTTCATTTTCAATTTTTATTTGATCTGCTGAATTTGCCAAAGTAGAAAATGTCCAAAGTCCAGAACTAAACCATGTATCAAGTGTATCGGTGTCTTGGATCCAATTATTTCCTTTTGGCGCTTCTGTCCCAACATAAATATCTTTTTCTTCGTCTTTTGAATTTTTCATTTTTAATTTTAAATTTGTTTTGTACCAAACAGGAATTTGATGACCAAACCAAATCTGACGAGAAATGCACCAATCTTTTAGATTATCAATCCAATTAAAATAAACTTTTTCAAACTGTTCCGGAATAATTTTTATTTGTCCACTTTTAACTGTAATTTGCATGAGTTCTTTCAAAGAAAAATTATCACCATTTTTTACATTTTTTAATTTTGAATTATTGATTTTAAATTTTTTGTTTACATCAATAAACCATTGGGTCATTGGCAACGATTCTATAACATCACCAAAACGATCAGAAGTACCGACATTTTGGATTGTATCTTCTTCTTTTATAAATAAATTATTTTTTTTCAAATTTTCTAAAACTTCTTCTCGACATTTTAAAACTTCAAGCCCAGCATATTTGCCAGCTTTGTCAGACATTTTACCATCTTTATCAATAATTTGAATCATGCCAATTTCATTACCCAAAGATTTTTGTTTTAAATACATTTCAAAATCGACTGAGCTGTGTGCTGGAGTAACTCCAACTGCTCCAGTTCCGTATTTCATATCAACATGTTCATCGGCAATTATTTTTATTTTTAAATCAATTTCAGAATCAGCAAAATTTTTAATTTCAAAAGTTTTACCAATAAATTTTTTATATCTTTTGTCTTGTGGATTTACTGCAACTGCAGTATCACCTAATTTTGTTTCTGGACGAGTAGTCGCAATAGCAATTGGAAAATCTTGATTATATTTAAAAGTATAAATTTTTGCTGGTCTTTCAATATAAACAAGTTCGTCATCACTGCAAGTTGATTGCCCTTTTACTGACCAATTTATAACTCTAAAACCACGATAAATGAGTCCATCATCATACATTTTTTTAAATACTGAATAAACAGCTTTATGACGAATTTCATCCAAAGTATAGGCTTCTCGGCTCCAATCAAGTGAAGCTCCCATTTTTTTTGTTTGTCCAATTATGGTATCATGACTGTTTTTAGCAAATTCTTTTACTTTTTCCAAAAATTTTTCTTTTCCTAATTCTTGTTTTGGTTTTTTTAAACCTTCTTTTTCAATTAACATTTTTTCTACTTTTGATTCAGTCGCTACAGCTGCATGATCAGTACCAGGCAACCACAGAGTTTTTTTACCTGACATCCGCTGAAATCTAATTAGAACATCTTGGATAGCTAACATAGCCGCATGACCCATATGTAAAGTTCCGGTAACATTTGGCGGTGGCAAAACAATACTAAAAGATTCTGATTTTTCATCACAAATTCCTTTTTTTACGCAAACATCAGGATTAAAAAAACCGCTTTTTTCCCATTTTTCGTAAATTTTATCTTCGTATTTTTGCGGTTCGTAAGTTTTAGCCAATTCTTTTTTCATAAATTATTATTAATAATCTTATTATACCCGATTTATATAAAAAATCAAGAAAAAAGCTATTTTAAGCTAAATTTTACTCTTTTTTATAAGAAAAACTGAAAACTCTTGACAAAAAGCTTTTTTTTATATAATATGCTATATTCTCTTGTCAAAAACAAGACGATTTTCAAAGTCCGCAAAAAGATATGAGTTTAAATAATTTTGAACAATTCAAACAAATAGTAAACGAAAAAAAACATATTTTGATTACTTTTAAAAAAAGAGCTGATGGTGATGCTATTGGGGCTGCTTTGGCAATCAAAAAAGTTTTAGAACAAAATGGAAAAAAAATTGATATAGTTTGTGATGATTTTAAAATTGAAAAAAAATATGCTTTTTTAACTGGCATAAAGGATATAAAAAATGCTTTATTAGATTTACATAAATTTATTATTAGCATTGATATCAAAGATACTGGCATTAATGAATTAAGTTATGATATCAAAGAAAATAATTTAAGAATTTTTGTTTCTCCAAAAAAAGGTTTTCTTTCAAAAGAAAAAATCAAAACTTCTCAAACTGATTTTAAATATGATTTAATAATAGTTTTAGACACTTCTGAATTATATTTACTTGCTAATATTTATAATAAAAATGAAGATTTTTTTTATACTACTCCAATAATTAATATTGACCACAAATCAACAAATGAATATTTTGGACATTTAAATATTATTGACTTGCCTGCTTCTAGTACTAGCGAAATAATTTATAAATTATTTGAAAAAATATATCCAGAATTTTTAACTGCTGAGATAGCCGAAATTTTATTGACTGGAATAATTCATGGCACAAATAGTTTTAAAAACAAAAAAGTTAATCCAAATACTTTAGCTATCGCTGGAAAATTAGTTGATCTCGGAGCTGACAGAGAAAAAATAATAAAAAATTTGTATCAAACAAAAGATATTTCCACTTTTAAACTTTGGGGTATTATTTTAAATAATTTACAATACGATAAAGAAAATGATTTAGTTTGGTCAATTTTAACTCGTGAAGATTTCAAAAAAACAGATGCTGACAGAAAAGATTTAGAAAATATAATTGATGAAATAATTGTTACTTCTCCAGAAGCTAAATATATTTTACTTTTATTTGAAAATGAAAATAATGAAATTGAAGGCAAATTAAAAATATTACCAGCACATCATGCCACTGAAATTATGAAAAAATATAATGCTGTCGGAGATGAAAATGATGCTAATTTTATAATTAAAAATTCTAGTATCAAAAAAGCTGAGGAAGAAATCTTGCAACACATTAAAAACGAAATTAAAAAAAATTAATTAAAAATCGTTCTTTACAAAAATCTCCAAAAAAGTTTATATACAAAACTTTCGTTTAGATAAATAAGCATATTTATTTAAGTGAAGGTTTTGTGGGTTTAATTATTTTTTATTATTGGAGATTAAAATGAAAACGCTAAAAATTCTGTTGACGGTTTTTGGAATTTCAATGTTTTTTACAACATTGGAATTAATATTCCAGGGTGTGTTCTATACAGATATTCACATAGGATATCTGTCTGGAACGGCCCTTTGGTCGATTGCTTCGCCTCTGTATATTTTTTTATTTACTAGAGGAGAAAAAGAATACCGCACCGAAAAAATGATTGTGTATGGTATTTTATTTGCCTTAGGAGTTGCTGCCGCACATATTTTTTTTCCAGTGGATAAAAATATTATCTTTTTCCCATTGATAAAAGATATATTTGTAGTTTTGGTATCGATGGGAATATTTATATTTTTTTATAAAAAAATAGAAGGAGAATAAAATGAAAAAGATTTTAAGTTACGTCCAACTAGTTGCTCTAGCTGAAACAAACCCAGAGGAAAGGGTTTGTATTGAAAAAAATGGTGAAGTGATTGAAATGTCTGCAACAGACGCACTGTCTGAAATAGACAAAATGTTCTTTATAAAAAAAGAAGAACATAAAGAAGAAGAATTAAAAAAAAGACCCGGACAGTGGGTCTATGAAATTGTGGAGGATCTAAATTGCAATGTCTCAATGGGCGATGAACTTTTCTCATTGTCTGGATTCTCCTTAAATAAGAGCCAAAGGCAAGAGATTATGGAATCAATCATCGGGATTAATTCCACAGATGCATTATCTGGCATCTTTAAAATGGAAGAAATCTTTGTCCAAAAACTGATAGAGTTTGGACTGGATGAAAAAAAAGCTAAGCAGGCAGCTAAAGAAACTATTAACAGTTTTAAGTTTTAGTTTTTTTGCTCTTTTATATCCCGGTTGAAATATACCGGTTTTTTTATTTTAAAATTTTTTAAAAACAGAAAACTCCCTTGTAAGGAGTTTTATTTTAAAATTTTGCATTTTTAATTTTTAATTCAGTAGGCTTTTCCCTGTCATTTCTTTTGGAATTTCAATTTGTAATTCAGTCAAAATTGTTGGTGCAATATCAGCTAAATTTCCCGAAGGATAAACTAAACTCAAGTCTCCGTTGATTGAATCATTTTTGACAATCTTTTTTCCACGTAAACTATTTTTAATAATCAAAAAAGGTATAGTTTCAACCACATTTATTCCTAATAATTCTTTTTTTACATAACTAGAACTTATAAACAAAGTTCCATCTTTAGCTAGGCAATAATCAGCAATTTTTTTTATTTGTTTATCTAAAAGTAAAATATTTTTTTTGATTTTTTCTTTATCAGAAACAAAGTCTGCTGTCAGATCTAAAATTGAATAGTTAGCTAAATAAAAATCAAAATTATCATTATTAATATTTTTAATAATTTTATTTGTTGTCGTCTTAGTAGTTTTTCTTAAATATTCATTATAATCTCCTGTTATTGATAATTTTACCATTTCATCTGTTTCATTTTCAAAAGCATCATTAATTTTTCCGTTAAAATAATAAGTTACGTGAGAAAATTTTTCTGGTCCAGCTAAATGTAATTGTTTAAATTTATTTTTACTCAACGTTTCGGTCAAAGAATTGTATATAAAAAATTTTGGAAACGCTACTAAAGCTGGTAATTCTTTATCATATTCTGTTAAAGTAATTACAAGATTTTCTAAATGATCAAAAATTATAGGAAATTTTGTAAAAGATGGTAACGCAAAAGCTTTTGTAAGTTGTCGCATACCAACAGAAGAATGATTGAAAAAAAAGATTAAATCATTTTTGTTAAAATTATATTGAACCTGTTTAATTTTTATTGGACTTTTTTCCAGCAAAGAAAAATCAGCCAAAATATTTTTTAGATCAAATGATTCTATATCCGAAGAATTACAGATAGTTTTATATACTTTTTCAGTTCTATCCCAATGTCTATCCATATCCATCGCAAAATTTTTTCCAGACAAACTAGCCAAAATAACATTATGATTATTTTTTATCTTTGCTAAAAAATTTTCTAGAATTTTTTTATTATTTTCATCCATTGTATTTTCAGTATCTAAAAAAATATGTAAAAAAATCTTTTTTTTACTAACATTTTTGTAAAATTCTAATAAAGAAAGAAGATGTTTTTCATCAGAAAATTGTTTATCTATTCCCAAAAAACCAGCTAAATGTAAATTGGAATTATTTTTTTGTAAAAATTCAATACTTTTCAACAAAATTTTATTTTCAAAAAAAGTTTTATCAGTTATTGCTCTATCAATTTTTTCTCTGGTTGAATAACAAAGACGACCAGCCCCAATATTTAAATGTCCAGCAATTGAATTTCCCTTTTCATCGTCAGAAGAACCAATTTGTCGACCAGCACTATACAAAGTTGTTGCAGGATATTCTTTGGAAAAAAAATAAAAATTTGGCAATATTTTTTTGCTAAGTAAATTTTCTTCACTTTCTGGAGCTATACCAAATCCATCAAGCAAAATAAGTACTGTCGGTTTTTTTATTTTTTCCAACATAATTATTTTTTTATCAATAAACTTTTTCCAGTCATTTCTCGGGCTTTTTCAATATCCATAATTTCTAACAAAGTTGGAGCAACATCTGCCAAAATACCGTCTTGTAATTTACAATTCTTATATTTTTTAGAAACTAAAACACAAGGGACGGGATTAGTTGTATGTTCAGTCATCATTTCATTTGTTTTTAAATCTATCATCATATCTGCATTACCATGATCAGCAATAATCAAAGCTTGTCCATTTTTTTTCAAAATTTCTTTCACTAATTTAGCAACATTTTTATCTACAGTTTTTACTGCTTTTTGTGTAGCCAAAAAATTTCCTGTATGCCCTACCATATCTGCATTGGGAAAATTAACACAAATAAAATCATACTTATCTTTTTGCAAATAATCTAAAATCTTTTTTGTCATTTTTTCAGTATTCATTTCTGGTTTGTCAGCGTAAGAATATTCGATTGGAGATTTTACAACTTCTCTTTTTTCACCATCAAGCGGATCAGGGAAACCACCATTTATAAAGTAAGTAATGTGAGCATATTTTTCAGTTTCAGAAATATATAATTGGCGACGATTACCATCGATAACTGTCGGTAAACAATTTTTTATATCTGGACTAGGAAAAGCTGTGAAAATATAAGGTAAATCTGGACCAAAATCAGTCATGGCTACAAAACGAGTATTCTTTGGATATTTTTTTCTGATAAAAGCATTATTTCTTTCACTAAAATCAGGTTGTACAAAAGCTTTAGTAATTTGACGAGCACGATCACTGCGAGCATTAAAAAAAATAATTACATCATCATTATTTATTGTCGTAATTGGTTTACCTTTTTCATCAACAATTACTGTTGGTTCTACGTATTCGTCTGTCTCATTTTTATTATAAGCTGTCTCTAAAGCAGTCGCAGCATCTTTTTCTAATATTCCTTCACCTAAAACCATCGCATTGTAAGCTTTGGCAGTTCTTTCCCAAATTTTATTTCTATCCATAGCATAAAATCTACCCATAATCGTAGCAATTTTTTCATGAGGTTGTAAAAAATTTTTTAAATCTTTTAAAAAAGTAGTAGCTCCATGAGGTGAAGAATCTCGACCATCAGTAATTAAATGTAAAAAAACTTTTTCTTGTCTTTCTCTTCTAAGCAATTCTAAAGTTGCATAAAGATGCTGTGGATTAGCATGAGCACTATTTCCATTTGTAAGCAAACCAAAAATATGAACAGCGGTTTTGTATTTTTTTGCGTGATAAATTGCTTGCTTAAAAGCTTGGTTTTTAAAAAAAGTTCCATCTTTTATAGCATCAGAAATAATCACTAAATCTTGTTTGACTATACGACCGGCTCCAATATTTAAATGTCCAGCTTCAGAATTTCCTTGTTGTCCTTTGAATAAACCAACATTTTCTCCATAAGTTTTCAAAATTGAACTTGGATATTTTTTTAAATAAGAAAAAATATTTGGAGCTGTTTTTGGTGTGATAGCATTACCGATATTTTTTTGATCTGCTAAACCAAAACCATCCAAAATAATAAGCATTGTCGGTGAAATTTTATTTTTTAACATATAAAAATTATCTATTATCGCCAGAACCATTTATTTTGTTTCTTTCCAATCTGGAAAATAATTTATTTAAATTTGTGTTAGCAACATCTTCTAAATCAATTTTTAATTCATGAGACAAATTAGAAATATACCATAAGACATCACCCAATTCTTTTTTTATTTCTTCTTTTTTTATTTCTGAAACAACACCGTTATCATCTCTGATTATTTTTTTTATTTTTTCTGCAACTTCACCTGCCTCACCCATCAAACCAAGAGTTGGATAAATGAAATTGTTATCTTTATCAGGATAACTCGCGGTTTTTCTAGCTTCTTTTTGATATTCATTAAATTCCATATTTTTTAATTTTTACTTTTGACTTTAATTTAACTCTTCTTCAATTTCCATCAAACGATTATATTTCTCTACTCTTTCTGAACGAGACAAAGAACCAGTTTTTATAAAATCAGAATTAACTGCCACAGCTAAATCAGCAATAAAAGTGTCAGCAGTTTCTCCCGAACGATGTGAAACTGAAACTTTGTAATTATTTTTCTTGGCTAAATAAATTGCATCAATAGTTTCAGACAAAGTTCCAATTTGATTTAATTTGATTAACACAGCATTTGCGACTTTTTCTTTTATTCCTTTTTGTATTCTTTCAGTATTAGTTACAAATAAATCATCGCCAACTAAAGAAATCTTCTTACCTAATTTTTTTGTAAGTAATTCCCAATTTGTCCAATCATCTTCAGCCAAAGCATCTTCAATAGAAACAAAAGGATATTTTTTAACCCAAGTTTCTAAAATTCCAATCATTTTTTCTCCACTGATAGCTTCTTTTTTGCCAAAAAAATAATATTTATTATCACGATAAAATTCGCTAGCGGCAATATCTAAAGCAAGAAAAACATTTTTTCCTGGTAGATAGCCCGCAGTTTTTATAGCATTTAAAACAAATTCTATTGCTCTTTCATTGTTCAATAAATCAGGAGCAAAACCACCCTCATCGCCAACAGAAGTTGCATAACCTTTTTGATTCAAAAGACCAGCTAAAGCATGAAAAATTTCTGCACCCATTCTCACTCTTTCTGACATTTTTTTATGAACTGGTACAATCATAAATTCTTGACAACTCAAATTATTATCAGCATGACGTCCGCCATTTATAATATTCATTGTGGCAAAAGGCATACGCCAATTTTTTTCTGGCAATCTATAAGTTTGTCTTATATATTTATATAATGGTTGTTTTTTTGAATCAGCTACCGCTCGAGCAGACGCTAAAGAAACTGATAAAATAGCATTAGCTCCGAGTTTGGTTTTATTTTTTGTTCCATCAATTTTTAGCATTGTTTCATCTAATTTTCTTTGATTTTCAGCGTCAAAATTTTTTAAATTTTTAGCAAGAATAGAATTGACATTTTTTACTGCTTTTAAAACTCCTTTTCCTCCATATCTTTTTGATTTATCACGCATTTCTAAAGCTTCATGAGTACCAGTACTTGCTCCACTTGGTACAGCAGATTTACCACAAGAACCATCAACCAAAATAACTTTTGTTTCTATTGTCGGATTACCACGAGAATCCAAAATTTCTCTTGCTTTAATTTCTTTAATCAGTGTTTTTTTCATAAAAAAATATTATTAATAACTTAGTAAATTATATCAAAAATGAGTTACTAATTCAAGGTAAAAAGCATATAAGACAGGAAGTATATAAGCAAGTAAGAAAAAAATACTTATTAGCTTACTGGCTATATTTGCCTGCCTGCAATTTTAAAAATAAAAAAACAGCCATATTTCAGACTGTTTTTAATTTCTAATTAAATTATTGATTTTACTTTATTTCAAAAGTAATACTTACGTTTAATTTAACTTCTTCTGAACCTTCAGAAACAGTTGGAGTAGAAGCACCGCCTAATCCATAAGCCATACTTGAATCCGTTTTTGCATAATAAACAGGATAACTATTATCAGAATATTCATTATAAGAAATTACATCAACAAAATTTACTCCTAAACTTTCTGATAAAATAGTAATTTGTTTTTTAGCTTTTTCTAAAGCATCTGCTCTAGCTAAATCTGTGTAATGGTCTCGATCATCAACTATCCATTCTAAATTTCCAATATTAGTAATACCAATAGAACCAGCCAAAGACAAAACTTCTGATGTTTTTGCTGTATCTTTTATTTTAACAGTAACTTGTTGACTTACTTCATAAGCATCTAAAGTTCTACCATCATTTTCAGTCCAATTATAAATTGGATTAACATTATAATTTGTAGTTTGGATATCTTCATTAGCAATACCTAAATTTTTTAATCCTTCCAAAAATTTATTCATGGTTTCAGTATTTTTACTTTGTGCTTCTTCAACTGTTATAGCTTCGCTAGTAACTCCAAGAACAAGACGAGCAACATCAGGTTTAATTACTGAAGAACCATCAACATTAATTGTAATCATTTTTTGATTTTTATCACTAAGACCAATATAATTATATTTCTTGATTTCATTTCTTATTAAAACTCCAATAAAAACAATCACATAAACTAATAAAATTCCTAAAAAAGTCATCATCAACTTTTTTGGAAACTCACACGAACCACAAGCAAGAGAACAAAGACATTTTTTTTCTTTATTGTCTGTTTTGATCTCAAGCTCTGGAGTTTGAGATACATTTTTTTTGACAGGCATATCTTTAAATTAAAAAATAAAAAGTAAAAATTAAAAAAATTTTTATCAAATATATTATAACACAAAAAAATAAAAATTCAAAATTAAAAAGTAAAAATTATTAAATCTAACTTGTCTACCGATAGGCAGAAATCATAAATTTTCTATTCCTGGCAAAGTTTCTTTGGCAATATATTCAAGCATTGCTCCACCGCCAGTAGAAACTAAATCTATATTATTTTCTATTTTTAATTCATTAACAATTTGAACGGTTTCTCCACCACCAACAACACCAAAAGCTTTTCCTTTTGATCTATCTGAGACTAAACGCGCGACAGATTTTGTTCCATTGTCAAAAGGTTTTTTTTCAAAAAATCCCATCGCCCCATTCCAAACCAAAGTATTTGCTTTACGAATATATTTAGAAAATAATAAAATTGTCTCTGGCCCAATATCAAAAATTTTTTCTCCTGTTTTACAAATATTTTTTTTCTTCTTATCAATTTTTACAGTTCGATAATTATTAAAATTTTTATCAGCCACAACTACATCAATTGGCAAAATAATTTTTTTGTTTTGACAAATACGGGCTATTTCTTTTTTGTATTCTTCATCACAAATCGAGTCACCAATATTATATTTTAAAGCTTTTAAATATGTATTTAAAATTCCGCCACCAATTAAAATAAAATCGGTTTTTCCTAGCAAAGAATTTATCACCGGAATCTTTGTCTCCATTTTTACTCCACCCAAAATTGCTACATAAGGTAATTTAAAATTTTTACTTATCCGATTTAATCCTTTAATTTCTTTTTCTAATAAAAATCCTGCATAACTAGGTAAAAATTTTGTGATACCAGTTACACTAGCTGCTTGACGATGAGCAACTGAAAAACCATCCAAAACAAACAAATCTCCCCAAGAAGCTAAAATTTCAGTTAAAGATCCATTTTCTTTATCTTCTTCTTTAGAAAATCTAATGTTATCAAACATAACAGCCGAACCTGCACGCATTTTTTTTATTTCATTTTCTATTTCTGCTAAACGTTTTTTATTAAAAATCAAATTACGCGTTTCTATTTTTTTTACTTTCTTTTTTAAAAGTTTTTGTAATTCTTCTAAAATTGGATCGACTTTCAAAGAAGAAACTACTTTACCTTCTGGACGACCGACATGAGTTATTAGTAAAACTTTTGCTTTAGCTTTAAGCAAAAAATTTATAGTCTCTAAACTAGCTTTGATTTTTGTATTATCCAAAACTTTTTTATTTTTAATCGGAACATTAAAATCTACACGTAATAAAACTGTTTTTCCTGATAATTTTTTAATATTTTTTAAACTTTTCATAAAAATTGTTTATTTGTTTTATTTTTGTTATACTTAATTATATCACTTTTGTGATCTTTTACAAAATAATTTTTAATCTTAAATATATGGATGTCCCAGAAAAAATTAAAGATTTCAAAAAAAGTTTTTTTGATTTTACAATTTTTATTGTTCTCACAATTTTGACTATTTTATTTGTTTATAATTTTAGTCTTCTCTTTTTTCCCAAACTAGAATTAGATGATTGCTATAGTTATAAATATGCCAATATCAGAAGTGAAACTTGTTCTTATGACCAAAATTATATTGATGAATGTTATACAAATGGTAATGACATTATTTATAAAAGTAATTGTGAAATGGAATGTTCAACTTGTGAAAAAGAACATCAACAAATTCGTGAAGATTATAGAGAACAGACAACTTGGTTTAAAATAATTTTTTCAGCAATAATAGCAATTATTTTCCTCTTCATACCTATCAGAGAAAAATTGGTTAGTTATGCTTTGATTGGTGGTTCAATGATTTCGCTTTTATTTGCTACGATTGTTTCTTTTGATACTATCTTTGATAGATTTTTCCCAATCGTTGTTTTTGTAGAGACACTCTTAATTATATTTATCTATTATAAGATGAAAAAAAGAAATTAAGCAAAAAAGTTTTTGAAAAAATATTGTAATTTGCCCCACTCAGGGGCTTTTTTATTCTCTAACTTTTTATTTCCTAAATCTAGAATTTAAAATCTTAAATTTAAAAAAACCTGTTTTTAAAACAGATTTTTTTATTATAGAATATAAAATTATTTTTATTTCTTCGCCATGATCTCCGCCATCTCCACTAAACGATTTGCATAACCCCATTCATTATCATACCAAGCAATTATTTTTACCATATTATCATCGACTACTTTTGTCAAAGTTAGATCAACTATTGAGGAATTACTATTACCAATAAAATCACTAGAAACTAATGGTTCAGAAGTAACACCTAAAATTCCTTTTAATTTACCTTTACTAGCTTTTATCAAAGCATCATTTATTTGTTTTTCTGTAGCATTTTTTTTCAATAAAACAGTTATATCTGACAAAGATACAGTAATAGTTGGGACACGTATTGCTAAACCATCAAATTTATTTTCAATTTCTGGTAAAACTTTAGCAGTAGCAATTGCAGCGCCAGTAGAAGTCGGCACCATATTTTGAGCGGCAGCTCTAGCTCGACGCAAATCTTTATGAGGAGAATCTTGCAAACGTTGGTCAGCTGTATAAGCATGAATTGTAGTCAACATTGCTTTTTCAACTCCAAAATTTTCACTTAAAACTTTCATTACTGGTGCTGTACAATTTGTTGTACAAGAAGCATTATTAATAACTTCTTCTCCTGAATAGATACTGTCATTTATACCACGAACATAAGTCTTTACATCTTCACCTTTTGCAGGGGCTGATAAAATAACTTTTTTAGCTCCAGCTTTTAAATGTAATTTTAAACCTTCATTGTTTGTAAAAACTCCAGTTGATTCGATAACTACATCAATTTTTAATTTTTTCCAAGGTAGCATGCTTGGATCTTTTTCAGCAAAGACTTCAATTTTTTTGTTATTGATTATTAAAAATTTATCGGTGAAAGAAATTTTTAAACTAGTATCAGGATAAGCTGTATCATATTTTAATAAATGGGCTAAAGTTTTTGTATCAGTCAAATCATTGATAGCAATAACTTCTAAATTTTTCTTTTTTAAAGCTACTTTCAAAGCATGACGACCAATGCGTCCAAAACCATTGATAGCTATTCTAGTTTTTTGTGACATAATTTTTTTAATTAAATTATTTATTTTTATTATTATAGCAAAATTAAATTTAAAAGTAAATTTGACAAAAAATTTTTTTCTTTATATAATATAAATACTTTTTGGCACCTTTTCGAGAGAAAAGGCGGCTCCACACTCCACTCTGCTGGAGTGTAGTTTTTTATATAATTATTTAAATTGTTTTTTAAAAATATCTTTAATCTTAAAAAATTCTTCTGTTTCTAAAACACTGTCTTTGTGTAATAATCTTTTAATACTAATTATTCGACCTTGGCTTATATTAACTGACCTTATTTTTTTACCACCTGAAATAGAAATTTGATACCAAACAGAAGGATTTTTGGTCTTGGTTGTTAATGGCAAAACAAAGCACATTTCTTTATTATATTTTTTTAATATAAGCACAGGACGATGAAATTTTTCATTTTTACCATCCATTTCAAATCCAACATTCCTGCCTAATGCCGCCCACCAAATTTGACCTTCGTAAAAATAAATGTCTTTTTTTGGATTGACATGTAAAAATAATTTATATTTAGTCCAATCTAAAAAATTTTTAAAAAGTTCGATAAAATTCCCCTCCTTATTTTTCATAAAATTTATTTATTTTTTTCTAATATTTTCGATCTCTTTAATAATTTTATCTTCACCAGATTCAACCCATTTTTTAAAAGCAGTAGATGGTTTGTATTTCGGAATATAATTTAAAAATTTTTCTAAATCAAAATCATTTAAAACAATACCTGCACCATTTTTTTCTGTTTCAAAAGCATTACAAGCTTGTTCTATATGTGTGGGAATCATAGCTACAGGTTTTTCAAAATAAATAGCTTCAGCTAAAGATTCAAAACCAGCAGTACCGATAAATCCTTTGCAACTAGACAGATATTTTAAAAATACAAAATCATTTAATCTATGAAAAAATAATGTCTTATTAAACACAGTAATTTCATCCGCGTCTTTTTTATCCCAAAAAAAATGCCATTCTTCTTTTGGATTTTTTTGATGTAATTCTTTAATTTTATCAACCAAAAATTGATTCATTAAATAACCACAAATATAATTTTCTTTCTTACTTGTTTCTAAAAAAACTTCTGGTCTTAAAATTGGTGGGATAACAATTATTTTTTTATTTAAAATATCTTCTTTTTTTTCTAAAGACAAAGCAAAAATTTTATCCGCTTTTAGACAAGTTATTTTATTATATAAATTCATGGCTTTAATTTCAATTTTACTTTCAGTTAAAGGAAACTCAAAGTCTGGATGTAAAAAAATATATTGATTAGCCAAACACACAAATGGTTTTTTAAAAGAAAAAACAAAATTAGAAAAACCAGCCAAAAAATCATATAAATTTATTATTATATCTGGATTTGATTCTTTGATTTTTTTTCTAATAAAAAAAATACTTCTTATAAAAATAGGTATCTTAAATAGATTTATAAAAAAACTTTTCCAAATATTAGTACGAATTTTTTTAGTCGTCGCAAAATCTGGACTAAAAAAATTAGAGACTGGAACTTTTATTTTTTCAACAAAAAAAATTGGTAAATTTCTTTTTTTATCTTTACCAACTAAAACTTCCACAACTTTATGTCCTTTTTTTTCTAATATTGTTTTCAAAGCTAAAGCTTGAGTCAAATGTCCTCGGCCTTCTCCTTGAACTATAAACAAAAAATTCATAACTTGGCTGTTTTTTTATTAAAATTCAAACAAGAAGCACAGGTCAAAGCTGCTGCCAAAGCATCCGCAGTATCATCTAGTTTTATTTTACTATTTATTTTTAATTCCATTTCTACCATTTTTTGTATTTGGTTTTTATCAGCTCGTCCATAACCAGTAATTGCTTGTTTTATTTGTAATGGTGTAAATTCATGAACTTCAATATTATTCATAATCAAAGTCAAAAGTATTACTCCTCTTGCCTGACCTACACTCATGGCAGTTTTGATATTTTTAGCAAAAAAAAGATCCTCAACACCAGCGCAATCTGGTTTGTATTTTTTTATTATTTTTTGTAATTCAACATGTATTTCTTGTAGACGGTCAATAAATTTTTTTTTTGTTGAAGTTTCTATACAACCATAATCCAAAACTTTCCAAGAAGAATTTTCTTTTTCTAAAATACCGTAACCTAAACGTCCAAATCCCGGATCAATTCCAATTATGCGTGTTGTTTTTTCTATCATAAAATTAACGAACGCCAATGATTTTTCTAACGTCATTTATAGTTTCTTTGGCAATTACGGAAGCTTTTTTAGAACCAGCAATTAAAATCTCAGCAATTTTATCATGATTTTCTAAAAGCTCTTTTCTTTTTTGACGAAAATCGGCAAAGTATTTTGCAATTGCATTAGTAAGTTCGACTTTCAAATCAGAATTTTTTAAAATTCCTTTTTTATATTCTTCTAGAAATTGTTTGTAGACAATTTCTTCGCCGAAATTTTTTAATAAATTCAATAAATTTAAAATACCTTCTTTATCACTCACTGCTTTTTTTATTTTGTTTTTTATTGTTTCTTCATCATCAGCTAATTCTATAACATGATTTTCTCCTAAAGATTTACTCATTTTTTTTGTAGAATCAACTAAACTCATAATTTTTGGAGTTTCTGTTAAAAGAACTTCAGCAGTTGAAAAATAATTTTCATATCTTTTATTAAACCATTTGGCAATATCTCTAGTAATTTCCACATGTTGAATTTGATCTTTACCTACAGGAACAGTGTTAGCTTTATAAAGCAAAATATCAGCTGCTTGAAGTACTGGATAAGTCAAAAGACCAGCATTAATATTTTTTGCCTGATGACTAGATTTATCTTTATATTGAGTCATTCTTTCCAACTCACTTATCGGACAAACACAATTAAAAATCCAAGTTAACTCTGTATGTTCTGGTACTTGAGATTGAATATAAAAAATTGATTTCTCAGGATCTATACCAGCTGCCAAAAGTTCAGCTGCAGTTCGAATAATTTGTGATCTTCTAAATTCAGCATCAATATTTCCAGTTAAAGAATGATAATCAGCAATCGCAAAAATACATTTATATTTACCACTATTTTGTAAGTCTACCCAATTTTTTATAGCTCCTAAATAATTTCCTAGATGAATATTTCCTGTTGGCTGAATAGCTGAATAAATTATTTTTTCGTTTTTCATAAGCTAAATAAATTATTTTTAAACTTCGATGACTACTGGTAAAATCATCGGACGTTTTTCAGTTTTAGTAAAAATAAACTGACCAATTTTATCACGAATATCATTTTTAATTTGATTAGTATCTGCCCAAGAAGCTGGATCAGATTTAATAACCATTTTTTTAACTTTTTGTCTAATTTCTTCAATCAATTCTTTATTATCTTTCAAAAAAACAAAACCACGAGAAATTATATCTGGATTTTGAATGAGTTTGCCAGTTTTACCTTCAATAGTTGCAATTACTACTAGCATACCATCTTCAGCTAAAACTTGTCTATCACGCAAAACTATATTTTGTGTGTCACTTACTCCTAAACCATCAACAAAAACATAATCAGACACAGCTTTTTTAGTAGAAAATTTTGCACTATCTTTGTCTACTTCCAAAATTGAACCATTGTCTGGCACAAAAATTTTTTCTTTTGGAAAACCATTTTCAAAAGCTAGTTTTTGCGCTTCTTTCAAAAAATAATGATTTGCATAAACTGGCATAAAATAAGTTGGTTGAATTTGTTTTATCATTTCTAAAATATCTTCTCTGGTAGCATGACCACTAACATGGACATCCATAAATTCGCCATGAATAACATTATCACACTGACGATACATATTGTCTTTTAATCTTTGAATCGTTCTTTCGTTTCCAGGAATTATGGAAGAAGAAAAAATCACAGTATCTTGTTTTTTAAGTTTAATATGTCGATGTTGTTTATTAACAATTTTCATTAAAACAGCATTTTCTTCACCTTGAGCGCCAGTACACATAATAACAACTCTATTGTCTGGATAATCATTAATCTTTTTTATATCAATAAGCAAATTTGGTTTAACTTTTATATAACCAAGTTTTTGGGCTATTTCTACATTGACTTTCATACTGTAACCATCTAAGGTTACTTTTTTATTTAATTTTTCAGCAGCTTGTAAAACCCATTTTATTCTTTCAAGTTGAGAAGAAAATGTTCCGATAATTACTCGTCCAGTAGCTTTTGATAAAACTTCGTATAAATTTCTATACATATCTTCATAACTACCATGACTTTTTTCATGAGTAACACCTAAACTTTCAAGCATCAAAACTGTTGGCTGTTTTAATTTACTTAAATAAGTATAATCAAGAGTACACATTCCTTTTTTATCTCTTTCTAAAGTCCAATCGCCAGGATGTATCGCTGTACCATTTGGAGTTTGAATAATTACTCCGACAGCATCCATGATTGAATGTTCTACTTGAAAAAATTTAACAGTAATTTTTCCTAAATAAAAAACATCTTTCACACTTTTGACAGTAATTGTTTTTAATTTTCCGGCTGAACCTTTTTTATAATCTTCTTGTTTATGTTTTACTAAAGCTAAGGTTAAGTCACGTCCAATAATAGTTGGATTACCTATTTTTTCTAACAAAATTGGCGCTGCTCCGATGTGATCCAAATGACCATGTGAAAAAATTACAGCCCGAATATTTTTTGTTTTTCCTTCTAAATATTTTGTATTAGGAATTATATAATCAATTCCTGGCATATCTTCTTCTGGAAATTGAAGGCCCATATCCAAAATAACAATATCATTGCCATATTCAAAAATAGTCATATTACGACCAACTTCTTCACAACCACCGATCGGAATTATTTTTAATTTTTGTCTTTGCATAATCGGATCAAAATCTCGGTCACTATTTTGACTAAAATTTTTATTACTTACATTATTGTTTTTGTGATGAAACGAATATTTTTTGTTAGTAAAAGTAGAAAAACTTTTACCACTATTTTTACGTACATCTTTGTCTTCTTGTCTATTTCCGGTAGAACTGTAAGTTCTGTGTCTACGAGATCGGTTGTTAAAACCAGATCCTTTGGAAACAAAAGACTTGTTTTCTGAATCCATATGTTAAAAATTTAGAACGCGATATTTTTCAGAAGTATAACGCGTTATATTAAATAATTTTAAAAATAAAAAATGAAGATATTTTAATTATCCCAAACCATTTTGGTTTTGACATACCAATTAACAACATTGGAAAATCTATCACTAGGTTCAGAAATTCTTTCGACACTAAAACCTTTTATATAATCTTCTTGAGCATAAGTATAAGTCGGGGTATATAAAAATATTGCTGGAATATCTGCCAAAATCTTTTCTTGAACTTGTGCGTAAAGACCTGCAACTTTCTCTTCTTCTTTTGCTACTCTAATTTCTTGTAAAAGTTTGTCGACATCATTATTTGCGTAAGAAGATAAATTTAAACCAGGATAATTTATTTGATCAGAATGCCAAAATGGATATTGGTCAGGATCATTACCTAACAAAACTCCATAAAGCAAAACATCATAATTTCTTGTTTTTAAAACTTCTTTTGTAAAATCTTGAGCATCAACAAAACTTACATTAACTTTAATTCCAGTATCTTGCCAATAACCAGAAATTAATTGGGCGACTTTTGTATATTCTGGGGTAGCTACTGTAACCAAATTTATTTCTAAAATATTTTTTTTATCTTCACTACCTTTTTTATAACGATAAAAAATCTGAGCTGGATCAAGTAAAGTATTTAATTCGTTTTCTACATCTTCATTTATTTTATTTAAATCCATTGTCGAAGAATTAGTTGAATTTTCAGTTAATTCAGTTTCATCAACTGAAGCTACATTTTCTCCATTTTCAGTAGAACTTGTAGTATTTTGATTTTCTTCTTGCTGTTTTATTAAATATTCAACTTTTTCTTTTTTTAAAAGTTCTCGATACTCTTCAGCTGAAATCTTTTCCCAATTTTTATCCAAAAGTTCGTTAGCTTTAGAAACAGAAAAAGTTATTTTATTTTCTAATACTGAAAAACCTGGATAAGACTCCAAAATTGGTCCTTCTATTGTTTTAGCTTCATTTTCTAAAACATCTTTGACAATTCTTTCCTTATCCAAAGATTCTGCTAAAGCTAATCTCAAATCTTTATTGTCTAATTTAGTCAAATTAAAAAACAAAGCTGTATATTGAGGTAATTGTAAAGTATGAATATTTATATGTTTTCTTTCAATTTTAGAACGATATTCATAAGGTACAAAACTAATACCATTTATTTCTTGTTCACGTAAAGCATTAATTAATCCGTCTGGTCCATCATAATCAGAAAAAAATTCAAAAGATATTTTTTTTATATAAGCAGGAATTTTATAATAATTTTCATTTCTTACTAAATCAATTCGGTGAACATAACCAGTTTCATCTTTTACTAATTTATCAAATTTATAAGGACCAGTCCCGATAGGTTGTAAATTTCTTTGAGCTAATTTTACTTGTTCATAAGGAATTGCTGACCAAATATGTTGCGGTAAAATTCCAACTGTTAAACTTGAAAGAAATGAAGCAGAAGACTGAGGTAAAATAAATTTAATTTTATAATCATCTATTTTTTCAACTTTTATATCTTTAAAAGAAAGTTGTAGAGGGCTAGCCACTCCAGCTTCTTGAATTAAATCAAAAGTAAAAATAACATCGTCTGCTGTAAAATTTGTATTATCATGCCACAAAACATCTTTTTTCAATTCAAATATGTATTCAGTTTTAGCTTCATTTATTTCATATTTAACTGCCAAATCAGTTATTAAATTTCTTTTTTCATCATATTTCAAAAGTCCAGAATAAACCATAGAACAAAGATCTTGATCCACTTCATTTAAAGAAGCAAAAATAGGATTAATATGTTGCAAAGAACCTAAAACTCCTTCAGTATATTCACCATAAATTTTTGGAACTTCGATCTTATATCTTAAACTAAAAACATAAGCTGACCAAACAAAAGAAATAACAAAAATCCAAATAGCTGAAAAAAATATAGTTTTTTCTTTTGGAGAAAGTACTTTTCCAATACAAAAAATCTGTCTAGAATTTGGTGATTTTTGTCTTCTGGCATTTTTTAAAAGATAATATTCATGTTTATTTTTTCTTTCTTTTTGTAAATCAAAAAAATAGACTAATTTATTTTTTGTCTTTTTTAAAAAATTTTTAATTGAAAAATTCACATTTCAATATTAAACTACTAAATTTAGAATAGCTATCAAAAAGAATAAAACTGACAATACAACTGTAATATTAAACAAAACTTTGTCCATTCCTCTTCGAGAAGAAACAATACTTCCACTCTGACCACCAAAAGCTGCTCCAGTACCAGAACCTTTTTGTTGTAATAAAATGGTAATTATCAGTAAAATTGATAAAACAATTTGGATTATGTTTAAAATAAAACTCATATTTTTATACTCTTATTGCTAAATATTATGAAGCTATTATATAAAAAATGGAGTTAAATGTCAAATACCTGCACAATTTTAGATTTAAGATTTTAGATTTAGGAATTAAAAAATTATTTACTTACTTGTTTGCCTAATTACTTGTCAAATATTATAAAAAGACAGTCATATTTCAGACTGCTTTTTAATTTTGCATTTTTAATTAATTTAGTTGTTCATTCACTTCTTCAACAAAATTATTTTGTTTTTTTTCAATTCCTTCGCCAACTTCATATCTAACAAAACGACGCAAAGTAATTTTTTCTCCAATTTCTCCAGAAATAGCTGTGAGCAATTCACCAATTTTTTTATCTTCATCTTTGATAAAATCTTGTTCCAAAAGACAATTTTCTGAATAATATTTATTCATTTTACCTTCTAGAATCTTTTCTACCATTTCTGCTGGTTTTCCTTCATTTACAAGTTGTTCACGATAAATAGCTCTTTCTCGATTTAAATCTTCTTCGGTTACATCTTCACGAGAAAGATATTTTGGATTCATAGCAGCTATATGCATAGCGATATCATTACCCAAAAGAGAAAATTTTTCATTTTTTGCAACAAAATCAGTTTCAGAATTTAATTCTAGCATAACTCCAACTCTTCCACCATGTAAATAAGTGAAAATTTTTCCTTCAGCAGCTATTTTATCAGCTCTTTTGGCAGCTTTAGCAGCACCTTTTTTTCTAAGCCAATCAATAGCTTTTTCAAAATCACCATTATTTTCTTCCAAAGCTTTCTTGCAATCAAGCATACCAGCTCCGGTTTGTGATCTTAATTTAGCGACATCTTGAGCGGTAATAGACATAATATTTTATTTTAAAATTGATTATTTTATTTCAAATTCTCTTAATAGAAAGAAAATTGTTATAAAAGTTTTATTTTTTTTCAGCAGTAGTGGCTACAGTTTTTTGTTTTTTAACAAAAATTTCATTACCTTCTTTTACAGCTGCTGCAACTAATTTTACAATAAGTTCAATTGATTTCACAGCATCATCATTAGCTGCGATAACATAATCAATTTTTGTTGGGTTAGCATTTGTATCACAAACTCCAACAATTGGGATGTTTAATCTATTTGCTTCAACAATCGCAGTTTTTTCTTTTTGGACAGAAGGGACAAAAATAACATCTGGTCTTTTTGTCAAACCACTTAAACCAGCTAAAGTCTTTTCTTGGTCTTGTAATTCACGAGCAATTTCTAATTGTTCTTTTTTTGTATAATTTACAAGTTCACCTTTAGCTTGTTTTTCTTTCATTGTATTAAATTTTCTGATAAGTTTTTTTATTTCCGCAAAATTAGTAAGCATCCCACCTAACCAACGTTCAACTAAATAAGGCATTTCACAACTGATTGCTGCATCTCTTACTATTTGACGAGCTTGAGGTTTAGTTGAGACAAAAAGTATTTTTTTGCCTTCAGCTGCCATGTTTTTTACTTCTTCAAGCACTGTTTCTAATTGACCAAGAGTTTTTTCAAGATCAATAACATGAACACGGTTTCTACTTGTAAAGATGAAATCTTTCATCTTTGGATGCCAGCGAGAGACATTGTGTCCAAAATGAACTCCAGCTTGTAGCATTTCTTCAATACTAGGTATTTTCATAAAATTTTCCTTTTATCCTCTGATATTCGACCCTTTAAATGGTTAAAGAGAGGAAAAAATAAATATCATGAGGGATTTATAAATAAAAATTGTAGCTAAAATATATATTATTTTTAAAAAAATGTCAAGAGAAACCCCAACTTATAATTTTTAAATTTTTACAATTCATTTTATTATCCAACAAAATTTATTTATAAACTGTGTTTTATTGCTAATAACTTGACTTTTTTTCTTTTTACATATAGGATAAAATCAGTACACTAACAATTTAAAAGGAGACCAAAATGAGAAAAAAAGTTTTACCAAAAAAAGCATGGATTTCTTTAACTGGAGTTTGCAACAACCAATGTAAATGGTGTTACAGAAATGGAAATGAAACTCAAATTTTTATTGATTACGAAAAAGTAAAAGCAAAAATAAAAACTTTTGCTGAAATCGGGATTAAAACCATTACCATTATTGGCGGAGAACCCACACTTCATCCAAATTTTAAAGAAATTATAAATGAAATTATTAAATTTGGTATGACTTGTATTATAGTCACAAATGGAAGAAAAAAAATTGAGATACCGGAAAAATGGAAGGATAATCCTTTAGTAAAATATGTATTTTCTCTTCATGGCGCAAACGAAGAACATTATTTTAAAAATACTAGTTCTAAAAACGGTTTTACGGAAATGATAGAAAATGTAACTTATCTTAAAAAAGAAGGGGTCAAACTTTCTGTCAATATAGTCCTTGGGAAGGAAATGATTGATCATCTTGACATCTTTTACAAATTGATAAACAAATTGTCAATAAAGAAATTGAATTTTACTTACGCAGTTCCTTCGGTTGATGACGAAAATTATGAAGCAATTCCCCTTCGTCTAGTAGAACTTACAAAAAAAATATATTCTGATTGTACTAAAAATAATATTAAATCTTCTTTTATTTTAAGTTTACCTTGGTGTTTACTTGGTAAAGATGATTTGAAATATTTTATCGAAAATAAATTAATAAGTTTCAATTGCCCGGTAAATTATGGGAAAGGATTTTTATTAAAAGAAAATGGTGCTATAGCTCTTTGTACGCATCTTTCAAATTATGAAATTTTAAATGCGGCAAAATCTGAAAAAGTTCTTTTAAACGCTAAAAATTTTATAAATTTTTGGAATTCAAAAAAAATAAAAGAACTCAGAAAGACAGTAAATGTTTACCGTCATGAAAAATGTGTTAAATGCGATTATAGATTTAATTGTAAAGGCGGATGTCCTCTTTGGTGGCAACGCTTTGACTTTGGTGATATTATAAACAGTCATTATTAGGAGGTTAAAAATGACTGCGCAAAAACTTTTCGGCTCTTTGAGAGGAAGCCATATTATTCCTCCAAAGGGAGAAGAAACAGGGAGAAATTTTAGCTCAGACGGATTTATGTGCAACGGAGATTGCGATGTGGGAGACGAATGTTATTGCGACAATGATCCGGAGGAGTAGGAGTTTCGACAGGTGCTTGCACCGCCAGGTTGTTTATTCAACCTGGTTTTTTATTTTATGCCAAAAAGCAAAAACTGAAATATCAAATTCTTTTTTAAATAATTTATTAAAAGTATTTATTGTTTTTTTTGAAAGGGCTATTTTGTCTAAAAATGATTTAAATTTTTCTTCTCCAAAAACTACAATTAAACTATTTACCATATGAAAACCAAAATTATAAATATAAGCATTATTTTTTTCATAATAAAATTTCAAATTTTTTACCCCTTTAAAATTTGTTTTTTTATTTTGTCCAGCTAAAAAACAGGCCAAACCTTCATTTAACCACAAAGGTTTTAAATCGTTTATTTTTTCTTTAAAATAAAGATGAACTAATTCGTGTTTTAAAGTACGCCAGTAATCTTCACGATCTTTATGATTTGATTCTTCTAAAAATTTTTCGTAACATAAAATATGAATGTTACCATCTCTTGCCCAACCAACTAGCCAATCAGGAGTTTCTTTTTTAAAAAATTTATTTATTTCTTTTCTTGAATTATACAAAAATATTTTAGGCTCTTTTATCTTTACAGAAAAAAAATTTTCAAATTCTTTTTTTGTTTTTTTAAGTAAATTTTTAGTTTTTAAATCATTAATTTTTAGCTTCATAAAATTAGCAACTATTAAAAATCTTGTTTACCTGCTAATTCTATTTTTTCTTCATTAGCACATTCATATTTTACTGAGTATGAAAAAGGTTGTGGGGTACAAGCGCAGATAATTTTAGATTTCTGATTCTAGATTTTAGAATTAAAAATATTATAACACAAAAATTAGATAAAATGAAAATTTAACTTAATTAAGGCAAAAAATAGTCAAATAACTTGACAAAACTGTTAAAAAGTGCTATAATTTCTTGTTATGAATATTAGGATATTGTATAATATTTATAGCACATTAGATGGATCTTTTAACAATTTATATTGGGAGTTTACCATGAAAAGTCTTACTTTTATTGCAGTATTTCTTTCTTTCTTCGCTGTCGCTTGTGGCGGCAAAGAATCTGATTGTTGTATCGTTGTCGATGACGACGAAACAACGGATGAAGTTACCGATGAAACTTCGGATGAAACAGCCGATGGGGCAACTGAAGCTGAAATTGATGAGGTGTCTGATGGAGACATCGTTGAAAATGAAAACGAAACTGATGAAGATGAAGAAACACTTGATGAAGATTCAGGAGAGGTTACATATCATGAACCTGAGAATCTGGACGAGTGCCAGAATTCAGTTTGTTCTGAGGTATGTGTAGTCGAGTGGGATCAAATGGGAAAAGATGTAATCTTTTACCTGTTAAATGGAGATAGTATTGAAAAATACTCTGACTGTCCCGTCAGAATCAAACTGGAAATCGGATCAAATGACAAATGTTATACTACGGTTATTGAGACTGCGGGCTGTAATGTTACAGCTGGTTTAGACGGACGAAAAGAAGCAAATTCTTCAATGCCTATCTCTGGTTTACTAACCTACGGAACCGACAAAGTTTACTACGAATTGTCAGAAACAGATGAAACAATTCAGGAAGATGGAGTTTTTAATTACACGAGATGGGAAAACTGTATTAACACTAATGGAGTAGATCTATGTGAAAAATACGGTTTGGAAAAAGTTCAAATTGAGGGTGAGAGCTTTGGTCTAGCTTCTGAAGAAAAATGGGTTGCCATCTCCCAGTAATTTCACATTACCCAGGTTCCGTTTATCTCATTGTAGATAAACACTTTTGAGCCTGGGTTTTCTTTTTTATAAAAAATACTCTATTATCTAGAGTATTTTATTTTTATTTAATATTTTATTTTAATCTTCTGTACTTTCAGGCAAAACTACTAGATAACCATCAAAAGCTGTGAAACTTTTGTTAAAATTATCGTCTATTATCTTACCACATTTATCAGTATCACAATTCCCTTCTCTACACTCTCCATTACAATAATCCCAATTATCAGTTATCTGAACTTTTGGTTGATAATAACAATAATAATCATTGTCTAGTAAGTTATAGGTTTTCTTTAAAGTATTTTTTAAATTGGTACAAAGAGTTGTATCAGTACTTGTTCCACCAAAACAATGTTCTTCTGTAATATCACCTACTTTTTCTTGTTTACCTGCTAATTCTGTTTTTTCTTCATTAGCACATTCATATTTTACTGAGTATGAAAAAGGTTGTGGGGTACAAGCGCGGATAATTTTAGATTTATGATTCCAGAATTTAGAATTAAAAATATTATAACACAAAAATTCTGTAAAATAAAAAAGACCCGAGTCAGTTAAGTAATTTCATTTCTGAAAAAACTAACCAACTCGGGTGGGGATGTGGGATTTATTTAGGGAGTGGAACGAAGTCAATATCCGACCACCTATAACACGGGCCTTCTATACCTTCAACATATACTGGTTCATCTCCTTCTTCTTCACACCAATTTATTCCATCATTATTGATACAACTTGTGTAATCTCCGTAGTTGTATTTTTTTTTCCCTTGCCAAGTTTCACCAGTATCAGAAAAGAAAAAGTAAATTAATGTGCCATAATACGGATTATTAAGGTCTTCTTTTGTCCCCTGAACAGGTATTTTTTCAGACTCAATTTGTGAATAATCCCAAGCTATTTCTGTATGATCTACAAAGTTCGCATAACATATGTTATGCGAAGTTTCAAGCCAAATATCAAGATAGCTATCTTTACTATCAATTTCTTCTCCATTTTTGGCTAGATTGAACCAAAAAATCCTTTCTTTTGTCTCCTCATCCCACATAAGAAGACAAAGCTGAGAACACGGAGAATCTTTACATTCTTCCAGATTCTGCAGCTTTACAAAACTTGGATCAGCTGGGACCTCATAATCTGTACAATACAGGTTACTATCCCAAGCTTCTCTACAGTAGAAAACTTCTGGATCCTGTCCAGAATTTTCTCTGCATTTTCTTTCTCCTTGCCAGAAGCCATCGACACAGACAAGTATCCACTGTCCATTATCAACAGTAGAGCACATTCTGTCTCCATCAGTACAAACTGGTTCAGTTGTGTCCTCGTCAGTGGACACTGTATCATCTGCTTCATCAGTTGATTCGACGACATCTTCATCCGGATTTTCATCTATAGACTCATCAGTCTTAGACTCGTTATCCGGAAGGGTTGGTTCTTCTCCACTGCATGATACAGCGAAGAAAGAAAGAAACACAATTACAAAGATAATGCATTTCATGGTAATCTCCATCTATAAAGTTATATAAATCCCTTGTAAAGAACAATATTAAATATGATTATTTAACAATATAATATAGCACTTTTTTGCTCTTTTGTCAATATTAACCTAGTTTTCTGTGTTTTCAGGTAAAACTACGAGATATCCATTGAATTTTGTAAATGATTTGTCATTATCCTTATTACATTCCTTAGGACTTGTTCCATAAAGCCCGTTATTACAATACCCCCAATTATCAGTTATCTGAACTTTTGGTTGATAATAACAATAATAATCATTGTCTAGTAAGTTATAGGTTTTCTTTAAAGTATTTTTTAAATTGGTACAAAGAGTTGTATCAGTACTTGGTCCACCAAAACAATGTTCTTCTGTAATATCACCTACTTTTTCTTGTTTACCTGCTAATTCTGTTTTTTCTTCATTAGCACATTCATATTTTACTGAATATAGGAAAGGTTGTGGAGTACAAGCGCAGATAATTTTAGATTTATGATTCTAGATTTTAGAATTTAGAATTAAAAATATTATAACACAAAAATTCTGTAAAATAAAAAAGACCCGAGTCGGTTAAGTAATTTCATTTCTGAAAAAACTAACCAACTCGGGTGGGGATGTGGGATTTATATTACAAACACAAAATAAAATGATCCTCCGAAGAAAGTTTCCACACCTTCTATCTCAACGACTTCCAATCCAAATTCTTTACATGTATCACGACCTGCCTGAGCGTCATAACACTCTACATAACCCTCCATTCTCAATTCTTTTTCTTCTCTAAAAAAGAAGCTGAATTGTCTCTCAGTTCCCAAATAAGAGACATGTTCAAGAGGTATTTTATAGCCTTCGGTAATTGCATCTTCTTTTCCAATAAATGAATTTTCTGGAACAGAGAAAAAACATTTTTCAAAATTATCCACAAAAAGTTTAAACTTGAAACTTCTTTGGTCATCACAGTTTACGCTATTACTTGTCTTTTTTTCACACCATTTACCGCTATTTGCTCCTTCATCCCACAGAAGGAAACAAATTTCTGAACAAGAAGAATTTTTGCATTCTTCCAAGCTTTGTAATTCTGTATAGACAATCTCCTGATCATCTATATCAGAATCATTTTCTTCTTCAGATTCAGTATCGATTTCAGTTGTGTCCTCGTCATTGGACACTGTATCATCTTTTACTTCATCATTTTCTTCGACGACATCTTCGTCTGGATTTTCGTCTATAGACTCATCAGTCTTAGACTCGTTATCCGTAAGGTTTGGTTCTTCTCCACTGCATGATACAGCGAAGAAAGAAAGAAACACAATTACAAAGATAATGCATTTCATGGTAATCTCCATCTATAAAGTTATATAAATCCCTTGTAAAGAACAATATTAAATATGATTATTTAACAATATAATATAGCACTTTTTTGCTCTTTTGTCAATATTAACCTAGTTTTCTGTGTTTTCAGGTAAAACTACGAGATATCCATTGAATTTTGTAAATGATTTGTCATTATCCTTATTACATTCCTTAGGACTTGTTCCATAAAGCCCGTTATTACAATACCCCCAATTATCAGTTATCTGAACTTTTGGTTGATAATAACAATAATAATCATTGTCTAGTAAGTTATAGGTTTTCTTTAAAGTATTTTTTAAATTGGTACAAAGAGTTGTATCAGTACTTGGTCCACCAAAACAATGTTCTTCTGTAATATCACCTACTTTTTCTTGTTTACCTGCTAATTCTGTTTTTTCTTCATTAGCACATTCATATTTTACTGAATATAGGAAAGGTTGTGGAGTACAAGCACGGGTAGCATCACCAAAGAAATTTTCTTCTGCATTTTTTATACACGAATTATTTGCACATTCACTATTTTCTTTACAAGTGATTTGTGTGCCAGAACATCTACCAATTTCGTTTGGTTCATCATCACAATATGGTTTTCTATTTTTAAACAAACCTTTTGTACCACTTCCTCCTATCACTTCATCATTTTTTCCAGTATCTAAAATAACTGTTTTTATCGGCATTTGATCATCATCAGCATAAGCGTAAAAAGATAAATAAGCTTCAAAAGGAGAATTTTTTATAATGATTTTTTTGCCTGTACTATTGTTTACTGAAGTCTCTGTAATATTATCAATACTTAAATTATCAAAATCTCCTAACACATATTTTTTATTTATTTCATCATATTTTACTCCAAAAATTCGTGGTGAATTTATAGAATAAAGTTTTTCAAAGAAAGTTTGTCCTGTTCCACTACTCAAATGATCAATTAATGAAGTTCCGGGTGCTTGTTTATCTTTAGATTCATCAAATTTATAATAAGCGGCAGCAAACACATCCATAAAAGATGTATTATTTGGAAAAGATGCAGTTATAAATTCATGTTCATTTAATGTAGTAAACTGTTTATATTCTGGATTAATATCAGACGCGGTAAAATCAAGTGCTTTAAACAAACCATTTGTTTTTGTTGGGATTCCAGAAGTTTCAAAATCATAGTCAATTATTTGGCTTTTATCTATTACTGAAAAATAATAAAATCTATCAAAATCTATTACTGTTGTTTTATTATTTTGCAAATCCGTCTCTGTTTTAAAAACATCATCTGTTCTTTTTGTTAAAGATCCAAAAGGAGCATTTGAATAATTTTTTATTTTTGAAACTGAATCCACTAAAGTTTCTATGTAAATATCAGAATAAGTGGTAGCATTTTTTAAATTTTTAGTTAAAGTTTTATCCAAACCTTTTTTTCCAGACCACAAAATATCTGTTCGCGGTTTTGTGTTATTATTTAACAAATTATTATCATAAAGTACTCCATATTCAGTACATTTACTATTTAATTCTACGATAACTGCAAGACGCATACCATAACTTTCGCCGTCTGAATTATCATGAGCATCTATAAATCTAGATATATAGCCAAGAAAATCTCCATCTTCATTAAAATCCAAACCAATAGCTAATAAAGTTGCATTTTCTTCTTCATTCAATCTATCTGAATCCCCACGTCCAAAATAAAAAGGATCAGATTGTTTATTAATAGTATTTTCTAATGATATATCTTGACAATTATTTTCTGTGCACAGAGAATTTAAAGTGGTTTTAGAATTATTTTGATTTAAAATAGAATCTGAATAAAAATATCCAACATATCTTGTTTTAATTTCATTCTTTCCTGTATCGTTATACAATTCATAGGTAAAATTAAAATCACTATTATTTTTAAAGAGAACAGTATTTTCTTTTTCTAATAAATAAGAAACAAAATTTAAACCCGAATTAGTTGAAGATCCTGAGGCCATACAAAATTTTTCATTATAACCTGTACAATAATTTTTAACAGGTGCATATAATATTTTGTTTGTGCTTTGTCTTAATTTATTAAAATCAATAGTAAAAGTTTCTGCATCTAAAAGACCTATGGTTCTCCCTTCTGCTCCAGATATATGTTCAATTGGTACAATATGAATTTTTGCTATTTCTTCTTCTTTAATTTTATTTTCTAGTTCACTTATATAAATAAAACTATTATTTAAGTTAGATCCATTAAAACTTTTAAAATTAGGGGATAAAAATAAATTATAAAGATTAAATTTACTTGCTTTTTCTCCATCTCCACTATCATTACCATCATGATAAAAACCTAAAGTTTCAATTTTTGTTCCAGAATTATATGAATTATATGAAGAAGAAGTTATTTCTAAATTACTAGAATTAAAACGTATTGGGTGAATTAAAGTACCCACATCACCATATTCGCCTGAATCTTGACCTACAGCTGGAGCAAATGATTTTACTATTCCATTTGTTAAAACTGTATAATAAGGATCATTTACGGCATCAAATCTTAATATTCTAATATTTTTTAAATCAATTTGTCTATTCTCTTTATAAGTATCAATATTTTTTGCCCATTCATTTAACATGATATATTGTTGTTTTTCATCGTTACTATTAATAACTTCTTTATATTTATCTGAAACTACGCCACCTCCGCCAGTGTTTTCTTCTTCTGCTTCAAAATACAGACCGGCTACTTCTTGTCTATTAAAATAATTATAAATTTTAAAGCTACATTCTCCTGAATTATAGTCATCATTACAATCGGCTGTAAAAACTGGTCTATTAAAAGCTAAATTATATTGATTATTTAATATAGTATCATTTATAGTTTGTCCATTAATCACAGTTCCTAAACCATATTCAGGAGTTTGTCCTTGTTCAGTACTATTTAAACAGAAAACTTGGCCAAAATCATTTGAATCGGAATTCCCTTCAGTTGGATTACCTTCTGGGTTATAACCTGCTTCTGGGTTATAATTATATAAATCCATTTGTGAAATACTACGGTCAGAATAATACCAAGTCAAACAAGGATAATAAGTTTTATTACCAGCTTTTTCGCCACGACTTTTATCATATTCCATACAAACACCAGTCACTCCATAATATGTTCCCTGTTGTTCTATTTTATTACATACTCCTCCTTCACCACAATCTGTATCAATAAAACAGACATCACCTGTTTTTTCACCAATTCCAGAACAAATTCCTTGTGGAATAAATGCGTAATCAGCATTACTTTGTTTAAAATCTAGAGGCCAGTAATCAATAGTACCATCTTTATATTCTACTTTTGTATAAAGACAACTGCCAAATCCAACTGAATCATCTGGATTAGTAAAAATATTTGAACTATATTGATAATAATTTGCATTATCATATTTTGATTTTATTTTTGTCCATTCAGTTCTATTAAAATCAGTGTCGTCTAAATTAAAATAATATCTGCCACAACTTACTTCACTTGAATCTTCATCATCTTCATTTAAATTAAAACAATCAATATATTTATCTGAATCAAAATTAGCTATTAAACGAATATCAAAAGGTGAATCTTCTTCAGGGAAAGTTTTACAAGATTCTGCATATAAATTTTCTTTTATTTTATCTCCAGATAAAACAGCTATTAAATCTTGTTCATTTGTTACTCCTACAAAACTTGTTTCATTTTTTCCATCTACTGGTAAAATACATTTTCCATCGTAACACACTCCAGAGGAACCATCTTTTCCAGTACAAGCAGAAAAATCAGGTTTTGTGATTGATCCAGATCCAAATAAAGCTGGTATTTTACAACTATTATTATCAGATTCATAAATCAAATAAGCACGGGATGCATTACCATCTTGCAAATAAATAGTTTTATAACCATCCAAATTTCTTTTATTCAAAAAAGCATAACCAGTATAATCTTTGTCATACCAACTTGGATAAGCAAATTCACTAATTCTTTCTACATATTTATTTTTATCCAAAATCTTTTCGTCATCATCAGGTTTATTTTGTAATTTATAATTAGCACAAACTTCCACTTTGTTTCCATCACTATCTTCTTCAATAGTTTTACTAGTACATTCTAAATATTGTTCACATTCTCGATCTATTTTTACTTTTATGAGCAAATTTGATTGATTGTTTGTGTCTGAAACTGGAGAAACTAGATTATAATCATTTTCTCGGCTATTTTTATAAGTAGAAGTTGCATTATATAATTTATTTGGATATTCTTCTCTATCTAATAAAATACAACCTTGTTCTTGACTAACCATGCCACCACAACTAGCAGTCTGAGAAGTTAATTTATCATTATATAAATTATAGTATTCTTTTGGTTGATTATCAGAATTCAAATCAGCCCAATCTAAAAATTTTGTACAACCATTATTTTCTTCATCACATAAACCGACTTTACCTTGATAACCAGCCGAGCCATTTGAAGGTAAATCACCGCAAGGCAATTCGCCTATCTTGTCACAAAAACCTTTTTCACCACATTGTGAATCTTCTGTACAATACATATTTGAAGGATAAGAACAATAGCCAATAGCATCCACAACAACACACATCGCGCCTTCAGGACAGTCCCCGCTGTTATAACATAATCCTGGTGGATCTAATTTACAAGAACCTACCCCTGACATATACCAAGCTGGGTCATCATTACCTACTTTTTTATATTCACACAAAGTATTTCCAGCTAAAACTGGATCTTTGAAATAAGAAATTAGATTATTTGCTGAGTAACTACCACAACCAACCAAGCTATCGTTACACAAAATTTCACTATATAATTCTGGTTTATTTAATAAAAATACATCACCAAAAACATAAGAATCGTCATAATTTTTTCCAGCTTTGATTTGTGATTCTTTTCCCATTTCTGTACAACCAATGTCATCACTATTACAAATATGATCATTTTTTAAAGTCAAATATACAGGTTCAGAAGTCGGTGGAATTACAACAGTAGAAGTAACTATTTCTAAATTTTTTGTATACAACCCGGCAATATTTAAAGTGTAAAAATCATAACT
Organism: Patescibacteria group bacterium; assembly: GCA_041651535.1. GTDB lineage: Bacteria > Patescibacteriota > Patescibacteriia > Magasanikbacterales > UBA922 > JBAZIZ01. The sequence continues at coordinate 66,490 of JBAZIZ010000003.1, forward strand.
ATCTGATATTTTTATTTTTTTAGCAAACACTGGATTTTTTATAAATCCAAAATTAAATTCAGAAACTGAACTGATTATGTTATTATCTTCTGAATCTAAAACACAACCTGTAGAATTATTACAAAATAAATTATAAACAGCATAATATTCATCTCCATAATCATCGTTTCTATTATAAGTATCTTGAAGTTTTGCACAACCAATCGCATCTTCCCGACATAATTTTGCAAAACCAGTAAGATTAATAACACTGCCATCATTTTCTGTATCACTATTTACTGTATAAGAACTACAACCTAAATATCTACCTGGAAATCCATCAAGCGGAGTATTATCACAAACTTCTGGAACATCATAACCTAAATTTGTTTTCCAAGAATCTTTGATAACAGCTAATCGATCATCTGCAGTATCTCCTACTTTATTTAAACGAATATTATCTAAGAAAAATATTTTATTAGTAACATTTGATTCAAAAAATAATTGAACTGAAGCAGTGTTAATTCCATTTACTAAAATTGGTCCTAATTTATATTCTTGCCATTCATCATTTATTGACAAAGGACGCAAAGCACTAGTCAAATTATCAGTAGTTAAATATGTTTCATTTCCAGATTGAGAAAAATAAACATTTAAATTTTGGATATCACCTTTTGCCCAAAAAGTAAGTTCATACCATTTGTCATCATTTAAATTATCAAACAAAATTCCAGCGTTAAAATTATAATAAGCTGTACCACCAATAACTCGAAGAGAATGTCCACCAACATAAGTTGATTCAGTTTTTATATCAACATCTCCCTGACTACAAGATCCACTTGATCCATTTTCACACCAATTTTCTTTTAAAATACTTAGAGCATTTTCATCATCGCCTGCTGGTTCAAAATCATTTTCAAAAGTTTTATGTAAATTATTTCCTGTATTACCAATATATAATCGACAACCATCTGCTGAAGCTGGACAAGATCTAGCTTCTTCTGGAATAGAATAATATTCACAAGCTCCTTTATCATTTCCTTGATCAACATAAAAACCATTATCATAACAACGTAGACAATTATTGTTTTGCCATTTTCCACCTTTTTGTAAACAAATATTTTGATTATTTATATCATCATCTTCATACATGTTCAAATCAGTTTTACGATAAAGAGAACATTGATCAGAAACAGTAATTGTTTTATTTAAACTGCGATAAAAAATATTTCCAGCATCATCATAAAGTGCTGTACAATTATATTTATCATAATCTTCCACTGCTTCACCATTTATATATTTATTATATTTTTCTCGATTACAAGTATTGTAACTTTCATTCAAAGAAATACTACTATCATTTTCATAAGCTGGGGAACCAACTTCAAAATGAGATTTAATTTCTGCTGAAACAGAAGTAAGATTTTCAATAAAAATTTCATCTTCTGAACTTATTTTTTTCAAATTATGTTTTTTCAAAACATAACCAGTTTTATCACTACCTTCCCAAGAATAAAATACAGATGCATTTTCACCATCAGGTAATTCACATTTTTTTGTGTCTGAAAAATAAACCAAGCTATTGGCTCCATTTCCAACTTCATCAACTTTTGTGAATTCAGAACAACCAGCATAAGTTGCTTGGCAAGTTTCAGCAGTACTTGGAATAAAATATAAAGGGAAAACAGAATCTTCAAAAGCTGAAGCATTTTGTTTGAATGTATCATAACCCACACAAGTTTCTGGACACCAATTTTGTAATTCAACTTTTCCACCTATTTCTTCTCCACTATTTACTTCAGTATAACTTGCACAACCAACTTCATCTGGTAAACAAACACCAGCAAAATCTTCACATTCTTTTGACCTATCAGCTAAATAAAGTAAATCAGCTTTTGATTTTGGCCATTCGATTAGCGAAGTAGTTTTATCTACATCATAACAAGCTAAATAATCAGGAGCTTTTTTTAAATGAATTTGATCTTGATAAGTACTAGATGTAGTTTCTAAAGTTTCTGGATTATAACTATATTCTTTTTTCTCCCAATTAAATAATTCGCAACCATTAGCATCAGAAGAACAAGAGTATTGCTCAGCTTTAGAATTTAAAAACAAATTTTGATTTCCTCCGAGAGACGCACCTTTTATATCATTGTTCAAATAAAAACTATTTATCCAATTTCCAGAATCATTTTTATTTAAACTGTAAGCTTGGCAACCAACTGCATCAGCATTACAATCTCCGTATTCTAAAGTACGTGATAAATAAGAAGCTTCATCGCCAGTTAAATTATTAGAAAAAGTCTTACAAGTATTATAAATTGGTTCACAAGAATCTCCATAAAATTTCCAAGTATTTTTTTCTTGCAAACAATAACCGTATTTTTCACATTTGCCATTATTATCTTCTACTACGCAAGAATCATAATCAATAACTTGTTCTTGGCGAGTATTTGTACCATCCAAAATTTCTGAACTGTAGGTTTTTAATTTTATTCTAGCTTCTGGAGCTTTGATTATCCAATTTGGATTTATAAGACCATAATAATTACCTTCAGTATAATAAGCATTTACAACTGTTTCCAAAGTTGGGTTTCCTAATTCTGTAGCTTTTTCGGCAACGATTTCAAAACCAAGAGGAATTATTCTAGCTTTACGCATTTTTTGTAAATTTGAATAACATAATCCTTTTGTATAACAATCTTTTGTTTGATTTTCATTTGAATATTCAGAATAAAATATTTGATTACCATTAATTATTCCTTCATCAATCGCTTGTTTAATCGTCATTGGATTACCAGTATTGTATCTATTAATTACTGTTTGCCAACTGGAATCCATAACACAATTATCATTAGCAGGTTCATCTGGACAACTGACAAATTGTGAAACATAATCGTATTTTTCCAAACTCAAATTTGGTAAATCTTTTATCAAATAAGAGTAAGCATTTTCAACTGCTTTGCGATTATAATTTAAAACACTGGCGTAAGGATTTGTTACTGATTCTTTCCCTGATTCTTTGCTAGTTGGGAATAAACCATCTTGTAAAATATTTTGTGCTAAAGTTGAAACAAAAGTATTAGCAAAAGTAGAAATTGCTGTTGGAATAATTTGCCAACCGCTCACTGCATACATTCCTGCCATTTGAGTAGCACTCATTTCACCCTGTTGTTTAGCTCCAACTGCTTCTGATTCAGTTTTAACTGTTTGGGCTGGGGTTTTTATTTCTCCAGAAATCACATCTTTTACAGCTTTAAAACCATCACCTTCGGCTCTTTCAGCATTTGCTGATTCAGTTGCTTTAGCGTTCAATGAATCGATATTACTTTTAGCAACTAAAACTGTTCCTAGACCACCTTGAGTTACATCCAGATTAGCGTTGAAAATTTCAGCAGCTGAATATTTATCTTGAACATTATCCCATCCACTTTTCATTTCATTCCAAGAACAAGATGGCTGTGGACCTTTTTCACTGCCTGAACCATATTCATTACTATAAATATTGCTTAAACCAACTTGTAAACTTAATTGAAAATTTAAATCTGGTGGAGTACAAAAATTCATCCCCAATACTCCTTTTCCAAAATCAGCAATGGCTGACGCTGCAGAATCCAAAGCTACATTAGCAAAATAATCTCCTGGACTTTCTTGAAAAACAGCTGGTTTTTTTCCAACTGCTGAGTCTGCTAGATAAGTTGCAGCATCATAAGCTAATTTTCTAGTAAAATAAGAAGCAGCATTTATCAAAGAACCCAAAGCAGAACTTAATAAAGTATCTAAAATTTGATCTTTTATGTCCGCTGTTTTTTCTGGCAAACTTTCAATAACTGAAACGGGAAAACCTGCTTTTGCAATTTGTGGTCTAAACATGCCAATTGCAAAAAAATTAAAAAATAAAAAAATACTGAGCAAAATCGACAAGGAAATTTTTTTAGCTCGATTTTTTTTAAACATAATTTTGTAGTTAGTATTTATCAAAAAATAAAAATTTACCATCTGATAAATACTAGCTCCTATTTTTTAATCAGAATTATTAACTAAGCTGTATTCTTCTTTAATCAATTTTTCAGCTACACTCAGCAAAGTTTTATCATCAATTTTATTTAATTCTTCTTCACTTATCTGTCCAGTTGAAATTAAAATCGAACGCAAAGTTGCTGGGTCTTTTAACAATTCATTCATATCAATGTCATTTTCATTTCCTTCTCCTAATTGACTTTTTACCAAAAGATCGGCAGGCGTAGCTAAAGAATCATCACCTAAAGGATTTAGATCAATAGTTGAGCTACTATATTCTGCTGAATTTGAATTTATAATACTTGAACCAGTAGCACAATTTGCTCCAATCGGACAATTTGGATCTTCTCCTTGATCAATTTCCACTTTATCTTCTACACCATCAGAATCACTATCAGGTAAATAAGGACTTGTTTCATAAAAATATAACTCTTCATAATCGTTTATACCATCATGATCTGTGTCTATTTGTTGTAATTTTGAATTTTCATCATAATCAGACAAATTTGAAGTTTCACCATTTTCTGAACTTACTTTCAAAGCATAAGGCCCATAAATATTTCTTTTCATCTGCATAAAACCAAGCCCAACTACTAAAATTGCAAAGAAAAACAACAAAACAAAGCCGATTTTTTGCTCTTTATTTAATTTATTTTTTTCTTCCATACACAAAAAATTACTTTCAAAATTATTATAACACAAATAATTAAAAAACAAAAGAACAAAAGTGCTTTAAGTGAACATCACCACGCCCACCATCGCAAGCATAAGCTTGCTTAGGCGTTACGGGCGGAAAAGTAAAAGTTAGGAGTCAAAAATTAAAAGGAAAAAATAATTGATACGGTTTTACTATTGTTTTTTATTGTAAAAAAAATTTAAAAACAATGAACAAACACAAAAAGAAAAACAATTTAAAAAAATGACTTTTAACTTTAGACTTTTAACTTTATATTTTTGTTTTAAAGTTTGTTTATTTTACTAACAATAATTATCCACTCACTAAGTCCTATTTTTTCCGCTCTAACATCTTCTCTTAAACCTATTTCTTGTAAAATTTTATTGATCAATTTTCTATCAATTTGTAATTCTTCAGATAAATTTTTAGAAACTTGTTTTCTTTTATTTTTAAAACCAGCTTTAACTACTCTAAAAAAATTTTTTTCATCTTCTACACTATTTTTTTTCAAATCTTTTTTTATAATAATTTCAATTACTGCAGAATCAACTTTTGGTGCTGGGAAGAAACTACCACGAGCAACTTTTGAAATCAGACGAACATCCCCATAATATTTTACTGACAAAGATAATAAACTACTTTTTTTATCTCTTTCTAAAATTCTTTCAGCAACTTCCTTTTGCACCATAACAATTATAGATTCTGGTTTTTTTTCATTTTCTAAAAATAAACGTAAAATTTCAGAAGTTATTTGATAAGGCAAATTAGCTACAATTTTAAAATTATCTAAATTTTTTATAAGTTCATTATAATGATTTAAAACATTACCCCAAATTATTTCAATATTTGGAAATTCAATTTGTTTTTCTTGCCAATAATCTTTTAATTTTTGTTCAATTTCAAAAGCAAAAATTTTTTTTACTTTTTTAGCTAATTCAAAAGTTAAAACACCAAAACCAGGACCAACTTCTACCACAATATCTTCTTTTTTTAAATCTGCTTCTTCAACTATTTTTTTTACCACACCAAAATTTACCAAATAATTTTGACCATATTTTTTACTAGGTTTTAAATCATATTTTTTCCAAAGTTCTGACAACATAAAATAATTTCAAAATTATGATTTATGATTTCTGATTTTAAAATTAATTCTAAAATCTAGAATCTAAAATCTTAAATTAATTATTATAAATTCGATTAATATTATTTAAAAACTTAATTTTCTTGCTTAAGTCCAGCCTCTGTATATCGATTAGCTGCATTCCATAACATAAAACCATTATTATCATATTTTTCTATAGCATCAATCTGAGCACGAATTTTTTCTGCATCATAAACTGCTCCAATATTAAAAGCTTGAATCCATGGACGAACTTGGGTTCGTTTACTATTTTTAAAAACATTTTCTGCTTTTTTCATTCCATTATCAATTACTAAATATGGATAATCCGCAGGATTTTGTAATCCTAAATGTCCTGAAGGATAATGCGATGGATACATCATCGGACAAATAAAATCTACCTTATCAATTGCTCCAGCAAGTGTTTGCCCAATACTCATACCATCTTGCCTTTCCATCACAAAACCAAAAAAATCAATTGAAATCCAAACTGGATAATTTTTTAATGATTCATCTAAATAAGAAAAAAAATCAGCCATAATTTCATTTTTATTTTGTGTTTGATTTTCATAAAATACTGTATTTAAATCACCATCACTCGGAAAACGTACATAATCAAAATTTATTTCATCAAAACCAAATTTTGTAGCTTCGCGTGCAATATCTAAATTATATTTCCAAACATCTTTTTTTGATGGATCCACCCAAGACAATCCTTTGTAATCACGCCAAATTCCACCAAATTTATTTTTTATTGCCCAATCATCTTTTTTTTCTGCTAAAATTGGATCTTGAAAAACTGTTTGTCGAGCAATTACATAAATATTTTTTTCATGAAATTTTTTTATAATTTTTTTTAAATCACCAAGCAAATTTTTTTCTAAACCAAATTCATTTACAATTGGTAAGTTACTATCATACAAAACAAAACCTGTATAATCTTTGATATCAATCACGACTGCATTAAGTTCAGTCTTTTCCATCAAATCAATAATTTGATCGGTTTTAGAATCAAGCCCCGCTGAATAAGCTGTCAGATACAAAGCTTTGACTTCTTGTTTAGGAATTTTTTGTTGTTTAAAAAAATTAACTTTTGTTAAATTAGAAAATTGCTCATTAACAAAAAAATCAAATTGATATTTAGTTAAAAACAAAAAAAATAAATTTAAAAAAACGCAAAAAAGCGTTATTAAAATTAAAAGAGAAAAATTTTTTTTGTGAAAAAAAATCATAATTCTTCTATAAATAATTCCCCTTGTCTTAAAATTTTTATTTTCCCGTCTTGAACACTGGCGATTGTTGATGGACTATGTGAAACTAATTCACCAGCGTCAATTATCAAATCTGGTTGGTCAACTTTATTAGCAAACATATCTTCTATTTCTTTTATTGAATAAGGATTTTGTGTAGAACTTAGATTAGCTGAAGTAGAAATAATTGGTCCACCTAATTTTTGACAAAGATCGATTGTAAGTGGATGACTTGAAACACGAAAAGCTATTGTATCATCCTCGGAAACCACACCACGTGGAAAAATATCTTTTTTAACTGTAGCCACTAAAGTTAATGGCCCAGGCCAATATTTTTCAGCTAAATAATTTAATTTTTCATTCCAATCAATTTTATCAATTATCATTGATAAATCAGAAACTAAAATAAGCAAACTTTTATTTTCTTGTCTTTGTTTAATTTTAAATATTTTTTCTACAGCTTTTTCATTTAAAGCATCCGCTCCTAATCCATAACAGGTTTCAGTTGGGTAAACTAAAGTTTTTCCATTTTTCAAAGAATCCACTATAAAATTTATATCTAATTCTTCCATTTTTAGGATATTCATAAACACTAATTAAATGTGAATAAATTATATACAAAAATCTTGTCTTTTACAACTTTTTGACTTAAAAATCAAAAAACTTGATTTTTTAAAAAAATATGCTATAATATTTTCAGTTTTATTTATCTAATTTAAACAAATATGGGACTTCCATCAAAAAAGAGAACTCCAAGATCTCGTGATGACCGTCGTTCACATCATGCGCTCAAAAAAATTACAGTAAAAACTTGTCCAAATTGTGGAGAAAAACTTTTAGCTCACAGAGCTTGTACAAAATGCGGAAATTATAAAGGTAAAAAAGTAGTTTCTGTAGAAAAAAGAGTACAAAGACAAAGCAGAAATAAAAAAGCTATAAAAAACTAGTTTCTTGAAAAAGAACTGGTTTTTAAAATAAAATATATGTCAAAAAGACATACCGCGAGAACAATTGTTATGCAAACTCTTTACGAATGGGATTTTCGAGGTAATCCTTCTTCTGCTTTGCCTGCCATAATTGAACAAAATATGGCTGAATTTGGACAAGGTTTAGAAGAAAATCAAGAATATATCAAAAATACTGTAGATAATATTATTGATAAACAAACCGAAATAGACGAAAAAATCGTAAAATATGCTGATAATTGGTCTTTGGAACAAATGACTCTTATAGATCGTAATATTTTACGTTTAGGTTGTTACGAAATATTATATAACGATGAAATTCCACCAAAAGTAGCTATAAATGAAGCTATTGAGATTGCTAAAACTTTTGGCGGACCAAGTTCGGGAAAATTTATAAATGGCATTTTAGGAGCTATTTATAAAGATTTAGAAAATACTGAAAAACATGAAAAAGAAGTTGTAAAATAATTATGAATATAAATATAATTGATTCCTACAAAACAAAAAATTTTGCTGATTTAGAAAAAAAAATATCAGTTGATTTTGTTAATAAAAATATTTTAGTCCAATCTCTAATTCACAGATCTTTTTTAAACGAAAATAAAGAATTTCCTTTAGCCCATAATGAAAGATTAGAATTTTTAGGAGATGCTGTTTTAGAATTAGTTGTTACTGAATATTTATTTGAAAATTTTTTAAATCCAGAAGGAGAATTGACAAATTGGCGTGCGGCTTTAGTCAATGGTTCAATGTGTGCTAATGTTGCTCATGATTTAGAAATGGAAAAATATTTATTTTTATCACATGGAGAATCAAAAGATGCTAATACCAAAGCTAGAGATTACATTTTAGCAAATGCGCTTGAAGCTTTAATTGGCGCAATTTATATTGATCAAGGAATGGAAAAAACTGGAGAATTTATTCATAAAAATATTATTACAAAATTACCTGAAGTTTTGGAACAAGGCTTATGGATGGATGCCAAATCAAGATTTCAAGAAGCTGCACAAGAAATTATTGGTATTACACCAACTTACAAAGTAATTAGCGAAGAAGGTCCTGATCATGCAAAAAATTTTGTTATTGGAGTTTTTTTAGATAAAGAAAAAATAGCTGAAGGAAAAGGGACAAGCAAACAAGAAGCTCAAACAAATGCAGCAGAAAATGCTTTAGCAATAAAAAAATGGAAAGGACCAAAAATAAGCATTTTAAAAAGAGAAGAAAATGATCCAATTGGCTAAAAATTATTTAATTGCAAATAAAAAATTAAATAATAGGCGCCATTAGCTCAGTCGGTAGAGCAGTTGCCTCTTAAGCAAACGGTCGCAGGTTCAAATCCTGCATGGCGCACAAAAAAACAATTTATATTAAGATTTATAAATCCAAAATCATAAATCGTAAATATTAAATTTACTAGGCTTCTGTGGTGAAATGGATATCACGCTTGGCTTCGGACCAAGTATTCCGGGTTCGAATCCTGGCGGGAGCACAAAAAAACTTCTTAAATATAGAAGTTTTTTTATTTTTTATTTTTGACTGAATTTTTGATAAATAACTGGCAAGACAACAAGAGTCAAAACTGTTGAAAACGAAAGACCAAAAACTATTGCATAACCAAGCGGCCCCCAAGTTGGATCAGACATTGCCAAAGGTATCATACCAAGCACGGTTGTAATAGTCGTCAAAATAATTGGACGTAATCTGGAATGTCCTCCATCTTTTATAGCATCGTCAAGATTGAAACCCTTTTCTCTATTCACATTTATTTTTTCAATTAAAATAATCGCATTTTTAACTACAATTCCTACTAAAGCAACTATTCCAATTGCACCGGGAAAACTAAGTGGTTGTCCCATAAAAACTAATCCTGGTAATACACCAATTAAGGCTAAAGGTACAGTAACTAAAATAAATAAAGTTTGTTTAAAAGAATTAAATTGTAAAACTAATAAAATACTAATTAAAATAATTCCCAAAATCATTGATCTGAAAATATCTTGAAAAGATTCTGCCATATCTTCATTTTCTCCACCATATTTTATAGTATAACCTTCTGGTAAAACAATATTATTTTTTATTTCTTTTTTAGCTTGATTAAAAATATCTTGCGATGTCTTTCCTTCTTCAATATCACCAACTATTTCCATGATTCTATTTCCATCTTCATGTTGTATTAAAGAACGACTAAAATCAAGATTACTTTTTATAAAAGAAGCAATTGGTATATTACCTTGACTACTAGCAATTGTTATTGATTCAATATTATTCAAATCAATTTGTTTATTGCTCATTCCATCATTTATTCCATCTAAATCATATTTTACTAAAACGTTTATTTCCTGACCATCTTTGCGAATTACAGTTGCATCTACTCCAGCGATAGCACTTCGTAAAACAGAAGCAATTTGTGAAGTGGAAATTCCATACATTTGAGCTTTTACTCTATCAATTTCCAAAACAAATTCTCCAGGTGAATCTTGATTAGAAAAACGAACACTTCGAGTACCTGGTATATTTTCAACTATCTGTTTAATCTGTAAAGAAATTTCATCCAAAATTTCTAAATCTTGGCCTTGAACTGAAATTGATATTGGATCAGAACTTGGTGGACCCATCATATCTTGAGTCAATTCATACTCAATACCATCAATATTTTTAAGTTCTTCATTATATTTTTCAATAAAATTCAGACTGCCGTAATTTCTTTTTTGTTTTAAATTAACTACAATTCCAGCGTAATTACTATTTCCCGAACTATTTGAACTTAAAACACTGCCCCCACTCGTCTTTGAACCAATATTAGTCAAAAATGACTCTACATTTTCATCTGCTAAAAGTAAATCTTCAATTTCAGTAATTTTTTGACTAGTCATTTCTAATGGTGTTCCAGCTGGTAATTGAAAATTCATGTAAACTTTTGGTTCATTACCTGTTGGAAACATACTTACTTTTAAAACTCCGCCTATAGGCAAAGCTAAACTTAAAATAAAAGCAATTGAAACTATCCGCAACAATTTTTTTGATTTTTTTTGGTCTGCAAGTAAAGAACTAATCAGACTATCATATTTTTCATTTATATTATCCATCATTTTTTCTTTCCAATTTTTTTGATTTTCTAAAATTTGTTTTTGTTTTTTTTGTTCTGGTTCAAAAGGAGTTTGCCAAGAATCTTCAATATTAATATCTTTTTTATCTTTAAAAAGTAAAGCTCCGAATGTTGGTATCAAAGCTAAAGCAACAAAAAGAGAAGAAATTAAAACAGCACTGATTGTAATCGGAATACTTACCATAAATTTTCCGATTACCCCACTGACACCTAACAAAGGTAAAAAGGCAAAAACCGTTGTTAAAGTTCCGGCAACTAAAACCCATTGATATTCTTTAACTGAAGCCATACAGGCTTCCTTCACTTTCATTCCTTTATTTAAATTAACATTTATACCCTCGGCTACCACAATTGCATTATCTACTAAAATTCCCAAAGATAAAATCAAACAAAATAAAGTTAAAAAATTTAATGTATAACCTGCGACTGACAAAAAAATAAAAGACATCAAAAAGGTAGTTGGCACTGACAAACCAGCCAACAAAGCTTCACGCCAACCTAAAAATAAAAACAATAAAACTACTACTATAATTACAGTTTCAATTCCATTCACAAATAAATTAGACAAATCATTTTTTATATCTTGTCCAGCATTTTTACTAAAATCAAAACTTAAATCATCAGGGTATTCACTTTTTATTTTATCTAATTTAGACAATACACTATCAATAATTCTGATTGTATCTCCACCGCTAGTTTTATATAAATTTAAAGAAATTGCTGTCTTGGTTTCTTCTCCATTTTTACTTAATCTTGACAATGTTTGTAATTCAGAATAATCACTGTAAACATTAGCAACATCTTTAAGTAAAATTGCTGTATTAGAAATGTTAGCAATAGGAATTGTTTTAACTTCATCAATATTCAAAAGACGCCCAGCAAATCTAACTGTATATTCCATACCAGAACTTTCAATCGAACCAGCTGGAACATCACTATTAGCTGAACCAATTGCTTGTACTACTCCTAAAAGAGAAAGTCCATAATTATCTAATTTAGCTTTATCGATTATAACTTTTATTTCTTCATCTTGCCCACCTAAAACATCAACAGAACTTATACCAGAAACTATTTCAATTTCATTTTTAATATCATCGGCATAATTTTTTATTTCCGAACGAGAATAAGGGCCACTTATAGAAAAAGTCAAAATCGGTTCATCATCCAAACTGATTTGTTTAACTGTAGGATCTTTAGCATCATCAGGCAAATCGCTTTTTACTTCATCAATCTTGTCTTTTAAATCATTTATTTTTTCTTGTGCATCAGCATTAGCATCAAATTGAACAAATATAAATGATAAACTATTTTTTGATTGAGAAGTTAACTCTTCAACATCATCTAAACTTTTAATTTTATCTTCTATCGGTTGTGTCACAAGTTCTTCGACATCAGCTGCATTTGCTCCAGGAAACACAGTTACAACTACAGCGTACGGTATTTCAACTTCTGGCATTGATTCTTTAGGTAATCTAATTATAGAAAATAATCCAAAAATCAAAAGAATTAGAACTATCAAAAAAGTAAACCTGTATTTATGGACAAAAAAATCCCAAATTGTATTATTTTGTTTGTTCATATGTTTTTATATTTACTTTTTGTCCAATATTTAACCCTTTAACTGCAGAAACTATTTTGTCATTAGTTTCTAAACCTTTATTTATTTCAACAGTATCACCTAATATATTACTAATTTCAACTTCTTTTTCTTGAATTAGATTATTTTCATCAACAAAAAAAACTGTTTTTTTATTTTCATAAATTTTAACAGCAGCTAAAGGTAAAATATATTTTTGAGTTTCAGAAAAATTTACTACTGATATTTTAATGTTGGCATATTGACCAATTGTTAAATCATTTTCTAAATCAGTTATTGCCACTATAACTTCTATTTTTTTACTAACTGAATCAATACTTGGAGCGATTTTACTCACTAAACCTTTATATTTATCTTCAATTAAGACTTCATTACCTACAGCAATTAAACTTTTTTCTTTTTGATTAATAAAAACTTTTACTTGCATACCCTCTTTGTTAACAACACCAGTTATAATATTACCAGCAGACACAAAATCACCATTTTTATACGGCATACTTGAAATTATACCTGCAAATGGTGCTCTGATTATTGATTTGTTATAAAGAGTCTGTACCTGAGAAACATTTGCTTTTAGAGCTGCTAAATCAACTTCACGAGGATTAGCTTTTATTTTTTCCAAAGCTGCCAAAGCTTGATTATAAGCTGTTTCTTTTATTTGAATTGTGCTTTTTGCTGTCGCTTTTATATCTGATAAATCTTTGACAGCTTTTTCATAAGCTAAATTATAAGTATTTAAACTATTACCACTAGAATTTTCACCTTGTTTGGCTGATGTTAAAGTATTTTTTATTTCACTAACTGCTGATCTGGCAGAAATTATGCTACTTTTAAAACCATTTAAAGTTGTTAAGCTCAAATTTCCTACAGCTGTACTAGCATCAAGCATTGTTTGTACATCAAACAGATGGGAACTTAAACTGTCTAAAGCTTCAATCGCTTTATTTGTCACCAGACTAATTTGTTCATCTGAACTTTCTTTATTTATTTTTTCCATTGTTAAATTAAATTCTTGTTTTAAATTTTTTGTTTTAACATAACTTTCTTCTGATTTATCAACAGTGGCGGTATTTAAAACACCTAAATAATCTTCAAAAGAATCGTTAGCAATATCGTTATCAACCCCAATAATATTATCAGAAGCAGTCAATCCAACTGACAAAACCGAATCAACACTTTGTAAAACATTATATAAAGTATCACCGCCTAAATTTAAATTATTTTCTGCTAATTTAAGAGCCATTTCGTAAGAATTAATTGTTTGGTTAAGACTGTTTTTTGTATTTTCCAAATCAGCTTTGGCAAGTTCAACAGCAGTTTCATAAATTTTTATATCTTCAGCACTAGAACCAGCGACTCGCAAGTCAAGAACAGCTTGAGTTTGTGCTAACTGAGCGGCTAAAGTAGAATTATCAAGTTCCATTATTATTTGTCCTTGATTTACATTATCACCAATATTAAAATTAATTTTTTTTATTTTAGCTGAAAGTTCAGAACGAATATCTAATTGTTCTAAAGACTCTACTTTACCTGTCGCATAAACATAATTATTATCTTGATAATTACCCACATTTAAAATTTCAACATTTTTTAAAGTTTCTCCAGTATCTTTTTTGAAATTAAACTTTGCCTCCACAATTCGATAAACAAAAACACATAAAATCAAAATACCCAAAATGTAAATAATTTTAGTTTTAGTTTTATTTTTACTAAAAAAATTTTTTATCATATAAATTATTTATTAAATATTAAAAAACAAATTTTATCAATTAATTCTTTTGAATCTAATTTTTGATTATTTTGAAAAACATATTCATAAATAAAAGGATTAAGTGTAGAAAAAAGCACTAAAGTCACTGTCCGATGATCAACTTTTCCTGTTATATTTTTATATTTGATTATTTCTTCTGATAAGGGTTTGAATATTTCGATAACATCTTCTCTAGCTTGGGAGAAAAATTTTTCAAAATGTTTATGATGTCTGCCAATTCTTTTTGAAATAATTTTCAAAAAACTATTTTTATTTAAAATAAAAAAATCAAAAACAATTGCTAAAATTTTCCCTGTTTTGTCTCGTACATTTTTTTGTCTAAATTCTTCGGTTTTAAACAATTCTGTAATTTTTTCTTTAAAAAAACTATAATTTTTATTTAAAATAAATAGATATAAATCATTTTTATTTTTAAAATGATAGTAAAGAGCTGCTTTTGTCACATTGGCAGACTTGGCAATACTACTCATGGAAACTGAATCATATTCATCATGAAAAAAAAGTTTTTGAGCAGCAATAACAATATTATCAATGTGATTATTTTTATTAGCCATATTAAAAAATATTTATATTTACTAACCGAACGGTAAGTAAATATATCATTGTTTTAAAAAACAGTCAAACAGGGCTGTGTATAAATAAAAATAGTTAAAATTTATTAGAGATTCTTGACAAAAAAACAAAAATAAGCTAGTTTTAATTTAGCTAGTGCCCTTTTATAAAAATTGGAGGAAAAAAAATGTTTGAGAAAAAAACAAGACTTACTGTCGAAGAAATTTCGAAACTTGTATACCATAATCTGGAATACAAGTTTCAGGAAAAACTTTCTGGACCGGAAAAACCGAAAAAGGAAAGGAGAAAAAAAATTTTTTATCAGAAAATTTGTGAGCCAATTGCTCACAACCTGATTAAAAACGACAGTTCAATTCCGATATTGGACTTCAAAATTTTTTCAAAAATTCTTGAAGAACTGGGCGTGTTTTCAATTCTCGGAATCGAAGAAAAAATGGTTGCCAATGAAATGGCGACTATAATCTTCGACGAATGGTACAACAACTTTTTTCCAGAAGATCCCTATAGAGTTTTCTGGAATATGGTACTTTCTGCCGAGTGTCTGGCAGAAAAATTTAACATGAAAGCAATTGAGGTGGTTGCGGAAATGTTCCCTATTAAAGCACCAAAAATTTAGTCCACCCCCCTAACTCTCGCAGACGCGAGGGTTATTTTATTATTAGAGTTGTGTTATCTCAATATCTGAAAAATTATCTTTTTGTTTAAGATAAATATTTTTTGTTTTAACTAATTCAAGAATCGCTAAAAAACTAACAATAATTTCTGTTTTATTTTTATCATTATTTAAAATTTGAGAAAAATTTATTTTTTTTTGTTTTTTCAAAAAATCTCTAATCGCAGTTATTTTATCTTTTAAAAGAATAGTTCTGTCTATACTTGTTTTTGGTAAAGGTTTTGGTGGTTTAATTTTAAACAAAACTTTTTCCATTGTTTTTTGTAAAGCAAACAAAGACAAATTTTCAGGTAAAAAAAATTCATTTGTTTTTTTTGCTGGTTCTAATCTGGATACAGCTTTTTTATCAGCTAACCATTTTTTATTTATTTCACGGCTAAGCTCTAAATATTTTTTATATAATTTAAGCTGTTCTTCTAGATTACTCTCGTCTTCTTCTTCAGGCATAAATTGTGGTAAAATCGCTTTTGACTTCAAAAGTAAAAGCCGACTAGCCAAAACCAAAAAATCAGCCAATTCTTCTGCTTGGATTTCTTCCATTTTTTCTAAATAATCTAAATAATTTTCAGTAACAGCTGAAATTGAAATTTCACTAATTTCCATTTTCTTTTCATCAATTAAAGAAAGAAGAAGATCAAAAGGTCCACTAAAATTTTTAAAATTTACGTTAAAACTATTCATATTTTTTCTTTTTATTGTAAAAATGTATTACCAGCAAATCTTTTAAAATAAAAAACCCATGTTTAAAAAAAGAAACTCCCCCCCGATTTATTAAACATTTTTCTTTTATTATAACAGGTAATTCCTTTTTTTTAAAATTATTTTTTTCAGCAAGTAAAAATATTTCTAAATCAAACACCCAACGGCCAGTTTTAATTTTAGAAAAAATTATTTCAGCACTATTTTTATCAAAAATCTTTAATCCACATTGAGTATCAGTATATTTTTTTAATTCTGTTGGCAAAAATAAACGAAAAATTTTACTCATAATTTTTCGATAAAATTTATATTGACGAGCTTTATTTATTTTTCTGTTACCAAAGATAAAATTATAATTTTCAAAATTCGTACTTTGATTTAAAAAATCCAAACCATAAGGCAATTCAATATCAGTAAAAGCAAAAAAATCAAATTCTTCATTTTTTATATTTTCAAAAACTTTTTTCAGAGCAAAACCTTTGCCACAATTTTTTTGGTAAGACAAAAAATTCCAATTTAAATTATATTTTTTATTTTTTTCCTCATTAAATTTTTCTGGGGTTCCATCAAAACTACCGTCATCACAAAAAATAACTTTTAGATCAAAATCAAAAGTCAATTTAAAATTTTCTAATTCCTGCAAAGTTTCTTCAATATATTTTTTACCATTGAACACTGGAATCGCTAAAATAATTTTTTTCTTATTCATAAATAGCAAAAAAATCTGGATAATTTTCTATCTGATTACCGTCAAAAAATAAAAATAAAATCTTTTTATTTTTATTAGCTTGCAAAAAATCTTCAGAAAATTTTATTTCCATTTTATCATCCGAATAAAGATAAGAAACTGCATATTTGTTTTTTAATGGAGAAACTAATTTAAAATTATAATCAACAGAATAAAAATCTTTATCGGCAATAATATTTTTGCTACCCTTTTCTTCTAAAAAAATAATTCGGTCTTTTTGAATTTTTTCTACCGCAAATTTATTTTTTAGATCAAAAAGCGTTCGAAATTTCACTACTATCATGTCTGGTTTTAAATTTGTTTTTAGTTCCAAAGCTTCTTTAAAATTATTACGAAAAATATAAGCTCCATGATAATTGTCAGGCAAACCTGATAAAACCACTCCATCATATTTTTCAGTTAGTAAAATTTTTTCACTGTTTAAAATTATATTTTGACTTATTTTTGTTGCTTTTTGCCAATTTAAATTATTTATAATTAATTCTTTTCCTAAAAAAGCAAAGAATAAAAATAAAACTATCAAAAAATAAAATTGATTTTTTTTAGAAAACTGACTAAAAATCGATAAAACAATGAACAAAAATAAAATTACAAAGAAAAGCGAAGGCAAATAAAGCCAACGACTACCTTCTTCACTTAAATAATTTAAATTTAAATCAAGTAAAAAACGTGAAATCGCTATTGTGGAGAATAAATAAATTAAAAATAAAAACAAATTGATCAAAAAAATTTTTTTATCTTTAAAATAAGAAAAAAATGCGAAAAATAAAAAAACTAACAAAAACAAAATTTTATATTGCATTATAAATAAAGTTATTTTGACCCGCCAAATTCCCGTAAAAAACATAGCTGTTAAAAAAGAAATTTGAGAGTTAAATAAAGAAAACAAACTAATTGTTTCGGTATTTTCTTCTCGATAATCTGCCAAAAAAAGACCGATTGCTTTAAAACGCCAATAAAAAAACAAAAACAAAACAAAAAAATAAAGCATTGTTTTAAAAAGAATTATTAAAATTTTTTTTAAATTTTTATTTTCATCTAAAAGAAAACTGTAAATAAAATATAAAAAAACAATCAGCGGTAAACAAATTGCCATTTCTTTTGAAAATAATGATAAAAGGAAAAAAAATAAACTAAAGAAAAAAAATAAAACCTTTTTAACTTTTTCTTTTTCTTCCGCAAAAAATAAAAATAATAAAGAAAGCAAAAAGAAGAAAGTTGCTAACAAATCACCAATCGCTGCTGTCCAAACTACGGCTTCACTTTTATTTGGCATTATCAAAAATAAAATTGCACTTAAAATTGCTAGTAGATTTTTTTGTTTAAAATTTTTAAAAAAATTTATTTTTAAAACTAAAAAATAAAGCAAACCAGCATTTACTATATGCAAAAATAAACTTGCTAGATGATAAAACAAAGAATTCAAGCCAAAAAAATTATAAAAAGACAACCAAAAAACATTTAGAAGCGGACGAAAAGAACCACCGTCATGACTGCCTAAATAATTTGTTCCAAAATAAGTTAAAATATTTTTTTGATTATTTTTTGCCCAATACAAAAAATCCCAATCATCAGAGAGAAAATCATTTTTCAAATTTAAACCAAAAAAAACAAAAGCTATAAAAAATAAACAAGCAAATGTTAAAAAATGCTTGTTTAAAAAAAATTTTTTTATTTTTTCCAACATAAAAAAAGACGAAACGGAAAAAATTATTTTTTACCCGTCAATTTTATAGCTAATTCTTTCAATTGTGCTTCACTAACTTCAGCTGGACTACCTACCATTGGTTCTTCAGCTTTCTGATTTTTTGGGAAGGCAACTACACGACGAATATTATTTTCTGAAGTCAAAAGCATAGTTAATCTTTCAATTCCTGGAGCAAAACCACAATGTGGTGGTGCACCGTATTCAAAAGCTTCAATCATGTGATGGAATTTTTTATCCACATCTGCTTTTTTATAACCAGCAATTTCAAAAGCTTTGTACATTATTTTTGGATCTTTATTTCGAACTGCACCAGACGATAATTCCAAACCATTTGCAATAATATCATATTGATCACCTAAAATTTCTAATGGATCTTTATTTTCTAGACTTTCTAAACCGCCAACTGGCATAGAAAAAGGATTGTGACCAAAATCTATTTTGCCTGTTTCTTTATCTTTTTCAAACATTGGAAAATCTACTATCCAAGCCCAAGCAATCAGATTATTATCTTTTAAATTTAATTTATCTCCAACTAAACTGCGAACTGATCCCAAAGACAAAGCAGAAATATTATAAGTATCAGCAGCAAAAAATAAAATTCCATTTTTTAAATTTAATATTTTTTTCAATTCAACTAATTCTGCTTCAGTAAAAAATTTACTAATTCCACCGTCAAATTTATCAGCAATAATTTTCATCCAAGCTAAACCTTTTGCTCCATTTTTTTTAGCGACTACAGTAAATTCTTCATCAATCTCTTTGCGAGTAAAATTTTCACCATCAGGTACAAACAAAACTCTTACATATTCGGCCTCATTAAAAACTTTAAAAGAAGTTTTTTTTGCCCATTCACTTATATCTTTTATTTCTAAATCAAAACGCAAATCTGGACGATCACTGCCATATTTTTCTATTGCTTCTTTGTAAGGAATTCGTGGAAAAGGTTTACGCCAAACTTTTTTATTTGCTAATTTTTCTGTCAATTCAATAAATAAAGGTTCCATGAGATTAAAAAATTCTTCTTTTTCCAAAAAACTTGTTTCACAATCAAGTTGATAAAATTCTCCTGGTGATCTGTCAGCTCGTGGATCTTCATCACGCATACAAGGAGCAATTTGATAATAACGATCAAAACCTGCTACCATGAGTAATTGTTTGTATTGTTGTGGAGCTTGTGGCAAAGCGTAAAATTTACCCGGATGTAAACGACTTGGAATCAAAAAATCTCTAGCTCCTTCTGGTGAAGAAACAGTCAAAATCGGAGTAGCAATATCAATAAAATTTCGGTCTTCCATGTATTTTCTAATATATTTGACCATTTCTGCTCGAAATAAAATATTTTCTTTTAATTTTTCACGACGAAGTTCTAAATAACGATATTTTAAACGTAATTCTTCATCTTCTTCTTGTTTAAAAGCATCAAAAATTTCAAATGGCAAAGTTTTTGCTTCACTTAAAATTTCAATTTCATTAACTAAAATTTCAATTTCTCCAGTTTTCATTTCTAAATTGGCTTTTTCTCTTATTTTTACTTGGCCTTCAATTTTAATTACAAATTCATATTTTATTTTTTCTGCTAAATTGTAATTTTTACATTTTTCTGGATCAAAAACAGCCTGCGTCAAACCATATCGATCACGCAAATCAACAAAAATCAGACCTCCCATTTTTCGATGTTTATGAACCCAACCGGATAAAATAACCTTTTCACCCTCGTTTTTTTTGCTAAGTTCACCACAATTATGTGTTCTATACATATTTTTTCTTAATTTTTATACCCTTATTGTAGCAAAACAAACAGCTTTTAGCAAGGAGGTAAACAATTGCTCTGCCGAAGTTTTTTTTATATAATTATTAAATATGATTGATTATAAAAAAATCCTAAAAAACTGGAATATAAATTTTTTTGAGATAAATAAAAATATTTCTTTTTATGGTAGTCCAGAAAGATCTGACCAAAGAATAGCTTTAACTGCTGATGAAAATAATATTTATGTTTTGGAAAAAATAAATGAAAAAATAAAATTTAAAAAAGAAAATATAGCGCAAAAAATTTTTGAACTTAAAAAAACTAATTCTGATTTAAAAATAAATCCTTATTTATTAAATAAAAACAATAATTTTATCACTGAATTTGAAGATAATTTTTGGCTTTTGTCTGTTTTTATAGAAAATGAAAAATTAGACAGAGAAAAATATTTAGATGAATCTTGGCGAGGAAAATTAATGGCAAATTTTATTATCAAATTAAATAAAACCAGTAAAATTTTTAAATTAAAAAACGAAGAAGTTTTTTCTCTACCAAAATATATAAATAAAATTAAAAAAGACATGGTAATTTTTCATCCACAAGAAAAAGAACAACTAAAAAATGTATTTATATATTTAGAAAAAAATTTTTTTCCAATTTATGATAATTTAAAAACTAATTTTTGTCATGGTGATTTTCATCCTATAAATATTTTATGGGGAGGAAATGAAATAAAATCTGTAATTGATTGGGAGTTTTGTGGTTTTAAACCTGAAATGTATGATGTTGCTAATATGATAGGCTGCCTTGGTATGGAAGATCCGCAAACACTAAAAAAAGATATCATAAAATTATTTTTAGAAAAAATAAAGAATGAAAATATTTTTCAAGAATTAAGTTGGTATTATCTTTTTGATTTAATCTTAGCAATTAGGTTTTCCTGGTTGGCTGAATGGCTGAGAAAAAATGATAAAGAAATGATTGAACTAGAAATAATTTATATTAATTTACTTTTAGATAATAAAAATTATCTAGAAAAATTTTGGGGATAAAAAAATTAGAAAAAAATCTAAAATCCTAAATTAGAAATCTAACCTGCCTACCGGCAGGCAGGAATTAAAAAACAACCATATTTCAGATTGTTTTTGAATCTTTAATTTTTACTTTTTACAATTTGATTTCTTCTCCAAAAAATTTAATTGTTTCTCCTGCTTTTTCATCATCAGCACTAATAGTAACTTTTGACATTAAATCTTCCTGGCTAGGATTTTTTTCTAAAAGTTCAATTTCAAATTGAGCAATTACTGCATCTGGTATATTTGTTGGCAAACTATCAATTTGCCATTTTATTTTATTTTCTTTTTCATTATATTCAACTTTACCTGAAGAATTAACAATTTTACTAACATCAACCTTTGTTTTGCCATAAATATCAGCAACTAAAACTACGTTTTTCAAATCATGAAAAGAGTTTGATAGTAGCCAAGTTACTTTATAAACAGTATTGCCAACTGAATTTTTTCCTTCTTCGCTCATAATATCAGCCAACAAATCAGATACAACTTTTAAATTAATCTTGTTACCTGTTTTAATTTCTTTTTTGCCATCTTTTTGATATTCAAGTTCAGCGACAGCCATAATATTTGAATCAACAAAATCAGACAAAGTTATACTGCTATTATCTTTTAAAGAAATAGAAAAGTCTAAATAAACTTCTTGTCCTGGCATAATTTTTGCTAAAGAATCTACATAATTTTTATTCCAAGAAATTATTCCTCGACGTGAAGTGGCTGATAATTGTTCACCACTTACATCAGCATCATAAGGTTCTACATTTAATTTTGTCCAATCTAATAAACTTTTATTATTTACCGATGGTGTATCAAAAAGCATATTAATTTTTACATCTTCCAAAACTGATTCACCTGAATTTTTTACTACAATTGTTGAATTTATAGTTTGTCCTGGTTTGATAGTAGTTTCACTCATTACTCCATTGATAGCTAAATTAAAAACAAAATCACTTTTAATAATTTTTAAAACTTCTTCTTTTTCAAAAATCAGATATTCACTTTGTTTTTCTTTATCGATTTGATAAATTTTCAAATTAAAATTATTTTCCGAATTAACTTCATCAGCAAAATCTACAGTAAAAGTTAGAGTTTCTTCTTTTTCTAAATTTTCTATTAACCATTCACAAGAATTATTTATCGACTCCTTGTTAGAAGATTTAAAAATCATGTTTTCCGATTCACAGACTATTTTTAAATTAGTAATCTTATTTTCTTGTGGTGAAATCGTTAAATTAAATTCACTATCAGCATTTTTATAAATATTTTCTGGAATCTTCAAATCAACATCAATCGGACTTTCTTCAGCATTGATTACGATATGAGCAACTTTTTGAAATTCAGAATTAAAATTTTCTGGCACATAATTTAAAAAAGCTCTAATTGATTGTTCAGAATCAAGATTGCCATAAATTTGTCCTTCAATATCAAGATAACCTGAATCGTGGGCTTTTATGTTATCCAATTTCCAAATTGTATGATTTTCATCAACTGCAGTTAGCGTACTACTGACAAAAACAAAACCTTTTGGATATTTTACTTCTATCTCAGCTTCTTTTAATTCTATGTTTTGTGAATTTTTATAATTTATTCGATAAGAAAAAGTTTCACCAATTTTTATTTTTTCCGGTCCGCTAATACTAAAATTTAAATCGTCTTCAGAAAAATCATCTCCTGAATCTAAAGAAAAAAATCCAAACCAAGCTATTGCTAAGAAAAAAGCTAACGAAAACAAAAAGACAAAAAAAGATCTGAGAAAACCAGTTTTCTCTTTTTTTTGTAGTTTTTTCATATCAAAAGTTTTATTACCGGCATCGCCATAAATTTCAAATAAGTCATCTTCAATTTTTTTTCTGATAACTTTTTTTGAATTTACAACCGCCTCTTTTTTTATTAAGCTGTATTTTTTATTTTTTTTTTCACTTTCAATATTTTTTTCTTCATCCAGAGGTTTTTTAACAAAATTGTGTTCTTCTGTCATAATTTTTTATAAAATTAATTTTTATTTTGCATAACAATTCCGTAAAATCCATCCGTTTTTAAAACTGTTTCCATTTTTGCTCCATTTTGTGAAATAAAACAATTTTCATCACTTGACCAAACAGGTGACCAAGAATCAGGATAAATAACAGTATTTGATAAAAATGAATTTATACCTGATTGTTTTTGAAAAATTATATTATATTTAGAAACTTTGCCATCACCCAAAAAATTAGCTAATTTTTCATCTATTTTGTAAGCATCATCAAAAACAGTAAATGGCAATTTATAAATAAAATAAATTTTCTTTTCTTCTCCCGGAGCAGTAATAATCCAATTAGCAAAGACAGTTTTTCCATATTCATTAGTAATTACCGTACCATTGTTTTCATCTATTTTCTTGTTTGTCTCAATTGCTAATAAATCTTCGTCATTTTTGTACCAGTCTGGTGCTATTTGAAAAGTTTCTTCATCCGGATAAATAAAACCACCTGCTTCTAAAAGTTCACTGCCTTCAGGTACATAAAGTTTTAAATAATCAACATTTGTGTCACCAAATAAATATTCTTCTGCTTGACCGTTATGTTTGCGAGTAATTACGACAGTATCTATTACTGAACCGTCTTCTTGTACTAAAGCTTGGTGTTCTATAGTTTGTTCAATATTAAAATCACTTTTTCCACCACCAACATTATTATTTGTCACTAATAAATAATCTTGTTTTTCACCAACATTTTTTACTTCCCCAGTCCAATTATAGGAAGAAAATAAATTTTGTAAATCATTATCTTTAAAATAAAATTGTATTTCTTTTTCTGTTAAAGCTTCATGAATATTAAAAATCAAATTAAACATTTGTCTAGCTTCAATTTTATTCAAAGAAGAAAACATTTGATTAAATACTTCTGACAAAACTGCTTTTGGCTTATTTTCTATACCTTCATAATTTTCTATCTCGTATTGTAAATCTTTTAAAGCATTATTTGAATCTAAAATTAAATCAAATTCTTTATTTTCAACTGGTCCTAAAACTTTTAAAACTCTTTCCAAAACACTGGCATTGATCGCAATCACTCCATCGACAGTTGAATTGCGAGAATTTTTATAAAACCATTCCATTTTTTTTGCAGTATCTGGAAAATTTACAAACCAATTACCATCTTGAAATTCCCATCTTTGATTTACAGTTTGGAGAGCTAAAGGTGGCAAAACATATTCTTTTAATTGTCCTTGGAGATCATAACTGCCACCACCTGGGATATCAATATTTAAAATTTTTCCATTTTGTAAATCAACCACAGCATAAGAACCTACAAAACCGCCACTAGCTCTAATTTCATTTTGATTTTGAAAAAGAATTAAATAACGGCGGAAACCATTAGAACCCAAAGCTGTACTAAGCGCACTTGAAGCTTTTGACATACTAGCAATATCTTTTACAAAAGCTTCATAAATATTTTTAAAATCAAAAAAAGTTTCTTGATATTCAACTGGAATATTTGTTGTATCTATATCTGAAATTTTTTTCCAAGCTTCTTCATAAATAGGTTCAGCAAAATTAATATGATTTTTAGCAATTTCAATTTTTTCTAGCAAAGTTAAATTTGGATTTGCTTGTATATCATTTATAGCTTTTACTAAATAAGCATTTCCCAAAGCTATTTTATGTCCAGCTTCTAATAAATTTTGTCTAGTTTTTATTTTTTGTCCGACAACTGGAATTAATTTTGCTACATAAAGCAAAGAATTGTATTCATTATCAATAATTTCTTCAGCGCCACCAAAATATTTTAAAGCTTCAGCTAAATCATATTTAGCTTGGTCAACATTAGAATTTAAAACAGCGACAGTGGAAGATTGTAATGATAAAAAAGCATCGACACTTTTGTCAGTCACTCGTGAAGTATCATATTCAACTTTTTTATAAAAACTAAAAGAAGGGTAAGGGATCGCCACTAAAACAAACAAACAAATAGAAGCCAAAGCTGTTTTTTTCCAATTCCATAAAAAATCAAAAGAAAAATTTAATTTTATTTTTTTTGGTTTAAATAAATTTTCTATAAAGTCAAAAGAAAAATCAAAGTTTGGTTTTTTAATAAAAAATTTTTTTTGTTTTTTTAAAACTGGTCGAGGAATAGTTTGGTATTTATTTTCTATTTTTGCTATTTCCGCTAAAATATCAACTTTGATTTTTGGTTCTTTTTTGATATTGTTTTTTTGTTTTTCGATTATTTTGCTATCAATATTTTTTTGTGTTCCAATTTTGTGTTGTTTTATCAGATCAGAGAAAACAAGTGTTTTTAAAATTGGTTTTTTTACAACTTCTTCACGATAAGGAATTATATTTCCCAAAATATTTTTTTTATCTTTTTTGTTTAAATTTACTATATATGGTGAAACTTCGGTAATATTTTTATCAGCACTTATCTTAACATTAATAAATTTTGCATTGTCTTTATTTAAAATTTTTGTTTCCTTAGTATTTTTTTTAAAAAGAATCTCTGTTTTTTCTTTTTTTGCTTCAATATTTTTTTTTTCGGAAAAATGCAAAGGACAGGTTCTAGTATTATGACCTGTTTTACCACAAATCGCACAACGGCGAGGATTTTTTAACAATATTTTCTTTTTCACAAAAAAATTTTATATCTAAATTATAGCATAAATTAAGTTTAAAAAAAATGTTTTTTTAGCTAAAAAAATTAAAATGGGGATAATTTTAAAACAAAGATTAAAAATGACTTGACTTTTTTCAAAAAAACAGTTATTATATGCTCCGCATGGCAATGGTGTTATGCAAAAAATGTTCTTTATAAAAGGGGGAAAAGATGAATGAACTGGTATTTTTTTCTAATGTCTCTAAACCTACTAAAACGATTCCGGCAGAAATAGTTGCCAAAATTGTTGAAGTAGACTCTGAAGCCATTTTTTTTGTAGATGACTTCCATGCGGGTTTTGCCCGTGTCATTTATAAAAAAGATGAAACTGTTGGATATTCTTTCATAAGTGAAAGAACAAGACAGTTGGCTTTCAATGGAATGTTTTGCAAATTTGCAAACCATTTTGACAAAAACATGGAGACTGCAGAAGTGGTTTTCTTTGATGGTTCAGAAGGAACCATCAATGTCTATGGAAAAATAGACATTACAAAAAGAAAAAAAAGAAGAAAAATTATTTAAAATATTTTTCTTGACCGTTTACAGACGTCCGGAGGTGGCGTCTTTTTTTTATACAAAAATTTTTAAATCTTAATCTTATTGTATTCTTCTAAAGTTTCTCTGGCTAATTTTTCACTAGAAAAATATTTTACATGTTCGCGTGATTTTTGCTGTAATTCCATTTGTAAATCTTTATTTTGTACAAAAAATTCTATAACATCCGCAATATTTTGGACAGACAAAGGATCAAAATATAAAGAAGAATCAGCTAAAATTTCTGGCAAAGAACTGGCATTTGAAGATAGAACTGGAATTCCATAAAACATAGCTTCAAGCGGTGGTAAACCAAAACCTTCATATAAACTTGGGAAAATATAAGCTTCAGAATTTTCATATAAAGTTTGTAATTCTTCATCAGAAACAAAATCAGCATAAATAATTCCTTGGCTTTTTATAAAATCTAAATTTTTTAATAAACGATCATAAAAATAATTTTTACGACCTACCAAAAGCAAATAATAATTTTCCAAATTATTTTTATCTTTAAAAATATTCCAAGCTTTAACAAGATTTTCTAAATTTTTATGTGGATACGCATTGCCCACATAAATAAAATATTTTTTATTAACTAAATTTAATTTTTGTAAAATCTCTGGATTACTAACATTTTTTAAAACACAAAACGGCGCTTGATAGATAACTTGTATTTTTTCTGGTTTTATTTTTAAAAATTTTACAATATCACGACGACTAAAATCACTGGTTGTTAAAATTTTTTCTGCCTGGCGACAAGCACTTTGCAAAACTAAACGATGTATTTTGTCTTTAATGAAAAAAATTATTTTTGATTTAGTGGTCGCTTCTGGACGAGGAAAATGATACATAATCAAATCATGAATAGTCACAATAAATTTTTTTCGATAAAAAAAAGGAACATTAAAATGAGTAAAATGCATTAAATCTAATTTTTCTTTATATAAAATTTTTACAAATTTTGTTTGTTCAGCAAAAGAATACCAAGAAATATCTGCTAAAACTTTACGAAAATTTTCTGCTTGAGGAATATAAGAATCAAAATTTTCTTTATTCAAAAAAATAACGTAATCATTTTTACTGTCAATTTTTTCTAAATTTTTTATGAGTTGTTCACTATAACGTCCTAGTCCGGACGAACGTGGACCATACATTCGAGCGTCTATCCCAATTTTCATATTTTTTATTTTAGTAAAATTTTATTCTAAAAAAAGTAAAGTTAAAAAATTTTTAACATGATTTTCATAAGAAAAATTTTGTGATCTTTGGTATGCTTTGTTAATAAATTTTTGACGTATTTTTTCATTATCTAACAAATTTTCAATAGCATTTTCCAGTTCATATTCATTATATGGATTAATTAAAATAGTCGTGTCTAAACTAATTTCAGGCAAAGAAGAATTATTAGTTGTAATTACTGGCACTTGTGAATTCATGGCTTCTAACACTGGCAAACCAAAGCCTTCATAAAAACTAGGATAAACAAATATTTTTGCTAAATTATACAAAGCTTTTTTATCTTCAGCTGCCACGTAAGAAATATATTTTACCCCTGAAATATTTTTTATCTTTGCAAAAATTTCTTTATTTTTCCAACCCTTTGCTCCAGCTAAAATTAAATAATATCCTCGTTGAAACAAATTAGTTTTTTTGTAAACATCCAGCAAAAGATTGATATTTTTTCTTGGTTCAAAAGTTCCTAAAAATAAAATAAAATTTTCCGGCAAATCATATTTTTTTTTCAAAATATTTTTTGTCTCTTCAGAAAATTCACGAAAAAAAATTTTTGCCAATCCCAAATAACTAACAGAAATTTTCTTTTCTGAAATTTTGTAAATATCCATCACATCCCTTTTGGTATTTTCCGAAGGACAAATTATTTTTTCTGCTTGCTGACAAACTTTTTTTGGTTTTAATAATTTATGCCACAAACGTCTTTTTAGACAAAAAAAATGTGACATGAATTCAAAAGACAAATCATGAACAGTTAAAATATATTTAACATTCTTAGAAAAATTTACAAAATTTAAATTTGGTAAAAAAAACCAATCAATTTTTATGTTTTTATTTTTAATTCCTGACAAAACAAATCTATCAAATTTGAGCAAATGACAGAAAAAAAGAAAATTCAAAATTTTATTTGGCCAATTTTTTCGTACAAAATGAACATTTGGTTTAGCCCATTCTTTTTTAAAAATATTTTCACGATGAAAATCATTATAAAAAAGCCAATATTCATTTTTTTGATCGATCTCCAGACAAGTATTTAAAAATTCTTCAGTATATTCACCAATTCCTGTTTTTTGTTTTTGATTTAAATTTCTCAGATCAATAACAATATTCATAATTCATTAAATTATCTAAAATCCATCCGGCATTGATTTAATTTTTGTTTAAATATGGAAAATTTTTCTTCCACATATTTTTTTATTTTTTCTTTAAAAAATTCTTCACTAAATTTTAAAGCATAATTTCTAATTTCTTGCGGATTGTATTTTTTATCATCAAAATTAAGCACTTTATCAAATAAAGATTCCCAGTTTTGTTGATAAAAAAATTCTCCAGTTTTTCCTGCAATTACAGTTTCTGTTGCTCCACCTTCTCCAAAAGCGATAACAGGACGACCACAAGCCATTGATTCTATTGGAGTAATTCCCAAATCTTCCACTTGCGGATGAATAAAAGCTTTGGCTTCACTCATAAGTTTTGCTTTTTCTTTATCATCAATTTTTCCTAAAAATTCAATATTATCTTTTGCAATTTTTTTTAATTTTTTTAATTCTGGGCCATCACCAAAAATTTTTAAAGGTAGACCCAAGCGATTGAAAGCTTGGATAAGCAAATCAAATCTTTTATAGGGCACAAGTCGGCCACCGCTCACAAAATAATCTTTTATTTTTTCACTAATATAAAAATTTTCAGTTTTAACTGGTGGATAAATAATATCACTTTCACGGCGATAATATTTTTCAATACGATCTCTAACTGTATTAGAATTAGCAATAAAAAAATCAACTCGATCAATACTCATTTTATCCCAAATTCTAAGTTTGTGAATCAAACGAGGTAAAAAAGATTTTACAAATTTATTATATTTTAAATCCGCTATATATTCATGAGTATCTGTCCATAAATAACGTGTTGGTGTATGGCAATAGCAAATATGCATAGTTTCTGGCTGAGTCAAAATTCCTTTAGAAAAAGCAGAAGTAGAAGAAATAACAATATCAAAATCACGCAAATTATATTTTTCTGTTGCCATAGGCATTAAAGGCAAATACCATTGATATTTACTTTTTGAAAAAGGTAAACTAGCTAAAAAAGATTCATGAATTTCAGAATCAGAAAAATTTTTTATTTTTTTCTTATCATGAAATAAAACAAAAATCGGTGCTTTTGGCCAAATTTTTCGAAAAGAATCAAGCACTTTTTCTGCTCCGCCATCTTGTGATAAATAATCGTGTACTAAAGCTATTTTCATATTTTTTTATAACTTAAAGCGCTTTTCTTTTTTTAAACAAAACAAAAGGAGTTTTTATAAAAATTATTATATCTAAAAATAAACTCCAATTTTCAATATAAAAAATATCCAATTTCATTTCTTCTTCAAAACTCAAATCACTTCGTCCAGAAATTTGTGACAAACCAGTAATTCCTGGTTTTAAAGTAAAAACTTTAGGAAAATTTTCTTTGTAATTGTCAACTTCGCGTGGTTGATGAGGACGTGGTCCAACTATACTCATCGTACCAAATAAAACATTAAAAAATTGTGGCAATTCATCAATACTTGTACGACGAATAAATTTTCCTATTTTAGTAACACGAGGATCGTTTTGTATTTTATAAATTGGCCCGATTTTAGAATTATTTTTTGTAATCAATTCTTCTTCTTTTTTAAGTGCTTTTTCCCCTTCTTTTCCAAATTGAATTCCGGTTGAATCTTTTTGATACATTGATCTAAATTTTAAAGTGAAAAATTTTTTTTCTCTAATTCCTACTCTTTCATTTTTATAAATTATCGGTCGGCCAGTTTCAAAAAAAATTAAAACTGCCACCAAAAGCATAAGAGGTGAAGTAATAATTATAATAAAAATACTCATAATAACATCAAAAAATCTCTTTGCAACTCTTCCCCAAGCTTCCAAAGGTGTTTTTTTAATTTCTATTATTGGAACTCCTGCCAAAGGATTCATCACAATATTATTTGAATATACTGAAAATAAATCAGCTGAATATTTAAAAACTAAATGATTCAGATTACAAAAATTCAAAGCTCGTAAAAATTGTTTTTCATCTTTTTTTGAAGCTGCAAATATAATTTCATTTACTTCCAAAGATAAAATTTCCTTAGTATTTTTTTCATTAAATTCTGTTATTTTTTTGACTACTAAATAGCCAAGTTCTTTTCTTTTTTCTAAAATTTCACTCATTTTTTTTGTCATCTCATCATCACCGATGATAATCACTTTTCGCAAACCAACACCACTGCGATATAAAATACTTTTTAAACCTCGTACAAATAAACGCCCAAAGAAAATATAAATTATTGAAAAAATATAAGTAAATAAAAATAAAAATCTTGAATCAAATAATTTTCCAGAAAATAAAATATATAAAGCAATAAAAGCCAAACAAACTGACAAAGCAAAAATAATTTTCATTAATTCAGCCGAAAATTTTCTATTTTGATTAAGAGAATATAAACCAAAAAAAGCAAAAATTAATAAAACTAAAAAAACTACGGGCATTAAAATACTTAAAAAATCAGTTAGAGTTAGTCCAAAAGACACAGATTTTATTTTTAAAGCCCATTCGCTAAAACGAAAATAATAAGCTGAAATTCCAGCTAAAACTACCATGACAAAATCTAAAGGAACTTTTAAAATCATTAAAAAAATCTCAGATCTTTTCATAAAAAAATAATAAAATTGTATTTAATTATCTTTATCTTATCTAAAAATGGCTAAAAAGTCAAAGAATTTATGATTTATGATTTATCATTTTAGAATTAAATTCAGAAGAAAATTAAAAAATTAAATATAATATATTAAAATAGCTAAAATAAGCTAAAAAATAAAATAAAACTTAATTCTTAAATCTAAAATCTAGAATTGTTTAAGTTGACAAAATAGCTAAAATATGCTATATTTTTATAGTCCTGTTCATTACAAGATAATCGCTCCAGTATTTACTGGTGAGGAAAGTCCGAACTTCAACCGTTTTAACGGAAAAATAGTGGCTAATGACCACCTAGAGAAATCTACGGGAAAGTGCCACAGAGACAATACTATCCCGACCAAGTCGGGAGAAAGGTGAAAAGTAAACAGGTGTTTAAAATAAAATTTACCGACAGCAGAGTCTGCAGACTCGGTTAAATAAATTTTTTGCTACTGTTTTCATTCTATGGTGACATAGAAACGTGGTAAACCCTATTTGAAGCAAGAACAGCGTTTTTCTCGACGTTAAGTCGAGATTTTCGAAAAGATAGTTCGCTAAAATTTAATAGCAATATTAAATTAAGATAAATGATTATCATTCCGATTTAGTCGGAATCACAAAATTCGGCTTATGAAATGAACGGGATAATAAAAGACAGACTGATGAAAGTCTGTTTTTTGTTTTTTAAATAAATTATTTTACAAAAATATTAAATAAATAGCCAATTATAATAATATTTATAGTAGTAATACCAAAAAAATAAACTAATAATTTAATTTTCATCACCCGTTTCAAAATCAAGGCTTCAGGCAAAGATAAACCTACTGTAGCCATCATAAAAGCCATTGCGGTGCCAATTGGAATTCCTTTTTCTACAAGCGATTCTATAATAGGAATAACACCTACAATATTGGCATATAACGGTACAGCTAAAATTGTCGCAATTGGCACGGCAAAAAAATTTTTACTTGTAATATAATGTTCAAAAAAACCAACAGGGACAAAGCTATGAATTATCGCGCCGGCACCAATACCAATAAATACATACCAAATAATTTTTTTAGTAAAAACCCAACTTTCTTGCCAAAATATTTTTAATAATTTTTGCCAAGTTTCTTTTTTCTGTTCTATTTTTATTTTTCTACTTTTAATTTGCCAAACATAATCGGCCACATATTTTTCCAATTTTAAATTTCCAATAATAAATCCCCCAACTACACCAAGCAAAATAGCTGAAATAACATAAAAAATTGTTATTTTCCAACCAAACAGTCCAGCAAACAAGACCACCGCCATTTGATTTACAAGTGGTGAAGTGATAAGAAATGACATTGTAACTCCGAGTGGTATTCCAGCTTCAAGAAATCCTATAAATAAAGGTATTGAGGAACAGGAACAAAAAGGTGTAATGGTCCCAAAAAAAGAACCCAAAAAATAATCAAAACCAAACCATTTTCTAGAAGCTAAAAAATTCCGTAATTTTTCTACTGGTAAATAATAGCGAACAATTGCCATAAAAAAATTTATTACCAAAAGCAAAATTATAATTTTTAGAGAATCATAAATAAAAAAATTTATTGCTAAACCTAAATGATTCGTTGGTAAAATTTTGAAAATATCATAAACTAGATAATCGGCCAATAATTGTAATGGGTAGAACATATTTTTATCTATTAACAATGATCACAACCACAGCAACCACAACCACCGTTTTTAGTTTCTAATTCTTTTTCTTCCAAGTCTTGACCTTGCAAAATTTCTTTTATTTCTTTTATTTCTCCGACTTTTCCACTAAAAAATAATTTTTCATCAATAACTAAAGCGGGCATCGACATAACATCGTATTTCATAATTTCAACAATGTCGGTTATTTTTTCCACATTTGCTTTAAGATCTAATTCCTCTAGAGCTTTTTTGACATTGTTTTCTAGTTTTTGACAATTTTGGCAACCGGATCCTAAAATTTTTATATTCATATTTTTTATTTTAAAAATAAATTTAAATTAATTAATTGTTTTTTTAATTCTTTTTTATCTAATTTATAAAAAACTCTCAAACCTTTTTTAGTTGAAATCAATAATCCTATTTTTTTTAATAGACTTAAATGATGTGAAACTAAATTTTGTGGTAAATTTAAAAAAGGCCAAATTTCACAGACACACTTTGGCCCGTCTTTTAAAAAATAAATAATTTTTAGACGATTTTCTTCACTAATAATTTTTAAAAAATTATTTATTTCTTTTTCTTTGTTCATATTTTTTTAAAAAAGTATATCAATTATAATTGATATTATAGATTAAATATAAAAATTAGACAAATAAATTTATCCACAAAAATACTACAAAAAAAACCGTCCTAAAATTAGAACGGCACAAATTAAAGCATATAAAAGTCAATAAAAAAATAACCTTTTCCAGATTATTTTTAATTTTACATTTTTTAATTCCTGCCTACCGGCAGGCAGGTTGAATTTTGAATTTTGAATTTATTTGTGCCCAAGAGAGGATTCGAACCTCCACGACCTTGCGATCGCTACCACCTCAAGGTAGTGCGTCTACCAATTCCGCCACCTGGGCTTTAAAATTTACGTTCTTTACCGACTATCATATCAATTCTACTTTTTGCTAATTTTATAGTAATTTTTACTTCTTTTGAAGTTTTACCATCAGTTTCAACCACAAAAGGATTTTTACTAGAAACAATCATTTCTTCGAAAGGAAAAATACTTGGCATTTCAAAAATTTCTTTTCTAAATAAACCTCCTCTTACAACTGGGCGCAAAAAAGCTTCTAATTTCCCATCTTGTGGATGAATCACATATTTTTGTCCTTTACCATCAAAAACAAAAGGTTGTAAATTACAAACGACTAATTCCATTTTTTTACTTTTACTTCTGACTCTAAAACTTTCATCATATTCTATTTCAATATCACTTGCTGGAATATGCAAACTGGAAATAAAATATCTATTATTTACCCAACCAATATCTAATTTGATTTTTCTTCTTTTTGCCAAAACATCACATGCATCCACACCAACTGGAATTCCCAAAACTTCAGAAATATTATTATTTGCTCCTATAGGTAAAAAACCAAAGGTTATTTTACAAGAAGCAGCTCGAGACAAAACTTGACCAAAAGTTTCATCGTTGCCAACTATCACAATATTTTTTGCACCTTTTCTAATTTCGTCTTCAACTAAAATTTCTGGATTACTATAATTTTGTAATCTAATTATTTTTCCAGCTATACCAAAATCAGTCAATCTGGTTTCCATTGCTTTTAAGACTGATTCGTATCTTTTGTGTTTTAAGAAATTGTCGTAAAAATAAACATACATAACGGCCAAAAATAAAATTGAAATGAAATGCGTCGATCCCAAATTTTATTCTTCTTCGCCGCCTAGTTTGATTTTTGTTCTAACCATTGGTCTTTTTTTGTCAGTTTTTACACTTTCAATTTCTACATTACCCATATTTATTTTTCCTTGGATAAGAGCTCCAGCAGAAACAACCAATATTTTACAATTTATATCACCTAAAATTTTTGAAGTTTCAGTAAGTTCTAACTTTTGAGCAACTCGTACATTTCCTTTTACTTCTCCAGAAATAAGTGCGTCACCTGCTTTAACATTGGCTAAAATTTTAGCACCAGATTCTACTGTCAAAAGTCTGCCAGTTTGGACATTTCCAGAAACTGTACCTTTTACCAAAATATTTCCTTCTGAAGAAAAATCTCCTTCCACGACCACGGATGGTCCAACCACTGTTTCCACTTCGTCAATCATGGTTTCTTCGTGTTTTTTTTCTAAAACAGAATTTTCCATATGTTCATCGATATTAGATTTAAACATAATAAAAAAATTAAATGATAAATTAATTGTTAATTTATTTTAACTTAAAATTAAAAAAAAAGCAAACCAAATAAATATAAAGTAAAAATATAAAAACAAAAACAAAAGGCGCTCAGAAGCGCCTCGAAATAGGATAAGGAAAAGACCACCGCCTTTTCCTGATTTTCTCCTCCACAAAAACTGGCGGAGAAAAGACAAAATTTGGAAAAACTCTTTTATTTTTTCTTTTTTCTAAAATTGTTTCCAGTCTGTCCGCCATAAATAAAATAACGGAACAAAAAATGATAAAAGCAAAAAGATTTTCAAACATCTTTCTCTCCTAAAAAAAATTATTAAAAAACTAAATTTAAACTATCATAACTATTTTAAAAAGTCAAAACAAAAAACCCGCTTATATACGGATTTTTTTATTTTATTTTTATTTATTCTTTAATTCCATCTAAATTTACATCGTAAAGCATTTTTTCATTGACTAATTTATAACTCATAATTTCATCTTCTTTGAACCAAACTTTTATTTCTCTTTCAGCTTCACTTGGTTTATCAGAACAATGAATTAAATTTCTAACAGCACGTCCATCCATATTTGCTAATTCATAAGAATCAAGAGTTAAATCACCACGAATTGTACCTACATCAGAACTAAGAGGTTCTGTTCCACCAACAATTTTTTTGATAATACCGACAGCTTGATTTCCTTCCCAAATCATCATCAAAAGTGGGCAACAAGTCAAAAAAGAAACATTACCACGTAAAATATCTCGTCCATATTCTAAAGCAGATTTTTCTATTGGTAATCCTGCTTTTGTTCTATTACTAACAGTAATTTGTCCTTTTTCTTCACACCAACGATCATCTTTATTATAATGACGCAAACATTGATCTTCTGTTGCTAAAGATAATTTCATAGCAATTAATTTTAAACCTGTTCTTTCAAGACGACCGATTATTTCACCAATCAAACTTCTTTGAATTCCATCTGGTTTGATGATAACAAAACTTTTTTCTTTTGTAGCTGTATTTAAGCCCATATTTTTAAATTTAAATAAATTATTTGTTTTTATTTTATACTTTTTAATTAGAAAGTCAAGCTATTTTAGAATTTAAATTCTGGATTTATGATTTATTTTAATTCTAAAATCTTAAATCCAAAATCATAATTCATCTATACTTTTCAAAAAACTAGTACGTGGTCCATCTTCACTTACATATCTAACATTATCAATATCATCGCTAGGATCAAAAAAATTTTCTGAAAAAGAATCAGAATCATTTTTAACTAAATTTAAATTTAATTCCTGTAAAAAAATACTTGGACCTGACATCGAAGCAAAAACACTGTTTACTGCAGGATAAGTTAAATATAAATATTTTTTTGCTCTTGTAATAGAAACATAAAAAAGTCTTCTTTCCTCTTCAAGTTCGGAAAAATTTTTAATACGATCACTCGGAAACATTCCTTGAGCTAAACCAATTATAAAAACGACATCCCATTCTAAACCTTTTGCCTGATGAATTGTACTTAAAATTATTTTGTCTTTTTTTGTAATTACATCTGAATTTTGTTCTCGATTATAACTTTCTTGCAAAGTTGCTTCTGCTAAGAATTCTTCCAAAGAATTATATTTTTCAGCAAAAAAAGCCATTTGTTTTAAATCTTCATTTCTTTCACGATAATCTTCATATTCAGATTCTAAATAATTTTGATAATTTGATTGCAAAATATTTTTAATTAAAATTGTTGGTTGATTTTTACTTACATCTTTTATTTTTTCAAAAATTTCCCAAAAATCTGTCCACCCTAAACCAGCTTTTGCACCAAGTAAATTTTTTACATCTTCATATTTTATAGAATCTTGTTTTTGAATAAAATCAATAATTTTAGTTGCCCCAGCTGGACCAATGCCAGATTGCATATTTAAAATTCTTTGCCAAGCAGTCTCATCATTTTTATTATTTAAAATTTTTAAAAAAGCTAAAACATCTTTGACATGAGCTCGTTCAAAAAAACGAACACCACCACGAAAATCATAAACAATATTACGTCTAGAAAGTTCCATTTCTAAAGCTTGGGAATGAAAAGCAGCTCGGAATAAAACAGCGATTTTATCCGGACTAATTCCCTCTTCTACAAATTCTAAAATTCTAGAGCTGATAAATTCAGCCTCTTCTTCATTATTAGCAAAAGCAGTTAATTCTGGGCGAGTAAAAAAATTTTGGACACTGACTAATTTTTTTTCGTATTGATAATTATTATTTTTTATAACATCATTTGCTAAATCCAAAATTTCTGGAGTCGAACGATAGTTTGTTTCCAACTTAAAAACTTTTGCTTGTTTTTTTTCTTCAAAATCTAAAATATTTTTGATTTCAGCTGCACGAAATGAATAAATACTTTGAGCGTCATCACCAACAACTAATAAATTTTTATGAATACTAGATAGTTCTTCGATAATTAAAGCTTGAATTTTATTTGTATCTTGATATTCATCCACTAAAATATAATGAAATTGCTCGGCAAGTTTATTTTTTATTTCTTTTTTTGTAAGCAAAAGCAAATATAAATTTGTTAGTAAATCATCAAAATCCATAACATTTGCTATCTTTTTTTTCTGATCATAAAGTGCAAAAACACTTACAATATCTTCTTTAAAATCAAGATAATTTGGATAATTTTTTTCTAAAATATTTTCAACAGTAGAATTAGAATTTTTAGCATAACTAAAAATACTTTGCAAAACTTTTGGAGCAGGAAATTTTTTATAAGTACTCTTTATATTTTCAGTTTTTAAACAAAATTTAATCAAATCACGTGAATCTTCACTGTCTAAAATTGAAAAATTATTTTGGTAACCAATCAGTGTAGAATATTTCAAAAGAATTTTATAAGCAATATGATGAAAAGTTCCCGCCCAAGGCATTTTTTTTTCTAAAGCATTTAATTTTACAATTCTTTGGGTCATTTCATCTGCAGCTTTATTTGTAAAAGTTAAAAGTAAAATATTTTCTGGTTTAACTCCTTTTTCTAATAAATAAGCAACACGATAAGTAATTACTCTAGTTTTACCACTACCAGCTCCAGCTAAAACCAAAGAATATCCATCGCCATTTTGG
Source organism: Patescibacteria group bacterium (assembly GCA_041651535.1). Lineage (GTDB taxonomy): Bacteria > Patescibacteriota > Patescibacteriia > Magasanikbacterales > UBA922 > JBAZIZ01. Next base: position 105,267 of record JBAZIZ010000003.1, read on the forward strand.
ATTATTTCCAGTTGTTCTTTATTTAGTTCTTTGGCAAAATCAATCATATTTTTTCTATAATACTATTTTTTAAATAAAAAAACAAATTTGAGAGAAAAAATCAAATTATTTCAAAGGTTGCCAAAACAACTTTTTTCCTATATAATGAAGCAACTATGTATCAAAAAGATTTAAATTTTTTGGATAATTCAAAAACAGATTTTCAAGATTTTGAAAATCAAAATCCAACACCAAAAAACAATCGAAAAAAAATCATTATTTGGGCTATTTTTTTGCTTATTTTAGCAGTTTTTATTACAACAAAAATTACAAACGGAAAAAATAACGACTATTTAGAATATGACCCAGTTACCCTAGAACCACAAGAACCAGAAGGATTTTTAAAAAAAATTACTTATTTAATTTTTAATCGTAATGCAAAATTAGAAGGTAGCAAAACTGATAGAATAAATATTTTACTTCTTGGACAAGGTGGTTTAGGGCATGAAGGTCCATATTTAACTGATACTATCATGATTTTAAGTTATCGCCCTTCAGATCAAGACATTGCTTTGATTTCAATTCCGCGTGATTTGGGAGTAAATATTCCTGATTATGGACTAACAAAAATAAATCATGCTAATCATGTCGGCGAAATGGAAAAACCAAATATGGGCGCAGCTCTTGCCACAAAAGTTATTTCTGAAACATTGGATTTAGATATTCCTTATTATATAAGAATAGATTTCAAAGCTTTTACAGAAATAATCGATGCTGTTGGAGGTGTACGAGTAAATGTTGAAAAAAGTTTTACTGATAATGAATATCCAGCTGATGATTTTCAATATCAAACTGTTTCTTTTAAATCTGGACCACAAACAATGGACGGAATTACTGCTTTGAAATATGCTCGTTCTCGTCATGGTGATAATGGTGAAGGTTCTGATTTTGCTAGAGCCAAAAGACAACAAAAATTAATTTTAGCTTTAAAAGAAAAAGTTTTATCTTTTTCAACTTTGACCAATCCAGTAAAAATCAAAAAAATGCTTGATTCTTTGACTGAAAATATGGTCACTAATATGAAATTTGATGAAATTCTTGAATTTATAAAAATTGCCAAAGATCTAAATACTTCAGAAATTCATAATCTTGTTTTAGATGATAGCCCAGCAGGTTTTTTGACAAGTACAATTGCAGAAAATGGAGCATTTTTACTTTTACCAAAAACAGGAAATTGGTCTGAAACACAAAATGCTATCAAAAATATTTTTAATGAAGAAAATCAAAATTCAATTCAAAACCAAAATATAGAAACAGTGGAAACAAAAGAAGAAGAATCTATTAAATTAAATGAAAAAAATGATATAATAATAGAAATACAAAATGGAACTTGGCAGACCGGCTTAGCAGCACAAACAAAACAAAAACTAACTGATAAAAATTTTTATGTAGAAACGATAGGAAACACTAACCCTGATTATAAACCTGTAAAACAAAGCGCCGTATATTTTTTAAATAAAAATATTTCAGATGAAATTCAAGAAGAAATAAAAGAAACTCTAAATTTTAAAACATTTACAAAAATAGAAGACGAAACAATTTTACCAACAAATGACGTTGATATTTTAATAATTATCGGCGACGATTATTTGAATTAAACATATGGCTACACCAGCAACAAAACAAAATACAAATTTACCACAGGTCGTTTTAATCGGTCGTGCTAATGTTGGTAAATCAACTTTATTTAACACTTTAACTGAAAGTAAAAAAGCTTTAGTTTCTACTATTGCGGGAACAACTCGTACAAATAATGAAGCTGAAGTTTTATGGCGCGCCAAAAGATTTAATTTAATTGATACTGGTGGTATTGATAATTATGAAAATGAAAAATTTAGTGAAGAAATTTTATTACAATCAAAAAATGCTTTGGAACAAGCTGATATAATCTTAATGGTGATTGACGCTAAAACTGGAATTTTACCACAAGAAATTGAACTGGCAAAAATTTTAAATACTAAATACAAAGATACCAAAAAATTTTTAATAGCTAATAAAGCTGACAACAAAAAAATAGATTTAATTTTAGATTTAAGAGATTGTGCAAAATTACAACTTGGTTCCCCTATTTTTGTTTCCGCAGCTAGTGGTCGTGGACTTGGTGATGTTTTAGATATTTTATTTTCAGAATTCAATAAAATGAAAATCAAACCAAAAAAAATAAAAAAAGAAAAAGATGAACCCATAATTAAAATAGCTTTAATTGGCAAACCAAATGTTGGTAAATCTTCAATTTTTAATAAATTGATTGGCGAAGAAAAAGTAATTGTTAGCGCCAAAGCTCATACTACTCGTGAACCTTTTGATACAGAAATGGAGTATGAATATCAAGGAAAAAAATATCGTTTGATTTTTATTGATACTGCTGGAATCAGAAGAAAAAATAAAGTAAGCGGACATTTAGAAAGAGAAGGTATTGCCAAAAGTATTCAAACTGCCCAAAATGCTGATATTATTTTATTAGTTTTAGATGCTAGTGAAATTATTTCTAGTCAAGATATGCAACTTGCTGGACTCATTGAAAAAAGAAGCAAATCAGTTCTAATTTTATTAAACAAATGGGATTTAGCTGAAGATAATAGTGATCGTGTTCGTAATGAAACAAAAAAATTGGTTTATGCACATTTTCCCCATTTAGATTTTGCTCCGATTTTATTTATTAGTGGAAAAACTGGTTATAGAACACAACAAATTTTCCCAGATATAATAAAATTACATGATGCTCGTCAGACTGAAATACCACGTTATGCTTTAGAAAAATTTATGAAAAAAATCACTACTGAACATCAACCAGCTCGAGGAAAAGGAATTCGTCATCCAAAAATTGTTGGCTTTCGTCAAATAAATACTGAACCACCAATTTTTGAATTATTTATCAAACACCGTACTTCTCTTCATCGTTCTTATATAAATTATATAGAAAATAGATTACGAGAAGAATTTAATTTTTACGGGACACCTCTCGTTATAAAACTTACTAAAACAAAAAGTTAATTTTAAATATATGAAACTGATTGTTGGTCTTGGGAACCCAGGAAAAAGTTATGAAAAAACCAGACATAATGTTGGTTTTATGATGGTTGACAAAATACAAAAAGAATTAAAAAAATATAATATCAACGAATGGGAGATTAGCAAAAAGTTTAATGCGGAAATTTGTGGTTGTACAGTTGGTGAAGAAAAAATAATTTTAGCTAAACCGCTTACTTTTATGAATAATTCTGGTGAAGCAGTCGGGCTTATCATGCATTATTATAAAATCAATATCAAAGATTTAATTGTGGTTCATGACGACAAAGATATCCAACTTGGTGAATATAAAATTCAAGAAAATAAAGAATCTGCTGGACACAATGGTGTGAAATCAATTATCCAAATTTTAAATAATAAAAATTTTACTCGAGTTCGAATCGGCGTTGCTAGTTCTAATCAAAAAAAGATGGCAGACACCGCAAAATTTGTTTTAGCAAAATTTAGTTTATTCGAAAGAAAAAAAATTGAAACAATGATTGCTGAAACAGCAAAAAAAACTTTGGAAATTATTTTTTAATAAAAAAATTATGGAGGGTTTAACTAAAGAAATTTGGCCGGTTTTTTTTCCAAAGATGACTTGTAAACGCTACCAAGAATTGTTGGCGTTTTTTGATTCTCCAAAAAATATTTGGGAAGGAACTGAAAATGATTTTTTAAAAGCTGGTTGGAAAAAAGAAATTATAGAAAATTTTTTTGTTTGGAAAAAAGATTTTATTTTAAAACAAAAAGATGACTATGAAAAAATATTTTTCCGTGATGAAATAAGTTGTTTAACTTATGACAATCAAGCTTATCCAAAAAATTTAAAAAATATTTTTGATCCGCCTACTTGTATTTTTATACGTGGAACTTTAGCGATAGACAAAATTTTTTTAGCTGTTGTTGGTTCACGCAAAAACACTTTTTACGGTCGACAAATAACTGAAAAATTAATCACCGAATTAGATAACAATTTAGTTATAGTCAGTGGACTGGCTTTTGGTATTGATAGTATCGCACATCAAACTTGTTTAAAAAATAAAAAATCTACGATTGCAGTTTTAGGAGGCGGAATAAACACAGAAAATATTTATCCAAAAGAACATCATAATTTAGCAATAGAGATTATTAATAATGGTGGGGCTCTTATTTCTGAATATCCTCCTTTGACCGAACCAAATTCTTTTACTTTTCCAAAAAGAAATAGAATTATCGCTGGACTTTGTGAAGCTGTTTTAGTAATTGAAGCTACGCAAAAATCAGGAGCTCTCATCACTGCCGAATGTGCTTTGCAAAACGGACGTGAAGTTTTTGCTGTACCTCAAAATATAAATTCAGAAAATTCTTATGGCGTAAATGAATTATTAAAAAATGGTGCAGCATTAGTAAATTCAACAGCTGATATAAGCAGTGTTTTAAACTTGCAAAATACAGCAGATTGTGTTAAAAATAAAATTATTCAAACTACAAATGAACAAGAAAAAATTATTTTAAAACTTTTAGATGGACAAGGAGTCCATATTGATTTTTTGATAAAAAATAGTGGATTAAATAGTCAAATCGTCAATTCCACCTTAGCGTTTATGGAATTAAAAGGTTGGATAAAAAATTTAGGAAATATGACTTATATTTTAAATAATTAATTATGAATTTTGATCAAGCTTATAATTATCTTTTGTCTTTAAATAATTTACCACGGCAAGAATACATGAGAGACGGAAAAAAATGCGATTTATATTTACAAAGAATTCGCTTTTTTTTGAAATTAATTGGCAATCCCGAAAAAAAAATAAAAAATTATATCCACGTCACTGGTACTAGTGGCAAAGGATCAACCGTAACTTTTTTACATAATATTTTATTAGCTAATGGCAAAAAAGTTGCTTCTAGTTTGTCACCTCATCATATAATTATTACCGAACGTTGGAAAGTTGCTGACAAAAATATGAGCAAAAAAGAATTTGTTGATATAATGAATTTTTTAAAACCAAAATTAGATGCTTATGTTCGTTTGAGTCCTTATGATATGTTATCTTTTTTTGAAATAACCGAAATTATTGGTTTTATTTTTTTTAGTCGCAAAAAAGTTGATTGGGCGATTTTAGAGGTTGGTTGCGGCGGACGATTTGATTCCAGTAATATTATTCCGCATAAAAAAATAGCTGTGATTACTAATATTGGACTTGATCATCTTGGACTAATTGGTAATAACAAAGAAGAAATCGCTTATGAAAAATCAGGAATAATAAAAGCAAATTGTGAAGTTTTTACTAGTGAAAAAAATGAAAAGATTTTAAAAATAATTAAAAAAGAATGTCAAAAAAATAAAGTAAATTTAAATATTATAAATAAATCTAAGTATAAAATAAAAAAACAAGAACTAGATTTTACAAAATTTACATATAAAAATAACAATTATCAAATAAATACTTTTGGCGAGCATCAAATAAACAATACTATTTTGACAATTGAAATTGCAAATTTTTTGAAACTTGATCCTGAAAAGACAAAAATAGGTCTTGAAAAAACAAAACAAAGTTTACGTTTAGAAATAATAAATAAAAATCCACTTATTATACTTGATGGAGCTCATAATCCTGACAAGATGAAAACAACAGTGAAAGCAATTAAAAAAAAGAATAAAATAGTAAATTTAGTCGTTGGTTTTTCTGGCGACAAAAATATAGAAAATCAAATAAAACAGCTTTGTGAATTAAAATTAAAAAACGTAATTTTGACTAGAAATACTAATAATATTTTTCGCAAAGTAGCTGATCCAAAATTTTTAGAACAAAAATTTAAAAAACAAAATCCAAAAATAAAAACTAAAATTTTTTTAGATCCAAAAGATGCTTATGACTTTGCAAAAAGTAAAACAAAGAAAGATAAAATTTTACTTGTTACTGGCAGTATTTTTTTGAGTGGAGAAATAAAAAAATTTATAATTTAAGAATTTAGATTTTAGAATTAAAAGAACACATCAGACAACTACATCGTAAATAAATTCATCTTTTTTCAGCACCCTTAAGTAAAGTTAAATAAATTCATAATTCATAATTCCTAAATCATAAATCTAAAATCTTTACTTATTTGACATAATCCTCTTTTTATTTTATGCTGTAAAACATAAAAAATCTTATGCCAAAATTAATTATTGTTGAATCACCTACTAAAGCAAAAACAATTTCTAAATTTTTAGGAAATTCTTATATTGTAGAATCTTCTTTTGGTCATTTACGTGATTTACCAAAAAGTCGTATGGGAATAAATATTGAAGATGGTAGTTTTGAACCAGAATATATAAATTCACGAGATAGAAGTGCACAAATAAAAAAACTAAAAGAATTGGCAAAAAAATCTTCAGAAATAATATTTGCAACTGATGAGGACCGTGAAGGAGAAGCTATTTCTTGGCATTTAGCTCATATTTTTAATGTAGAACCAAAAGAAGCAAAAAGAATAGTTTTTCATGAAATTACTAAACATGCTATTGAAGAAGCTTTAAAAAATCCACGCGGAATTGACCAGCAATTGGTTGATGCTCAACAAGCTCGTCGTATTTTAGATAGACTAGTTGGTTATGAACTTTCACCTTTTTTATGGAAAAAAGTGGCCCGTGGTTTATCAGCTGGACGTGTTCAATCAGTAGCTGTTCGTCTGATTGTTGAAAGAGAAAAAGAAAGAGATAATTTTATTAGTGAAGAATATTGGACATTAGAAGCAAATTTTAAAAAAAATGATTATTCTTTTACAGCTAAACTCAGTAAAAAAGATGAAAAAACTATCAAAAAAATGGATATCAAAAATGAACAGCAAGTAAATGAAATTATTTCTGAATTGAAAAATGTTGACTATTTAGTAAAACAAATTGAAAAAAAAGAAATTCAAAAAAATCCTTATCCTCCTTTTACAACTTCTACTTTGCAACAACAAGCTAGTAATAAACTTGGTTTTTCTGCTAAACAAACTATGCGTATTGCCCAACAGCTTTATGAAGGTGTAAAAATTCCTGGAATTGGACAAGTTGGTTTGATTACTTATATGCGTACCGACTCTTTAAATTTATCAGAAAAATTTATAACTGAAGCGGGAGATTTTATCAATAAAAATTTTGGTGAAAACTATTTTGTCAAAACAGGTCGTCATTACAAAACAAAAAGTAAAGGAGCACAAGAAGCTCACGAAGCAATCCGACCAACTTTTGCTGACAAAAGTCCAGAATCAATAAAAGATTTTCTAGAAACAAATCAATATAAACTTTATAAATTAATTTGGAATCGGGCTTTAGCTAGTCAAATGACAGCAGCTAGATTAGACAAAACTGATGTTGACATAAGTGCTGGAAAATATACTTTTAAATTAAGTGGCCAAACACTCGTATTTGCTGGTTGGTTATCTTTATATCCTGAAACACAAAAAGAAGAAAATTTACCAGAATTAAAAATAACAGAAAAATTATTTTGTGAAAAATTAGATCCAAAACAACATTTTACCGAAGCTCCAGCTAGATACAGCGACGCTAGTTTAATCAAAATAATGGAAGAATATGGTATTGGACGACCTTCTACTTATGCTCCAACAATTTCTACAATTGAAAGTCGTGGTTATGTAGCGAGAGATGAAAATAAAAAATTATATCCAAAAGATATTGCTTTTTTAGTAAATGATTTATTAGAAAAAAACTTTGAACAAATAGTTGATTATAAATTTACTGCAAAAATGGAACAAAATCTAGATGAAATTGCTGCTGGAAAAAAACATTGGCAACCAATTATTTCTACTTTTTATCATCCTTTTCATGAAAATCTTACAAACAAAATGTCAGAGATGACAAAAGAAAAAATTTCTCAAGAAAAAGAATTAGGCATTGATCCAAAAACTGGAAAAGTGGTTTCTATAAAAATTGGACGTTATGGACCTTATGTCCAACTTGGTGAAAAAACTGATTCAGAAAAACCAAAATTTGCTTCTATTCCTAAAGATCGAGGTATGAATTCTATTGAATTAGATGAGGCTTTAACTTTTTTAAGTTTACCAAAAAATCTTGGCAAAGATTTGCTTGGACGTGAAATTATTGTTAATATTGGCAGATTTGGACCTTATGTTCAAATTGAAAAACAATATTTTTCTTTAAAAGACAAGGATCCTTATTCACTGACTTTAGGCGAAGCTTTACAAATAGTCCAAGAAAATACAGAAAAAAATAATCAAAAAATAATCAAAGAATTTGCTGATTCAGAAATAAAAATATTAAATGGACGATTTGGACCTTATGTAACTGATAAAAAAATAAATGTTACTGTGCCAAAAAAAATGAAACCAGAAGATTTGACTCTTGCAGAATGTGAAGAACTTATAAAAAATAAAAAAACAAAAAAGACCGGAAAAAAATAATCGGTCTTCTTTGTGTAGCAAGAGAGCTAACCTAAATGCCTTTGGTAATAAAAAGGTGCTCTACTCGCTACATTGGACATTATAACAATAAACACAAAAAAATCAAGACAAAAAGAAAACCCCGATCTAAGCGATGGGGGTTTTCTTTTTTAAGCATTTAAGGTTTCTACCTTCTTATTACAAAGCTATAATAGCATATTTTTTAGCTTTTGTCAAGAGTAGCTAATTCTTTATCAATTATTTTTTTCATAAATAACACTGTTTCTTTTAGATGACCTTGTCGATTTGTAATCTGGTAATTATAATTTTTTGCTTGTTTGAGCTCTTTTTTTGCGATTTTTAATCTTTCAGCAATTTGTTTTTTATCCAAACCTCCACGATTTTTTATTCTTTCTTCTAAAGCTTGTAAACTATCAGGCAATAAGAAAAAAGATAAATGTTTTATTTTTTCTCGATCAAAAGATTTTTTACCATTAACATCAATCTGTACAAAAACAATTTTATTTTTTTCTATTTTTTCAAACAATTGTTTTTTTTCCACACCATAATAATTTCCGTTATAGAAATTATATTCAATTAATTCATGGTTTTTTATTTTATTTTCAAAATCAGTTTTACTAACAAAAAAATAATCTTGACCATCTTTTTCTTTTTCTCGTGGTTGACGAGAAGTTGTGTTAACTGATAAACAAGATTTTTTATAAATCTTTTTTAATTCTCTTAAGACAGTATTTTTTCCTCCGCCAGAAGGAGAGGAAACTATAATTATCATAAATTATTTTTTTAAAGTTGCTAAAAAAGTAATGAGATCTTTAGCTAAAGGTATTTCAACATCAACTGTTTCACCATTTAAATCCGCAAAAGCTAATTTATAAGCTTGTAAAAAAAGACGTCCTAATTGGTTATCAACTTTTTTAATTAATTTTCTATTTAAATATAATTCATCACCAACCACTGGATGATTACTAGCAAACATATGAACACGAATTTGATGTGTACGTCCACTGTGGATCTGCACATCAAGTAAACTAAATCTAGCAAATTTTTTATCTAAATAAAATTCAGTTAAAGCTTCTTTACCTTTTTGAATTTTTGTAACATTTTTTAATTTTAATTTATCAATTTTTGGTCGACAAACCATTTTTGCTTTTGATCGATCAATTTCAAAATCAATTCTATCATGTTCTTTTTCAAAATGGCCGTAAACTAAAACTTTGTATTTTTTTTCTACAGTTTTATCTTGAAATTGTTTTTTAAAAAAATCAAAAGCTTTTTGATTTTTTGCAATCAATAATAAACCAGAAGCCTCTTTATCTAATCGATGAACAATACCAGGTCGATCTTTATTTTCACCAACATTTTTTATATTTGGATATTTTTTTAATAACCAAGTTATCAATGTATTTTTTTCTCCAGCACTTGTCGGGTGAACAAGTAAACCAGCTGGTTTATCAATAATTAAAAAATCAGAAGTTTCTTTTATGATTTTGATTTCCGAAAAAAGCTTTTGTTCTGTATCTTTTTTGTCTTTTGAAATTTTAGGTTCTTGGTGAAATTCCAAAATATCTCCAGTTTTAATCCGATCACCAGCTTTTTTTGGTTTTTTACCATTTAAAGTTAATAAACCTTCATCTATCATTTTTTTTGCTTGTGAACGAGGCAAATTTAAAATCTCAGCTAAAAAAATATCTAATCTTTTATCTTGAACATCTTTTGGAATTAAAATTTTTTTATTATTCATATGTTTTTTCTTGATAAAAATCATTATATAGAAAAAGACTTGAAAAAGCAAATGAAATCTGCTACAATATTTTTATCATTTACAAATGGGTCAGTAGCTCAGTCGGTTAGAGCACAGCGCTTATAACGCTGGGGTCGGTGGTTCAAGTCCACCCTGACCTACACAAAAAATTCGCCATAAACGAATTTTTTTATTTTTTCAAAAAAAGTTAAAAATAAAATTAAAATTATAAAAAATAATTTATGAATTTTTTTATGATTTAAAAAAATATTTTTTTAAAAAAGAAAAATTTTTTTTCAAAAAATAAAAGTTATACACAGTGAATCACAAAAAGTATTTAAAATTTTTCAAAAAAACTTTATACTATATTTATAAAGGTCGTTATAAAAAAAATATAAAAAATTTTACGCCGATGCTTGTCGTGTAAAATTCTTCTAATGTTTATTCGATGTAAATTTGGTGTGTGCCATGGTTACATCAAAATATTAAATAAACATTTTTATCTTAAAAAAGAAAAGGGGTGAATTATATGCCTACAAAGAAAAAAGCTGTAAAAAAAGTTGCTAAGAAAAAAGTTGCTAAGAAAAAAGTAGCAAAAAAAGCAGTTAAGAAAGTTGCTAAGAAAAAAGTAGCAAAAAAAACTGCTAAGAAAAAAGTTGCTAAGAAAAAATAGTTTCTTACCACAAACAAAAATACTCCTCTATAGGAGTGTTTTTGTTTTTTTATAAAAAATTAAAGTTCTAAACTTAAATTTTTATCTTTTCTTTTTTCATCAGAAAAAACTTTTACTATTCCAAAAACTCCATCATAACCTGGTTTAACAAAAATATTTCCTTTTCTTACTCTATCGATAGCCTCAGCAATTTTTTCACTCTCAATTTTTTTTATTTTTTCTAAATCAGCTTCAAGTAAAATGTAAAATTCGTTACCAATATTTTTTAATAAATTTTCATAAGTATTTAAAACTATTTTACTCACAACTCCTTTTTCCAAAGTATCCGCAATAATTTCTATAAGAGGTACTAAATTTTGAAAAGGAATTTTTTCTTTACTGATGTTTTGAATTTCTTTTTCCCCACGATCACTGAGCTCCGCTAATCTATTACTTACTCCTAAAACTAATTTCTTTTTACAAATTGGACAAATATTTTTATATTTCAAACTTTCTTCTGGAGAACAAACAAAATTACAATCTTTATGTCCATCAAAATGATATTTTCCTTCTTCAGGATAAAACTCTATTGTTTTTAAAAACTTTTTCTTGTCACGTTTTTTCAAAATAGAAAAAATTTCATTATAATTTATATCTTGTTCATTAATAAATTGAAAAACATTAGCTTCTCGTCCTAATTTTTGTAGACTATGGGCATCAGAATTTGAAACTAAAGAAAATTTATCTAAAGATGACCAATGCCAATTCATAAGTGGATCACTGGATAAGCCAGTTTCTAATGCAAAAATTTCTGAGCTCATTTCTTCAAAACAATCTTCAATACTATCATAACCACTTTTGGAACCAAAAAGTCCAAACCAAGGAGTCCAAATATGTGCTGGAATCATTTGCATTCTTGAATCAATTTTTTTTATAAAAATTAAAAGTTCTTTTGCAGTCATTCCTAAAATAGGGCGGCCATCTGATCTAAGATTAAAACCGTTTTTTTCTAATTCATTATTAAATTTTTCTACAATTTGTAAATTTGGAGCAAAAATACATAAGTGCAGACGGCGACAAAAATCTTTATGTTTTTTAATACAAGCAATTTCTGTACCTAAAATAAATTTTGTCTTTGATTGTTTATTTTTTAATTCAAAAATTCCAGTATCCGCAATTTCTTTTAAATTTTCTTTTAAATGACTAAACCAAGCAGGATGTGTAAAATCACCTGTGGCAATAATATCTATTCCTTTTTTTTCACAAGCTTGGGCAATTTTTGGCAATTCTAAATCACGACTACAAGCACGAGAATATCTGGAATGAATATGTAAATCCAAAATTTGTCTGATCATATTTCAAAAATTCAAAAATTCTTATATAATGTTTATATAGATTAACATAAAAATATTAAAGCGACAATATTTATGAAACAAAAAATCGTTGTCAATGATAAAATGCAAAAAAACTACATTTATTATCGCACGGAAAAAATGGGAAAAAATTTTGCGCCTGAATTTAAACCAGAATTAAGCCCAAAAAAAATGTTAGCGCTTGGAGTTTTTGGTGGAAAATATATGACTGATTGTGGCAAAGAATTTCCGGCTGATTGGTTTACCAAAGCAAAATTATCTCCACAGAAAAAAGATAAGAATATAAATTATTTTAAAAAAGATGCTTCCTTACCTTTATCTTATTGGATAAAAAAAGGTTGGATTTATCATGAAGATCCACGTGGTTGGTTCCAATGGTATTGTCGTTATTATTCAGGAAGAAGAATTGAAGTAGAAGACAAAAGACAAATCAAACGTTGGCAAGCATTCAAAAGACATCGCACAGCGATTATGAAAAATTGTGAAGCAAAAGATTTTTCTTGTCGTCCAAAACAAAGACAAGCGATTTTACATTGGGCGTATGATGCGAGGAAAATATAGGAAAGTAAAAATTAAAAAACAGTCTTAACACCAGACTGTTTTATTTTTTAATATTCTAATTTACTCTTTAAACTTATTTATATATTCAATTGCTGAGAGAGCTGCGGTTGCGCCATGTCCAGAAGCAATAATAATTTGTTTAAAAGGTACATCAGTCACATCACCAGCAGCAAAAATTCCTTCACAATCAGTTTTACATTTTGTATCAACTTGAATTTCTCCAATTCTATTTTTTGAACCACAGGAAACAAAATCAGAATTTGGAATTTGACCAATATGAACCATCACGCCTTCAACTCCTAATTCTTTTTCTTCGTGAGTTTTTAAATCTTCATAAATTATTTTTTCGACAAAATCTTTACCAACAATTTTTTTCAAATTAGCATTATAAATTATTTCTATATTTTCTAAACTTTTTACTTTATCAATCAAAATATCTTCAGCTCGAGGAAAACCGCCTTTATTTTCAATACTATTTTCATAAATTGTCATGATATAAGCTTTTTTGGCGATTGTTGATAACATTAATACTGATTCTAAAGCTGAATTACCAGCTCCAACAGTAATTGTGGTTCTATTTCTAAATAATGGACCATCACAAACTGTACAATAAGTAACTCCTCGTCCTCGAAATTCAGTTTCACCTTCAACTCCTAAAGTACGTGGATGAATTCCACTAGCAATTATGATTGCTTTGGTTTTATAAATTTTTTCTTCATTAGCAAGATTAACAGCTTTAATAACATGAAACTTTCCTTCTTTTGTTAAAGATTCTACTCGGTAACCTTGGTCAATTTTTTGACCATAAGATTCAACATGTTTTTGAAAATTTTGTGCCAATTCAAAACCAGAAATACTGATTATCCCTGGCCAGTTATTAACTTCTCCAGACAAAGCAACTTCGCCACCAATTTCTTGGGTAACTATTTTAAAATTCAAATTACGACGACAAGCATAAACTGCAGCTGAAAGTCCAGCGGCACTAGCACCAATTATAACCAAATCTAAAATTTCTTCATTGTTCATATTTATACAAATTAAAATTATGTGTATGTATTTTATTACTATCTTATTTTTTCGTCAATTGTGTAAAAGTACGATAAGCTGTTTTTGGATCATCAGCATCTAAAATCGCACTGCCTACACAAAGATTATCCGCTCCAGCTGAAATAATTTTTTGGATATTATATTCTTTTACTCCTCCATCAACCGAAACTAAAATATTTAAATTTTGTTTTTTAAAATTTTTTATTTTTCGCAAAACTTTGTTATCAAATTTTTGTCCTTGTTTTCCTGGCAAAACTCCCATAAAAACTAAAACATCAATATTTTTTAAATATTTTTTAATTTTACTTATTTTTGTATTTGGATTAAGCACCAGACCTAATTCCCATTTTTGTTTTTTACAAAAATTTATAATCTCAACAAAATTATTTTCTTCTATAATTTCTGCATGAACTAAAATTCTTTTGACATTTTTAACGCTCGTCCATTTTTTTAAATAAACTAGAGGTTGTTTAACCATGAGATGAAGTTCAACTTTATTTTTTTCATTTTGTAAAAAAGATGGCTGTATATTATTTTTTGCTATTACAAATTTTCCATCAACAATATCAATTTGGAATAAATTAACTTCTTTTTTTAAACTGTCAAATTGTTTTTGAAATTTTTTTTTGCTAAAAACAAAAATAGACGGGATTATTTTTGCCATATTATTTATATTTTTTTTCTTCTATTTTTCCTAAAAAATAATCTTTGATATTTTCCAAATTATTTAAATCTATTTTTGTCTCCAAAAAAATAAGGCTATTTTCAATCGCTCGAATTTTATCTTTTATCTCGGCCACCAGATCTTCAAATTGGCAATTGTCTGCTAACTGTCGTAAATCACTAATTAATTTTTCCATTTCAATCATTTTTTGACGATAGGTTTCAATTTTTTGACGATATTTTTTTTCTTCTTTATGTAAAATAGTTTGAAAAACAAATTTTTTTATATCTTCTTTTATATCTAAAAGTAAATCACCAATTTTTTTTCTTTCCTCGCTTTCTAAAATAGACAAAGCTGTTCCAGAAAAAATATCTTCATAATTAACTCCTAATTCTTTTAACAAAAAATATTTATCTTTTAAATCAGCTTCTAATCTTTGTCTTACAATTTTTTCTAGCATTTTTTCTTCATATTCATGATGAATTTCTGCAAAAGATACAAAATATGGCCAAACTGTTTTTCCAAATTTAGCAAAAATATTTTCCACTTCTTCAGCACTTAAATCATATTTTTTTTCAACTTCTGCTAAGGTTTTTTTTATTTCTAAATCAATATCATCTGGAAAAAAAGGTGGTGGATTTCCAAAAATCTTTTTCAAAATTTGAATTGTATATTCGTGATTTTTATTAGTCATATTAAATATTTATAAATTTTTCCCATTTTAAAAATAATTCTTTTGTAGCAAATAAATCTCCAGCACAATATTTGGCGATTTTTTCATATTCACCTTTTTTGTATAATGGAGCAACTTCATGTCCATTTATTCCTTCACTTTTTGGTGATTTAATTTCAAAAGCTTTACAATAAAAATCTAAATTAAATTTGCGATAAGAATTATAAAAAGTTAATTGTTCTAAAAGATCAATATGAACATTATTCGCATAACGATAAGGCATAAGATTACGACTAATTTTAACTCCAAGCATGGCAGATTTTAACATAAGTACAGGACAATCAAATCCCCGACCGTTAAAAGTCACAAATCTATCAGCATATTTTATTGCTTGCCAAAATTTTTCTAAAATTTCTTTTTCTGTACCAATCGAATATTTTATATTATTTTCTATCCAATCAGTTTTTTTGTTTTCTGATTGAAAATAAACTGCGCCTTTACCAGTTTCTGCCACAAGCATCCCAATGGCTACAATTTTATTTGTTGGCGCCCAAAGAGCTAATTGGGTTAAAATTTTTTCTCGTTCATCTTCGTCTTCAGCAAATTTTAATAAATATTCTTTTTGGGTTTCATCAAACGAATCAAAATCAAGTGGAATTGTTTCTATATCAAAAATAACTGTCCTCATATTTTTTTAAACTAATTTATTTTTTATTTCATACATCGCTATTCCAGCTGCTACACTGACATTTAGACTTTCTTTTTTACCATACATCGGAATATGCGAAATATTATCACAAATTTTTAAAATATTTTTTTTCACACCATCAACTTCATTACCAACTATCAAAGCAACATCTTTTTCTATTTTTAATTTCTTTAATTCCTGACTATTTTCGTTTTTTTCTAACGCCACAATTTGAAATCCTTTCTTTTTTAGACTGACAATCAATCTTTTTAAATCTTTTTTACTTTCCCAAGGCATCCACTTTTCTGCACCAAGAGATACTTTATCAATTTGTGGTTTTGGTGGATGAGAAGTGTAACCAACTAAAAAAAGTTTATCTACTCCGCAGGCATCAGCTGTTCGAAACATGGCACCGACATTATGACAGGATCTAATATCAGGTAAAATTAAGTAAAATTTCTTGTTTTTCATATTAAAACAATTATAACATAATGAGGAGGAAAAAGTAAAAAGGAGAAAGAAAAAATGGTTTTACTTTTTAAACATAAAATGATAAAATTAAAATGTATGACCGAAAAAGAAGGAATTCTACAACTCCAAAAATCTTTTGGCATTAATCCTATTTTTTCTAGGATAATTTTTGATAAAATAAAAAAAGATAATTTAATAGAAGACGCTGCAAAGATTATTGCAGAAAGACCAAAACCTTTTGTAAAATGGGTTGGAGGAAAACGCCAACTTTTAAAACAATTTAAAGAGCTTGGATTATATCCTCCAGATGAATTTAATCCTTTAAAACACACTTATTTTGAGCCTTTTGTTGGTGGTGGGGCTGTATTTCTTGATTTATTACCAAAAAATGCGGTTATTTCTGATTTAAATTCCGATCTCATTACGACTTATAAAGTAGTTAAAAATGATGTTGAAAAATTGATAAAATTATTAAAAACATATAAATATAGTAAAGATTTCTTTTTAAAAATTAGAAGTCAAAAATCTTCTAGTCTTTCTGAAATTCAAATCGCGGCGAGATTTATTTATTTAAACAGAACTTGTTTTAATGGCTTGTATAGAGTTAATAGCAAGGGAGAATTTAATGTTCCGTTTGGAAAATACAATAATCCACTTATTTGTGATGAAGATAATTTAAAAAAAATATCCAAAGCTCTAAAAAATGTAAAAATTTATAATGAAGACTATAAAAATGTTTTAAAAAGATCTAAAAAAGGAGATTTTATTTATTTTGATCCTCCTTATTATCCAATAAACAAAACTTCATCATTTACTTCTTACACCTCAAAGGAATTTTTAGAAAAAGAACAATTGGAACTCAGAGATACCTTTTTAGAATTACACAGAAGGGGTTGCTTTGTGATGCTTTCAAATTCTAACACTCCTTTTATAAATAAAATTTATTCTGATTTTAAAGGGATTAAAATTAATAAAATAGAAGCAAACAGAAATATAAATTCTAAAGCTTCGGGAAGAGGCAAAATAAAAGAAGTTTTAATCATTAATTATTAATTTTTATATGAAAAAAGATTTTAACAAACTAACAAACACATTCAAAAGTTCAATTAAAACCTGGGATTATTTTGTAAACTGGGAGAAGGTTTTCTTAAACAAATCAGAATTAGAAATAACTCTTAATAAACTAAATTATTTACTAGGTAAAGACAATTTAAAAGATGAATTTAAAAAACTTTTTATCTCTAATCCTGATATTATAAAAGCTTTTCCTGTATTATTAGCTGTCAGAGATAATAAACTTGAAGTATTTGACAAGGTGACAAAAAATTCTGAGTTTTTTGATTTTTCGCAAACAGATAAAAACTATGAAAAGTATTTTTTATTCCTTAAAAATTCTGGACTTGATAAACTTTTTCAAAAAGACGGAATTAAAAATCTTGTTGATTATGTAATGGGGGTTGAAGTTGGGCTTGATAGTAATGGTAGAAAAAACCGAGGAGGTTCATTAATGGAAGAAATAGTTGAATCTTTTATTTCTGATTTTTGTAAAAATAAAGGGTTTGAATATGCTACTCAAGCTAGGTCTAGTGCAATAAAAAGTAAGTGGGGTGTAAATGTAAAAATAAATAAATCAGAAAGAAGTTTTGATTTTGCTATTTATAATCCTAAAAGTAAAAAGATTAAATTGTTTGAAACAAATTTTTATAATGGGGGTGGTTCAAAACTAAAAGCAGTTTGCGGGGAATTTAAAAGTCTTTATACAGAACTTAAAGAACAAAGTATAGATTTTATTTGGATAACTGATGGCTTAGGTTGGTTTACAGCCAAAAGACCTCTTGAAGAAACATATAATCATAACGAATACATTTTTAATTTGAATATGCTTGGGGAAGGAATTTTGAATGAATTAAAATGGTAAATTCTTATGGCCAACAAAAAACAGAGACTTCATCCTGATAATTTTGAAATGGAGTGTACCACTGTTTGGTCGTTTCCACGACGCGGTAATTGGGCGACACATAAATCGGATTGGAGAGGAAATTGGGCACCTGAAGTAGTGCGCAATTTAATTTTACGTTATTCAAAAGAAAAAGATCATTTATTAGACTGTATGATTGGCGGTGGAACGACTGCTATTGAAGCAAAAATTTTAAATAGACATATCACCTGTGTTGATATTAATGAACAAGCTGTCAAAAGAACGATAGAATCATTAAAATTTGAAATAAATAATAAAGCAAAACAAAGAATTGTAAAATGTGATGCAAGAAAAATGGATTTTATTAAAAATAATGAAATTGATTTTGTTCTCACCCATCCCCCTTACGCAGACATAATAAAATATAGTAATGGAAAAATAAAAGAAGATCTTTCCAATATTCACGACATAGATGAATTTGTAAATCAAACTGGATTAGTAGCAAAAGAACTTTACAGAGTTTTAAAATCAGGAAAATTTTGTGCGATTTTAATTGGAGATACTCGCAGAAATAAAATGTATCAACCAATTGCTTTCCGAGTGATGGCTGAATTTATTAAAGTTGGTTTTAAATTAAAAGAAGACATAATAAAAAAACAACACAATTGCAAAGCAACTGGTTTTTGGGTTAATAAGTCAAAAGAATTAAATTTTTTACTAATAATGCACGAACATTTATTTATTTTTCAAAAGTAATAATTAAAAACAATATATATTGTGGATAATTTTTGGAAAAACACAATTAAATAAAAAACAAAATATAATTTTTAATAAAAAAATATGTCCAAAAAAAGAATCTTAATCGCAATTTTAACCGGAGCATTACTTGGAATTTTTTGTATAATCGGAATAAGCGTACGACTTGGTTTTGCAGGAAACGAATTATTTATTTTTTCTACTTGGCTAAATAGAGTTATCATGGGTTTAGTAATAGGATTAGCACCATATTATGAAATAAAAAATAATACTAAAAATATTTTACTTCGCGGAGCATTTTTAGGTTTTATAATCAGTGGATCTTTTTTCCTTGCTACAAATTTCCGAGATGTCCCTGGTTTTATCGCTGGAATTTTTTATGGAATAATTATAGATTTTATTGCTAGTAAAAGTGTAAAAAATAATTAATATCAAAAAATTGACAACTTATTTTTTCTCAATTATAATTTAATCAGACAATTCAATAAAAAAATTTATTCAGAGTGCAGTTAGGGAACTAGCCCGATGACCTGCCGACAACCTATCTCAAAAAAGACAAGGTGCCAATTCTAGCCCAAAAGGGGAAGATAAAAAATGTTTTTTGTTTTTAGTAAAAATATCTTTCCCAACAGGAAAGATTTTATTTTTCATTAAAAATATATGCTATAAACAAAAAATTGAAACTTCTGTTCTTTACTATTAACAAAATAAAAATAATTTTATGAAAAAAACTTTAGCCGAAATAGAAAACTGGGCAACTAAACTCACTGCCACACAAATAGACCAATTACCAGAAGAAGAAATAATCGAATATATAATGGAAAGACCTGGACATCCAGGACAATATGGTTTTATGTTAGGACCTGAATCTTTTAAATCAATAGAAGAATTTTCAACTATATTTTCCGCTCTAATGAACAGATTAAATAAAATAGAAAATTTAGAAAATAAAATGACTAGTAATAAAGAAAAAACTGAGATCAACTTAGTAAGTTTGCAAAATTATCTTCAAGGAAGAAAATGGGAGGAATTAACGAAGGAAGAACAACTAAACATATCTGGGGAAATATTAAAAATGATATTCCCAAACTTACCGAAGAAATAAATAAAAAATAATTTTTTGACTTTCTTTAATTTGTGTCATAAAATATAAGTATAATAAAAAAATAAAAATTATATGAAAATTAGATCTGCAAATAAATCGGACATGAAAAATGTTGAAAAATTATTGAATTTACCAGAATTAAAAATGGCAACAGGTGAAAATATTTCTGCTAAAATACTATCCAAATATTTAGATAAAAAATTTTTTTTAGTAGCTGAAGAAAACAAAGAAATTATTGGTACTGTTATGGGAGAAAGATTAAAAAATGGTGGTTTATCTCTCTGGTATCTTGCCGTTAAAAAAGATGCAAGAGAAAAAGGTGTGGGGTCAGCATTAATTGATAAAATTGAAAAAAATATGATTTCTGAAAAAAAAGATTGGATAATCTTATACGCACCAATAAAAAATCAAAAAACTATACGATTTTATAAAAAAAGAGGTTACAATAAAGGAATAACTCACGTTGAATTTTTAAAATATTTAGACAAAAAATAAAATAATCTTTTTATTATTTAAAAATTCCTAAATCTGAAATTAAAAATCTAAAATCTTATGTCTCTTAAAAAAAATTTAATAAATTTTTTAGAATATCTCGAAATAGAAAAAAATCGCAGTCCAAAAACTGTGGAAAATTATAATTTTTATTTAGGTCGTTTTATTGAATGGTTTGGTGACAAATCTGCTGACGCTATAAAATCTGAAGATGTTCGTCAATATCGTTTATGGTTAAACAGACTGGTTGATGTTCATGGCGAAGCTCTTAAAAAAAATACACAAAATTATCATCTTATCGCTTTACGATCTTTTTTGAAATATTTATCAAAACAAGACGTTGAAACTTTAGCTCCAGAAAAAATTGAACTTATGAAAATGCCAGACAGACAGGTGGACTTTTTAGACAACAGTGATTTAAACAGAATTTTAGAAGCACCGTTTAAAAATATAAATAAAAAAAAATTAGAAGAAGAAGGAGAAAAAAAAGGAATGTCCGCTACTTTACTCATTGCTTACCGTGATAAAGCTCTTTTGGAACTTTTGTTTTCTACAGGACTTCGTGTTTCCGAAGCTGCCAAATTAAAAAAAACTGATATAAATCTTAATCGCGATGAATTTACAGTTAGAGGAAAAGGAATGAAAAGTCGTATCGTATTTTTGTCTGAACAAGCAAAATATTTTTTAAAAAAATATTTGGAAATCCGTGCTGATATGAATCCACATCTTTTTATTTCTCATGACAAAAGAACAAAAAAAGAAGACAATGATTCTTTTTTAACTCCACGATCTATCGAAAGAATTGTCCAAAAACATGCACGAGAAGCTGGAATTACAAAAACTGTCACTCCACACACACTTCGCCATTCTTATGCGACTGATTTGTTACAAAATGGTGCTGATATCCGAAGCGTCCAAGCGATGCTCGGTCATTCTTCTATTACCACTACTCAAATTTACACTCACATTACAGACAAAGAATTACGAAACATTCACAAAAAATTTCATGACAAAGGAAGAAAGTAAAACGATTTTAGATTCTAGAATTTGGATTTTAGAATTAAAAAACCTTGTCTAAATTTTAGATAAGGTTTTTTGTTTAAAACTTTTTTTTAAAAATAATTCTAAAATCTTAAATCATAAATCTAGAATTATTTGTTTCCTATTTTTTCAAAAGCTCGCAAAATTTCAAGTGGAATTGCAAAAATAACTGTATTTGATTGATCAGAACTTAAATCATTTAAAGTATTTAAAGTACGAAGATGCAAAGCGCCATCTTGTGAGCTCAACATTTTAGCTGCAATTGCTAATTTTTCAGCAGCAATAACTTCACCTTCAGATTTTATAATCACTGCTCTTTTTTCTCTTTCGGCTTCTGCTTGTTTAGCAATCACTCTTTGCATATCATCAGGTAAAATTACATCTTTAAGTTCTACACCATTTACTTTTATTCCCCATGGATCTGTCGCTTCATCAACTATTTCTTTGATTCTTTTTGCTGCTTGTTCTCGATTCGCTAAAAGTTCATCAAGTTCAAGCTCACCAACCACATTTCTCATAGTAGTTTGCGCAAGTTGGCTAACTGCATACCAAAAATTTTCTACTTCTAAAATTGCTTTAGAGGCATCGGAAACTTGATAATAAATTACTGCATTAATTTTTGCTGAAACATTATCTTTGGTAATTGCCTCTTGCAATGGAACATCTACCGCTTTGACACGAATATCTACTTTTGTCATACTCTGAATAATTGGAAAAACTAATCTCCAACCTGGTTCAATCATGCCAGAATATTTTCCTAAAGTAAATTTTACTCCTCTTTGATATTGATTTACCTGTTTAATACTTACTAAAAGTAAAACAAGCAAAACAATTAAAAAAACTTCCATAAAATTAAATCATTTTTATAAAAACTAGATGGCTAGTTATAATTAAGTTTAGATTATATAGAGATAATTGTCAAAATTATCTAATCGAAAGTTACGTTATTAATAAAATTTTATTAATAACATGTCTTTCGACATTTAACTTTAGACATTCGACTCTTCTATGGTATACTAAAATAAATAATTAGATAAATTTTTTATGAAAAAAATATTTTTAATCTCTTTTTTTCTTATTTTTAATTTATTTTGGACAATAAACTGTCAAGCTGAGGAAAATAATAACCAAAATCAAGAAATAAAAAAAATAAATGCTACTGTGATTTTTGTAGGAGAAAATTCAGTTCGCATCAAAGATAATCAGGGCAATCACTATGAAGTGGATCAAAGTTTTGAAACTGGCAGTAGCGAAAAAGTAGAAAAAGGTATGAATGTTAAAGCAGAATTAATAACTATGCAAGATGGTTCTATTCGTTGTGTAATCAGTGATATAAACAGACTAGAAAAAATTTGGATTTTTATTATAATTTTTGTTTTTTCAGTTTTTTGTTTTTTAAGAAAGCAGGGTTTAATCGCTTTATTAAATTTAGCAATTACTTTTTTATTTGTTATTTTTTTTATAATACCTCTTGTAATAAAAGGTTATAATCCGTTAATATCAACTATAATCGGCACTTCACTTGCAATGACTGTTATGTTTTTTACTTTGTATGGCAAAACAAAAAAAACTTTAGCAATCAGTTTTTCAGCATTAATCAGTTTGATAATTTCTACAATTTTTTCTTGGTTATTTATCAAATTTACTTATCTGACAGGTTTTGCTAGTGATGAAGCTACTTATTTAGTTACTGCTGGTTATGGACATATTGATATGAAAGGTTTACTTTTAGCTGCATTTTTAATCGGAATTATGGGAACTTTGGATGATATTATTATCAATCAAGTTTCAATTATTGAAAGTTTAAAAAAAATTAATCCAAAAATGAAATCTTGGGAAGCTTATCGTGAAGCTATGAAAATAGGTCGAGATCACATGTCTTCGATGATCAATACTTTAATTTTTGCTTATGCTGGGGCAGCTTTTCCACTGCTGATTTTATTTTATTTAAAAAATCCTCCTTTTGATTCAGTGAATTCTATTTTAAATAATGAAATAGTTGCAACTGAAATTGTTCGGATGATCGTTGGCTCAATGTCTTTACTTTTTGCCACACCAATTTCAAGTTATTTAGCCGTCAAATTCTTTTTGACAAAAAACAAACAACGTTGACAAAAATATATTTTTCCGCTATAATTTTTTCGTGTTTAAAAAACGCTCCGATAGTTCAATGGATAGAACACAAGCCTTCTAAGCTTGGGATGTAGGTTCGATTCCTACTCGGGGTACAAAAAAATCCGTTCAAAACGGATTTTTTATTTAGCACAATCAGAAAGCATATAATCTGGAAAATTATACTTTGATAAAGTGCAATCTATTTGTCCATTACCCGCAAAAACAATTTCCCAATTATTTTCTATTTTTGTCGCTAAAAAAATAATCCCAGGCATTTTTTCTACAAAAATTATGCCTCCACGAGCAAAATTTGCTTCAAATTTATCAATTCTGACTTGTAAAGTTTTTTGATATTTTGGATATTTATCAATAAAAAGTTTCTGTAATTCAGCCTGTGCGTCTTCTTTTTCTTTGAGATTGTTTTGGTCAATTTTATTTTGATTTTCTAAAATATTTTTTTCTTCTTTTTTAGAATCAAAAACTGACAAATTACAAGCAGAAAAAAATAAAGATATAAAAAATAAAAAAATAAATATAATGATTTTATTGTTTTTCATAAAATGATTTTAATTAAACAATTTCATTATATTTTAAAAAAGAAATAAAGTAAAATTTAATTTAAATAGATAAGACAAAAATTGTCTTCCCTTCCCTGCTCTATTTTTTATATTATAAAACAAATAGTTAAAATAAATATAAAATTTTTGTAAAATAAAAAACATTCTGTGGATAAGAATGTTTTTTTATTTAAATTTTTATTAACTAACAAGTTTATTTTTTAAGAATTCTACAACTTTTTTATTAGTTAACATATTTTTAACTGACTCTTTTACTTCAGTTTTATTTAAATTTTCTAAATACTCTGGGTTTGATTTGTACATATCTTTCATCAAATTCATTTCTTTTTCAAATTCTTCTTCAGATATTTTTATTTCATTATCAATCGCAACTTGTCTAGATAAAAGTGCTGCTTTAGCTCTTTTTACAGCTTTGTCTGTAAAATGTTCTTGCAGCTCTTTTTCATCTTTTTTAATATCAGCCATATATTGTTCTAAAGTAATTCCATTTCTTTCCAAGTCGTTTTGTAATTCATAAAACATGCGAGTTCTTTCATTGTTTACTAAAACTTCTGGAATCTCACCGAACTCTGATTTATCAATTAAAAGATCAAACATTTCTACTTCAGCCGATTGATCAGCTTTTTGTTCTTTTTCAGTTTTTAAATTTTTAGTTAATAATTCTTTTAATTTTTCTAAATTTTCTTGACCAAGAGTTTTTGCAAAAGCATCATTAATTTCTGGTAATTCCATTTCGTAAACTTCTTTTACTTTAATTTTAAATTTTCCAGTTTTACCAGCTAACATTTTACTATAATAATCTTTTGGGAAAGGCAAATCGAATTCTTTTTCATCATCTTTTTTTAAACCAACTAAATTATCATTAAATCCAGCAATATGATGTTCTTTTTCTGCTAAATAAACTTGGTAATCTTTTGCTTGTCCGCCTTCTACTGGCACATTATCCAAAGACAAATCCATATCAATAACTATTTTATCACTTGCTTCTGCTTTACCTTTTTTTATAATTTCTTTAGCTTGCATTTTTGCTAAATTATCTAAAACTTCTTTTATATCTTTTTCACCAACTTCTTTTATATCTTTTTTTATTTTAATTTTAGTTAAATCAGCTAATTTAATTTTTGGCAATAAAGCAACTGTGGCTTTAAAAACAACATCATTTCCTGGAGCAATTTTTTCTACTTTTATTTCTGGCATACCAACAACTTCTATTTTATCTTTAGAAATTGCTTCAAAATAAAATTCTTGAACTATTTTTTCCAAAGCTTCTTGTAAAATTCCCATCTCACCAAATTCTTTTTTGATCATATCAAAAGGTGCTTTTCCTTTACGGAAACCTTTGATTGCTACACGATCAGAAATTCTTTTAGCAGCTGATTCCAAATGTTTTTGATATTCTTCAGGTTTTACTGTAATTTCAATTTCCATTTGTGCTTTGTCTAATTTTTTTGTCTTATAATCCATAAAATCTATTAAAATTTAATAAATAATTAGATTTAATATAGACTATAAAACGCTTTTTGTCAACTTATGACTTAAAAATAGATTTTTGGCATTTTCTGGTTTTTTTCTTGACAAAATTATTAAAATGATGTATAAATAAAACACTTATTTTAATAACTGTGGGAGTTTAAAATCATTTTTAAACGCTAAACCACTAAAAAAATTCTATGTTATCAAAAAGAATGAAAGACTTAAAAACAAAAGTCGATAAAACCAAGAGCTATTCTATTGAAGAAGCTATAAAATTGGTAAAAGAAACTAGCAATGTAAAATTTGACGCTTCTGTCGAAGTTCATGCTAATTTAGGTATAGACCCAAAAAAAAGTGATCAACAAATTCGTGCTACTGTTGTTTTGCCTCATGGAACAGGAAAAACAAAAAAAATTGCTGCTTTTGTCGGAGCTAATGATGAAAAAGATGCAAAAGAAGCTGGTGCTGATTTTGTTTACTCTGAAGAAGATATCAAAAAACTTCAAAGTAGTGGAAAAATTGAATTTGATTTAGCAGTTTCTACACCAGAAATGATGCCAAAAATGGCACTTGTTGCTCGTATTCTTGGTCCAAAAGGACTTATGCCAAACCCAAAAACAGGAACAGTCGATGCAAATGTGAAAAAAATGATTGGAGATTTAAAAAGAGGTAAAACATCTTTTAAAAATGACGACACTTCCAATATTCACCAAGTAATTGGAAAAGTAAGTTTTACAGAATCTCAACTAAAAGAAAATTTTGAAACTTTCTTGGAAACTTTAAAAAAGATTAAACCAATGAGTTCAAAAGGTATTTATATAAAATCATTATTCTTGACTAGTTCAATGGGACCAAGTATAAAAATAGATGTACAATAAAAATTAAAATCCGCTAACAGCGGATTTTTTGTTAACTAAAATAAACTTTTTTTAGATTTGCCTAGCTAGTGTTTTTTTGATAAAATAAATAAAATACCTTTAATTTTAAATATATGGAAAAAGCTCGGCAAGATGTTCCTTCATGGGATGAATTTTTTATAAAAATAGCTGAAACAGTTTCAAAAAAATCAAAAGATCCTTCAACACAAAATGGTTGTGTTATAGTAGACAAAAAAAATAAACCTATCTCTTTTGGTTATAATGGTTTTATTAGTGATGCTGATGAAAACAAAATGACTTTTGAAAGACCTATGAAATATTTTTTGACAATTCATGCTGAAATGAATGCTATTTTATTTGCTAAAAAAGATTTAGAAGATTGTGTTCTTTATACTCTTTATGCACCGTGTGATAATTGTCTTAAACATATTATTCAATCAGGCATAAAAAAAATTATCTATAAAAATTATATTGTGGAAAGTAAAAAAACTAATAATGAAAAATATATTGCCAATGAAAACACTCGGGAAGCAATTACTAGAATTTTATTATCAAGACCTGATGTAAAATGTTATAATTTAGATGGTAAAACTTTTTTAGAAGAAATGTGGGGAAAAGATATTCCAATTTTTTAATTTTTAAATAATACTTTATGAAAAAAATAATTTTAGGTTTTACTGGTTTAATGGCTAGCGGAAAAGATACTTGCGCCGATTATTTAGAAAATAAATATGGTGGAAAAAATTATAGTTTTTCCACCATGCTTGCTGATGTTCTAAAAAGATATCATTTAGAAATCAATCGTGATAATCTCATAAAAATTTCAGAAGCGATGCGCACAACTTTTGGAGAAGATATTTTAGCAAAAACTATGGCATATGATTTAGAAAAAGATGATCATAAAATAGTATCCACCTCAAATGTTCGCCGTATGGCTGATATAAAATATTTATCAAAATTACCAAATTTTGTTTTGGTGACAATAGAAGCTGATCCAAAAATTCGTTACGAAAGACTTGTTAAAAGAGGACAAAGAAGTGATGAATTTAATAAAACTTATGAAGAATTCTTAGCTGATCATAAACGTTCAACCGAAATTACCATAATAGATACAATGGCTCAAGCTACAGAAAAAATAGACAATAACGGTAATATTGAGGAATTATATTCTCAGGTTGATGCAATCTTAAAAAAATATCAATAATTATTAAAATAAAAATATGGATGCTTATTTAAAAATTGTTAAAAATATTTTAGAAAATGGTGAAAGAAAACCAAATCGCACTGGAGTTGATACGATTGCTCTTGCTGGAGCTTTTTTCGAACATGATATGAGTGAAGGTTTTCCTATTTTAACCACAAAAAAAGTTCCTTTTAGACTGCCTGCTAGTGAATTAGAATTTTTTATTAAAGGATTAACTGATAAAAAATGGCTGCAAGATAGAAATAATCATATTTGGGATGAATGGTGCAGTCCAAAAAAAGTTCCTTATGGACATGACGAAGAAACTAAGAAAAAAATGGCTGAAGAAAGAGAGCTTGGCCCAATTTATGGTTTTCAATGGCGTCATTTCAATGCTGAATATACAAATTTTGATACTAATTATGAAGGAAAAGGAATTGACCAATTAAAAAATGTTGTGGAAACATTGAAAAAAAATCCAACAGACAGACGAATGATAATTAGTTCATGGAATCCATGCCAATCTGGAGAAATGGCTTTACCACCATGTTATATAGCTTCTCAAATAACAGTGATCGGAGACAAAATCAATTTACTTTGGAACCAAAGATCTGTAGATGTTATGATCGGTTTACCTTTTGATATAGTAAGCCATGCTTTGCTTTTACATTTACTTGCCAAAGAAACAGGTCTAAAAGAAGGACGTTTAGTTGGATTTTTAGGTGATGCTCATATTTATGAAAACCATATTGAGGGTGCAAAAGAACAACTAAATAGAATTCCAAAAAAATTACCAACAATTAGTACTGAAAATTTTACTTCAATTTTTGATTGGCAATATACAGATTCTAAAATTTTAAATTACGATAGTCATGAAGCAATTAAATTTGATATTGCTGTTTAATTTTATCTTTTATTTTATGATTTCAATTATAGTAGCCATTGCTGACAATTATTGTATCGGTAAAAATAACAAGATCCCTTGGCACATTCCAGAAGATTTTAAATATTTTAAAGAAAAAACATTAGGAAAAACTGTTATTATGGGCGCTAATACTTTTGAATCAATTACAGGCTATCTTAAAAAACCTTTGCCAGATAGAAAAAGTTTAGTTTTAAATAAAGATTTAAATTATCAAGTGCCTGAAGGTGTTTTTGTCTTTGATTCAATTCCTAAAGCTCTTGATTTTTGTAAAAATGAAGACGAAGTTTTTTTTATCGGTGGAGCTAGTGTTTATCGCCAAGCAATGGAATTTGCTGACAGACTTTATATTACTGAAGTACACCAAAATGTAGATGGCGATACTTTTTTCCCAGAAATAGACAAAAATATTTGGCAAGAAATAAGTCGTGATGATAAAGATGGTTTTTCTTTTGTCATTTACGAGAGAATAAAAAAATAATTTAATTCTATGTTTATAATACTTGATGGAATTGATGGTTCAGGCAAAGGCACTATTATAAAAGAATGGCAAAAATATTTTGAATCACAAAATAAAAAAATTTTTAATCTAAAAGAATTTTGGCGTATAAATAATCGTCATCCTGAATTTGAAGAAATAAAAAATTTTGATGTTCTCTTTTCTGCTGAACCAACTTATGTTGGCGTTGGCGAAATAATTCGCAAAGAATTAATAAAAAATGGAAATGATTATAGTCCAACTACAATCGCCCATGCTTATGCTTTGGATAGATTGGTTCTTTATAAAAAAATTATAATACCTTTTTTACAAATGAATAAAATTGTTATCAAAGATCGCAGTGTAAGTACTTCTCTTTGTTATCAACCGTTGCAAGATGGTTCAATTACAATTGATGAAGTAGCTAAAATTGAAGGAAATGAATTTGCTTTAAAAAACGCTCCTGATTATTTAATTATCGCCGACTTGCCTGCTACTGAAGCTATCAAAAGATTGTTTGAAAGAACTAACGAAAAAGACGATGCTTTGTTTGAAAAAAAAGAATTTTTAGAAAAAGCACGCACAACTTTTTTAAGTGAAAATTATCAAAAATTTTTCACTGACCGAGGAACAAAAATAAAAATCTTTAATTCTAATCAAAATATTGATATAATGAAAACAGAAAGTATCAATTTGCTTTTAAATTTAATAAGTTAATCTTATGCTTATCTCTCCTTTAGCTATTTTAAAATCCTCTCTTGAGCTTTTTAAAAAACATAGTGGCATTTTTCTAAAATATTCTGCAGTAATTTTTATCCCTTCTTTTATTTTGATGATAGTCCAATATTCACTCAGTTATTTTATTTTATTTTTAGGAAATGCTTTTTTAGCTTTTGCTTTATATTTATTTTTATCACTTAGTATTTCTTTAGCTAGTATTTGGATCAGTTTATCTCTCATTAAAACTATTGCCAAAATCTATGAAAATCAATTACCAAATTTTAGCGAAAGTTTTAATCAAACAGCAAATTCAATTCTTTCTTCTATTTGGGCTTATGTTTTGATTTTTTTAGCAGTTTTTGGTGGATTGATTTTATTTATAATTCCAGGAATAATATTTGCGATTTGGTTTTCTTTTGCTATTCAAGCAGTCGTTTTAGACGAGAAAAAAGGAGTTGAGTCTTTGAAACAAAGTAAAAAATTAGTAGAAAAAAGATGGTGGCAAACTTTTTGGAGAATTTTTATTCCAGCTTTGTTTTTTACTTTAATTATTGTAATTTTTGAATGGTTTTTTGCTTTAATTTTAGGAGTAAAGGACGAAACAGTCTTAAATTTACCAACTTTTATTTACTTGGTTTTAATTATGATTTTAAGTTCTTTTGTAACTCCGTTTGCTACTAGTGCTATGACAATTTTGTATTTGGAACTTAAAAAAAATCCGGTCAAAAAAGAATTAGTTGATGAAAGTCTAACAAATTAAAATTTTAGATTTAAAAAATTAAAATACTCTTTTAAAAAGGAGTATTTTTTTTCTTGAAAAAAGTCTTATTTTTTTGTATAATTAAACAATATGAAAATAAATAAAGAAACAATTGAACATATTGCTAAATTAGCAAGATTAAATTTAACAGAATTCGAAAAAACTAAATATGCTGAGGAACTTTCAGTAGTTTTTGATTATATTGAAGATTTAAATAAAATTGATACTGAAAATATCAGTGAAACTTTTCAGGTTGTCGATTTAAAAAATATTGTCCGAGATGATAAAACAAAAAAAACAAATTTAGAACAACGAAAAAAAATAATAGAAAATTTTCCAGAAAAAGAAATGAATTTATTAAAAGTAAAAACTGTTTTTGACAATCTTGATGAATAATTATGAATTTAAAAAAATTAACAATTAAAACTGCCCATGAAGGTTTAATTACAAAAAAATTTACTGATTTTGAATTAGTTAAAGCCTATTTAAAACAAATTAAAAAACAAAATAAAAAAATAAACGCTTTTATTACTTTAAATGATGAAGAAGCTCTTAATTTAGCAAAAAAAATTGATGAAAAAATAAAAAATAAAGAAAAAATAAATATTTTAGAAGGTATTCCTTTTGGTCTTAAAGATGCAATTTGTAGTAAAGATTTAAGATCAACTGCTGGCGCAAAAATTTTAGATAATTACAAACCATCTTATGAAGCGACAGTAGTTAAAAAATTAAAAAATGCTGGAGCAATACTTATTGGCAAACAAAATTGTGATGCTTTCGGACATGGTGCTAGTAATGAACATTCTATGTATGGGCCAGTAAAAAATCCACATAATTTAAAAAAGGTGGCTGGTGGTTCTTCTGGTGGTTCAGCAGCAGCCGTAGCTGCTAACATGTGTTTGTTTTCTCTTGGAGAAGATACTGGCGGTTCTATCAGACAACCGGCTTCTCTCTGCGGAATTGTTGGTTTCCGACCAAGTTATGGTAGAAATTCTCGTTATGGAGTAATGCCAATGGCTAGTTCTTTTGATGTTGTTGGTCCATTTGCAAAAAATGTTGAGGATATATCTTATATTATGGAAATTATTGCGGGTCAAGACAAAAAAGATGCAACTACAATCAAAAAAGCTGTGCCAAAATATTCTACGGAAATAAAAAAAGAATTAAAAAGTCTAAAAATTGGAATTCCAAAAGAATATTTTGAAATGTCAGGACTAGATTTAGAAACTAAAAAAATAATTGAAGAAAAAATAAAAAAAATTGAAAAACAAGGTCATAAAATAATAAATATTTCTTTGCCTTTATCAAAATATGCTTTGCCTGTTTATTACATTTTAGTTCCAAGTGAAGATAGTTCAAATTTAGCTAGAATTGATAGTATTCGTTATGGAATTCGTGAAGAAAATACACAAAATCTTTATGATTTATATGCAAAATCAAGACAAAATGGACTTGAAGAGGAAGTAAAAAGAAGAATTATGATCGGTACTTTTGCTTTATCTGCCGGCTATTTTGATGCTTATTATAAAAAAGCTATGAAAGTTCGCACTCTGATTATCAAAGAATTCCAAAATGCTTTTGAAAATGTTGATTTTATTTTAACTCCGACATCCCCTTTTCCAGCTTTTGATTTAGGTGGAAAAAAAGATGATGTTCTCGCAATGTACAGTGCTGATATTTTTGTTTGTCCACCTGCTGTGGCTGGTTTACCAGCAATTTCAATTCCAGTTGGTAAAACAAAAAAGAAATTGCCTGTTGGTTTACAAATTATTGGCAAACAATTTGCTGACAGCGAAGTTTTACGAGTAGCTTATAATTTTGAAAATAAATAATTTTATGAAATATACAGCCATAATCGGAATGGAAGTTCATGTGCAATTAAAAACTAAAAGTAAAATGTTTTGTGATTGTAAAAACGATTTAAATGAAAATGAGGCTAACAAAAATATTTGTGAAATATGTTTAGCTGAACCAGGAACATTACCAACTGTAAACAAACAAGCAATTGATTGGGGAGTTTTGATTGCAAAAGCTTTAAATTGTCAGATTGCTGAAAAATCAAAATTTGATCGCAAACATTATTTTTATCCTGATTTAGCAAAAGGTTATCAAATTTCTCAAGCTGATGAACCAATTGGCGAACATGGATTTATAGAATTAGATTTTCCTTTAGAAAATGAAATTAGAAACACTGCAAAAATAAATATTACAAGAGTCCATTTAGAAGAAGACACCGCAAAATTGACTCATGATTCAAATAAAAATACACTAATAGATTTTAACCGTGCGGGAACCCCACTTATAGAAATAGTTTCTGATCCAGATTTTAAAACTGCTTTAGAAGCCAAAACTTATTTACAAGAATTGCGTTCCCTACTTCGTTATTTAGGAGTCAGTGACGCTGAGATGGAAAAAGGACAAATGCGTTGTGAAGCTAATATTTCTGTACAAGAAACAGGAAAATTTGAAATTGAAAATGGTAAAGTAGTTGCTTTAGGCAATTATAAATTAAACAATAAAGTTGAATTAAAAAATTTAAATTCTTTTAAAGCTGTTGAAAAAGGTATAAATTATGAAATAAAAAGACAAACCGATTTATTAGAAAAAGGAGAATTTTGGATTCAACAAACCCGAGGTTGGGATGAAAAAAAAGAAGAAACATTTTTACAAAGAGTAAAAGAAAGTGCGGCTGATTATCGTTATTTTCCTGAACCCGATTTACCACCATTTGAACCAAAAAAATTTTTTATTTCTACTGTGCCAGAATTACCGATACAAAAAAGAAAAAGATTTGTCAGCGAATATGATTTTTCTTATGCTGATGCAAAAATTTTAAGTGACGAAAAAAAATTAGCAGATTTTACAGAAAATATTATGACAGAAATTTTTGCTTGGTTAGAAAAAACAAATGATTTAGAAAATTTTTCTGTACAAAAACAAAAAGTTGCTCGCCTCGTCGGACCATGGATAACCAATAAACTTTTTGGGCTCATGGCTGAAAAAAATTTAAAATTAAAAGATATAAAATTTTCTGCAGAAAATTTTGCTGAACTTATTTCTTTAATTTATACAGAAAAAATTAACCAAACTAATGCTTTAAAAGTTTTAGAAGAAATGCTAACTAAAAAAACTGATATTGACCCAAGTCATATTATGGAAGAAAAAGGTTACGGACAAATAAAAGATGAAAATAAAATTGGAAATGCAGTTGAAGAAGTTATAAAATCTTACCCAAAACAAGTAGAAGAATATAAAAATGGTAAAGAAGCTATTTTGAAATTTTTAATTGGTATGGTTATGAAAGCTAGTGAAGGTACGGCTGACCCATTTGTTGTAGAAAAAATATTAAAAGAAAAACTGGGGTAAACTGGCAAACAAATTTTAGAATATTGTATATTTGTCTTTGGACATTTGACTTTGTCTGTGTTATAATAAATAAGTTGAAAAAAACAAAAACCTGTCAATTAATGGTTTTTTTATTTGCTTAAAAATTAAAAATATGAAAAATATCCCCCTAGCATTAACTTATGATGATGTATTAATTGTACCTCGTCGTTCAAGTTTAAAATCTAGAAGTGAGGCTGATACTAAAACAAAATTAACAAAAAAAATTATTTTAAATTCTCCTCTAGTTTCTTCAAACATGGATACAGTCACTGAATCAGAAATGGCAATTGCCATGGCTCGTATGGGCGGAATTGGAATTTTGCATCGTTTTATGACTATTGAACAAAACGTTGAAGAAATAAAAAAAGTTAAAAGAGCCCAAAATTTTATTATTGAAAATCCTTATACTATAAATGAAAATTCTACAATAGATGAAGCAAAAGAATTTACTGAGCAAATACATATTACAGGATTGATAGTAGTTGATGAAGAAAATCATTTAAAAGGAATTTTATCTCGCCGTGATTTTTTGTTTGCTAATGGCAATAATCATATTGTAAAAGAAATCATGACTCCACGCGAAAAATTAATAGTTGGTAATATCAACACTTCTTTTATTGAGGCTAAAGATATTTTTGCTAAATATAAAATAGAAAAATTACCAATTGTAGATAATGAAGATAAAGTTATTGGTCTTATTACCAGCGATGATTTAAAATATAAAATTGAATATCCAAATGCTAGTGTTGATAAAAATGGTAGACTTTTGGTTGGTGCTTCAGTTGGAGTTCATGGAGATTATTTAGAAAGAGCCGAGGAACTTGTAAAAGCAGGAGCTGATGTTATTGTGATTGATATTGCCCACGGACATAGCGACATTATGTTTGAAGCTATAAAAAATTTAAGAGAAAAATTAGGTAATGAAGTTCAGTTGATTGCTGGTAATATCGCAACAGCTAACGCAGCTAAAGAAATGTGTGAAGCTGGAATTGATGGATTAAAAGTTGGTATTGGACCAGGTTCAATTTGTATTACTAGATTAGTCACTGGTTGTGGTGTTCCACAATTAACAGCTATTATGGAAACAAGTAAAATCGCTAAAGAATACGGCGTACCTATAATTGCTGATGGTGGAATTCATCGTTCTGGAGATTTGGTAAAAGCTATTGGTGCTGGGGCTGATACAATTATGCTGGGCAGTATGTTTTCTGGAACTTTAGAAAGTCCAGGAGTTATAATGACTAAAGGAGATAAAAAATTTAAAATATGTCGTGGCAGTGCCAGTTTTACAGTTGCTAATGATCGAAAAAAAATAAAACAAGAAAAGAAAAAAAATAGTGATATTGTGCCAGAAGGTGTAGAATCTATTGTACCTTTTAAAGGTAGCGTGATTGATATCATAAACCAAATGATTGGTGGTTTGAAATCAGGAATGAGCTATACTAATTCTCACACGATAGAAGAATTAAAAGAAAATGTTGATTTTATTAGAATCACTAATGCTGGAATGACTGAAAGCGGTTCTCATGATGTACAAGCAATTACATAATTTTAATAAGCTCATAAAAAACCTTGTTTAATGTTTTAGACAAGGTTTTTTATTTAAAACTTTTTTAAAACATGACTTTCGATATTTGATTTTCGACATTTGACTATTTTTTGTGATATAATAATCCTATAATTACTAAATAATTGTTTATGCCAAAAAAATATACAATGTCTTTTTATGGAATAATGCCCGATATGAAAACATATTTAAGACAAAAAATGAAAAAAAATAATTTAAATATTTTTATTGATCCAATCGAAGAAAAAAGTTTAGAAAAAATTGATAAAAATACTGAGATTTTAGGTGTTTTTGTAGATTCAAAAGTTGATAAAAAAGTTTTTGAAAAATTACCAAAATTAAAAATGATTACAACTTTTTCAACAGGTTTTGACCATATTGATTTAAAAGAAGCAAAAAAAAGAAAAATTACTGTTTGTAATGTTCCGACCTATGGAGAAAATACAGTTGCCCAACACGCTCTTGCTCTTATTTTAGCTTTATCTAGAAAATTATTTCAATCTTTAAAAAGAGTAAAAGAAGGTGTCTATGATTATCATGGTCTTTGTGGTTTTGATTTAAAAGATAAAACAATTGGAATTGTTGGCACTGGACATATTGGCATTCATTTAATTCGTATGCTTCAAGGTTTTGACGCAAATATTATAGCTTTTGATGTTTTTCCAAACAAAGAATTGGAAAAAAAATACAATTTTAAATATGTAAGCAAAAATAAATTATTTCAAGAATCTGATATTATTTCTCTTCATTTACCTCTTTTCCCTGAAACGCACCATATAGTTGATAAAAAAGCGGTAAAAATGATGAAAACTGGAGTCTATATTATAAATACAGCTCGAGGTGGACTTATTGATTCTGAAGCCATTGTTGCTGGTCTTGATAGCAAAAAAATTGCTGGCTTTGCAGCTGATGTTCTTGAAGACGAAGGACTTATTGAAAATCCTGAACTTTTAATTTCAAACAAAAGAACTATACGAGAAATAAAAGTTAGTTTAATGAATAATGTTTTAATTGATCATCCAAAAACTATTATAACTCCACATAATGCTTTTAATAGTATTGAAGCATTAAAAAGAATTTTTGATACAAGTATAGAAAATATAAATAGTTTTCTGGAAGAAAAAATTATTAATGAAGTGAAAAGTAAATAAAAAAATAAAATCAATATTAAAAAAGACTCTCAATTAGAAAGTCTTTTTTTATTTTTGTAAATCAGTAAAAAAATATTTACTTCAAAAGTCCAATAATAAGTAAAGCAACAATGTTTGCAACTTTAATCATTGGATTAATTGCAGGTCCTGCTGTGTCTTTATAAGGATCACCAACAGTATCTCCTGTTACAGCTGCTTGATGAGCAAAACTTCCTTTTCCACCATAATTTCCATTTTCAATATATTTTTTTGCGTTATCCCAAGCTCCACCACCAGTAGTCATAGAAACTGCCACAAACAAACCAGTTACGATTGTACCAACTAAAAGACCGCCGAGCGCAGCTGGACCAAAAAATACACCAACTAAAATAGGAATAAGAACTGGAATAAGTGCAGGCAAAATCATTTGTCCGATTGCTCCTTTTGTTACAATATCTACACATTTAGCATAATCAGGTTTTGCTTGTCCTTCCATAATTCCATGAATTTCTCTAAATTGTCTGCGAACTTCTTCAACAACTTTTCCAGCAACTTTTCCTACAGATTCCATTAAAAGAGAACCAAACAAATAAGGTAAAAGTCCACCGATAAATAAACCAGCTAAAACTTTTGGATCATCAATTCTAAAAATAGTATCAATTCCATTATCAGCTAATTTATGAGTATAATCTCCAAATAAAACTAAAGCAGCAAGAGCAGCACTGGCAATCGCGTAACCTTTTGTTACAGCTTTTGTAGTATTTCCAACTGCATCTAAAGCATCGGTAGTTTTTCTTACATCTTCTCCGAGTTCGCTCATTTCAGCGATTCCACCCGCATTGTCAGTAATTGGACCATAAGCATCAATAGTCACCACAATTCCAGTCAAAGAAAGCATGGCCATAGCTGCAATCGCAATTCCATAAAGACCAGCCATATTATATGAAATCAAAATTCCAATCACAATCGCCAAAACAGGCAAAGCTGTAGATTTCATTGAAACTGCTAAACCAGTAATTACATTTGTACCATGTCCTGTTTCACTAGCTTTGGCAATTTGTTTTACTGGTTTATGTTTAGTAGAAGTATAATATTCAGTTATCCAAAACATAAGTCCAGTAAGAGCAATTCCTACAAAAGCTGGCCAAAACAATTCTGATCTAGTTAAACCTAATTGTGGGGCATAAGTTTTTATTGCAAAATAAAAACCAATAAGAGATAAAATTGCTGAGACAAATAAACCTTTATACAAAGCTCCCATGATTCTGTTTTTCTTTCCTAATTTAATAAAGAAAGTTCCGATGATAGAAGCAATGATTGAAATTCCACCAATAACTAGTGGAAGCATTATTCCAGCATCAGTATTTTTGAATGTTAAAAATCCTAAAACTATAGCAGCAACAGCTGTCACAGCATAAGTTTCAAATAAATCAGCTGCCATACCAGCACAATCACCGACATTGTCACCAACATTATCCGCAATTACAGCTGGATTTCTTGGATCATCTTCTGGAATATTTTTTTCAACTTTACCAACCAAATCAGCACCAACATCAGCAGCTTTAGTAAAAATACCACCGCCGATACGAGCAAAAATTGAAATCAAACTTCCTCCAAAAGCTAAACCTATCAAAGCATGAACATCTTTGGTAATTAAATAAAATGAAGTAACACCCAAAAGTCCTAAACCAACAACTAATAAACCAGTCACAGTTCCTCCTTTTACAGCAACTTCCAAAGCTTGTTTCATACCTTTTTTAGCTGCTTCGGTTGTTTTTACATTAGCTTTGACAGAGATATTCATACCTACAAAACCAGCAATACCCGAAAATACTGCTCCAAGTAAAAAACCTAAAGCTGTAGTCCAATCAATAAAAAAACCCAATAAAACAAATACTAAAACTGCCACATAAGAAATAGTCTTATATTGACGAGCTAAGTAAGCTTTTGAACCTTCTTGAATAGCACGTGCAATGTTTTGCATACGTTCGTCTCCAGAAGGTTGTTTTCCGATCCAATAGATCAAGAAAATACCATAAGCAATTGCTAAAATTGCTGGTAAAATAAGAAGAAATGATGACATACTTCTAAAAAAATTAAATTAATAAATTTATCCACTTTAAGCGGAAACTTAGGTATATTATATAAAAATTAAAGTTAAATGTCAAAAGCCTAATTTTAGATTTAAGATTATAGATTTTAGAATTATTTTCTATAAAAAAATAATTCGTCAGTTGGCGGACATAATTCATAAATCAAAAATCTTAAATTATTTTACTTGATTGTAGACTTTTTTTCCTGTAAAATACAAATATAATATACAATATTACTATATGAAACCTGCTTTAATTATAATTGATTTACAAGAAGATTTTTTTAAGGATAAATTTTTGGCTAAAAAAAGAAAAAAAATATCCAACTCTGTAAATAAATTAGTTAAAATTGTTCGCTCTAAAAAAATACCCATAATCTGGGTTAAACAAGAATATGAGAACGATCTTTCTGACGCACCACTTTATAATAGAAAAAATAAAAAAAAGATAACCATAAAAAATACTAAAGGTTGCCAATTTTTGTCTGAGCTTGATTATAATGAAAAAGATTTTTTAATTATCAAAAAAAGATTTAGTGCTTTTTTTAAAACTGATTTAGAAAAATTACTTAAAAAAATAAAGATCGATACCCTTATTATAGCTGGAATAAATACTATGTCTTGCGTAAGAACCACGGCAATAGATGCTTATCAAAGAGATTATGACGTTATTCTTGATTTAGATGCCACGACTGCTTATGACACAAAACAACATAAAAATTCAATTGAATATTTAAAACACGCAGTTGCTAAAATAATGGACACTAAAGAAATAATAAGTTTATTAAAATAAAATGAAATCCAACACCAAACAAAAATTCATAATAATCGATGGAAATGCTATTATTCATCGTGCTTATCATGCTTTGCCACCACTTACCACAAAAGATGGCACGATGGTTAACGCAGTTTATGGTTTTACTTCCATGCTTTTAAAAGTAATTACTGACTTAAAACCAGATTATTTAGCTGTTAGTTTTGATGTTGGTGGCGGAACTTTTCGGGATAAAATGTATGAAGAATACAAAGCTAATCGTGTAAAAGCTGATGAGGAACTTTATACTCAAATACCTTTAGTTTACGAGATTGTTAAAGCTTTTGATATCCCAATTTATACTAAAGAAGGTTTTGAAGCTGATGATGTGATTGCTACTGTGATAGACAAAAATGAAAAAAAATCTGAAAATATAAAAAATATAATAGTCAGTGGTGACAAAGATTTACTGCAACTTGTTAGTGAAAAAACCAATGTTTATTTATTAAAAAAAGGTTTATCAGAATATATTTTGTGCGATATTGAAGAAGTAAAAAATTTATTTGGTTTTGAACCACAAAATATGATTGACTACAAAGCACTTCGTGGTGATCCGAGTGATAATATACCAGGAATAAAAGGCATTGGAGACAAAACTGCAAAAGATTTAATTACCAAAATTGGTAAAATAAATAACATTTTGGAACAAAGTACTGATGAAAAATCAGACTTACAAAAAAAATTTTCCAAATCAGTTGTACAAAAAATAAAAGATGGTCAAGAATCAGCAAAATTAAGTGCCAAATTAGCAACAGTAAAAAAAGATGTACCGGATATCAATTTAAAATTAGCTGATTGTCAAATTAAAACTATTGATCTTGAAAAAATAACTGATCTTTTAAAAAAATTTGAATTTTTTTCTTTGATAAAAAGATTACCAGGTTATACAGAAGTTGAAAAAAAAGAAAATAAAAAAAGTAAAAAAATGGAAATTATAACTGAAAACGATTTTGAAAATTTTTTAAAAAAAATTGCTAAAGAAAAATCTTTTGTTTGTAAAGAAATTTTAAATGGCACTGATTCAAATTTTTCAGAGCTTGAATCTCTTCTTTTTGTAATTGGCGAACAAAGTTGGCTCATCAAAAATCCAACAGATAAAATTTTCCAAATTTTTTCTGAACCACAAAAAACATTAATTGGTCATGATCTAAAAACTCTAATTAAACCTTTAATTAAAAAAGGTATTGTAATAAAAAATTCTCTTTTTGATACAATGATCGCTTCTTATATTTTAAATTCTAGTACTAAAGCGCATGATATAAAATCTATTGCTTGGCGAGAATTTAATTCTGAACTTAAAGAAAATAATAATCAAAGTAGTTTGTTTGGAGTTGAACCAGAATATTTAAAAGAAGAGATGGAAATTGCTTGGCAAATCTATCCGATTTATAAAAAAAAATTAGAAGAAATGGAAAATTTTGGTTTATTTGAAAAAATAGAAATGAATTTAATTCCAGTTTTAGCCGACATGGAATTAAACGGAGTAAAAATTGATATAGATTTTCTTAAAAAACTTTCTGAAGAAACTGCCCAAAAAATAAGAGAGCTAACAAAAAAAATTTGGCAGGAAGCTGGAGAAGAATTTAACATTGCTTCATCAGTTCAACTTAGAGATATTTTATTTGAAAAAATGGATTTACCAACTTATGGAATAAAAAAAGGTAAAACTGGTTACTCCACAGCTGCTAGTGAATTAGAAAAATTACAAAAAGTTCATCCGATTATAAACATGATTGAAAATTATCGTGAATTAGACAAATTACGCAATACTTATATTGATGTTTTGCCAACTTTAATCAATAAAAAAAGTGGACGTATCCACACAACTTTTAATCAAGCTGTGACAACCACTGGGCGACTTTCTAGCTCTGATCCAAATATACAAAATATACCAATTCGTAGTGAAGAAGGAAAAAAAATTAGAGAAAGTTTTATTTCTGAAAAAGGTCACAAATTAATTGTAGCTGATTATTCACAAATTGAACTCCGCATTGTCGCTTCTTTGGCTGAAGATAAAAAAATGTTAGAAATTTTTGATAATGACCAAGATATTCATAAAGCTACTGCGGCAAAAATTCATAAAATAAAGATGGAAGAAGTCACAAAAGAAATGCGTAGTGCAGCTAAAGCTATTAACTTTGGTGTACTTTATGGAATGGGTTCTTATGGCTTAGCTCAACGCACCGGACTTGCAAATTATGAAGCCCAAAATTTTATTGATAAATACTTTACAGCTTTTTCTGATGTTAAAAAATATTTAGATAATACTTTAGCTGAAGCGAAAAAAAATGGTTTTGTTGAAACACTTTTTGGCCGTCGCCGTTATATTCCAGAATTAAAATCAAAAAATAAACAAATAAAAAATTCTGGTGAACGAATGGCTATAAATATGCCGGTACAAGGAACAGCAGCTGACATTATGAAAATGGCCATGATCAATATTTTTGAAAGATTAAAAAAAGAAAATTTGACTGATAAAGCAAAAATTTTAATCCAAGTGCACGATGAAATTGTTATTGAAAGTGAGGAACAAATTGCTGAAAAAGTTGCAACTATTATTAAAGAAGAAATGGAAAATGTAATAAAACTCCGAGTAAAAATAAAAGCTGAAGTTGGAATCGGAGTAAGTTGGGGAAAAATTAAATAAAAAAAATAATTATGTTTATTCTTTATTACGGACAAGATTCTTATCGCAGTTTAGATTTTTTTAAAAAAGCTGTTGAAAGTTTCAAACAAAAAAGAGATCCAAATAATTTGAACACTCTGGTTTTAGATTGTACAGTATTAGATTCAAATTCAATTTTAGAACAAATGCTGTCTTTACCTTTTTTAGCTGAAAAAAAGATGTTAGCTCTAAAAAATCTTTTAAGCTCTGGTGAACATTCAATTATTTTAAAATCAATTATTGAAAGAATTGAGGAAGATAATTTTCCTAAACAAAATGATTATATTTTTTGGGAAGAAAAAGAAACTTTTGCTTCTGCTAGTAAACAAACAAAAAACACTGATGCAAAAAAATTATTTGAAATTCTAAAAAAACAAACTTATAGTCGAGAATTTACAAAAATGAATAGTAGTCAATTTAATCAATGGCTAAAAACAATTTTTCAAGAAAAAAATATCAAAATAAAAAATGAGGCTATAAATTATTTAATTATAAATGCTGGCGATAATTTA
The DNA here is from genome assembly GCA_041651535.1 of Patescibacteria group bacterium. Taxonomy (GTDB): domain Bacteria; phylum Patescibacteriota; class Patescibacteriia; order Magasanikbacterales; family UBA922; genus JBAZIZ01. Next base: position 148,168 of record JBAZIZ010000003.1, read on the forward strand.
CATAAGATTGAACAAATTTTAGACCAAATTTCTTTTTATAAAAATGGACAGGAAATAGAAACAAAAGATTTGGTTTTGTTTTTAGAAGAAAAAATAGATGATAATATTTTTAATTTAGTCGATAATATTTTTTCGGGACAAAAAAATAAAGCTTACAAAATGCTTTATAAACAATATGAGCAAGGCAAAGATATTTCTTATATTTTTGCAATGATTTTACGACAAGTCAGAATTTTTTTAGAAATCCGAGATTTATTAGAAAGAGAAGATTCTTTGACCAGTGAACAAATCGCCAAAAAAACAAAACTTCATCCTTTTGTAGTCAAAAAAAGTATTGTCCAAGTAAAAAAATACAACAAAAAATATTTACAAAATATCTATAATAAATTACTAACTGTGGATATAAAAATAAAAAATTCTTTGGCTGAGCCAAAAACTTTATTAGATTTTTTTATAAATGAAATTTAATTCAAAAATAAAACCCGCTATGAGCGGATTTTTTTATTTTTTAACAGTTTTATTTTTTTTCTTAGTCAATCGAGATAAATAACGGCTAGCAGTATTTGCTTTTAAAACGTTTTTTTTGACAGCTTTGTCCAATTTTTTTTGAGCAAATTTGATTTTTTCTTCAACGTTTTTATCACCTTTTTCAATTGTTTTTCTAGCGTCTTTTAAAGCTTCTTTGAAGGCTTTTTTGACTATTTTATTTTGAGCTTCACGTTTATTAGCTTGGCGCAAAGCTTTTTTAGCGTTTGTTAAAATTGGCATAAATTTATTAAATCGATAATTATTAATTAAACTTCGGACTTGTGTTAATTATCAAAACTGTGAGAGTGAAAAAATTATATATCAAAAAAAATTTTTTGTCAAGATAAACCAAATTATATTTTTTGATTTTGGTGAACTATTCTATCTTCATCAGACATTCTTACTAATCTTTCCCGTATTTCATTTGGATTTAAAACATCTTTAAAAATTATTTGGGTATTGTTAGAAGCAGTGCTAATCATTACATCTCCGTAATGAAATAAGGTTTTAAACATACCTTCAGTGTTAGCAGTTACATCTTGAATTCGATATAAATCAAGTTCAGTTGTGCTACGACTAAATAAACCTTTTTGTTCAGTATCAATAATTCGATCATTAGTAACTATCCAAATATCAAGATAATAATCAACAAATTGTGCGTAAAAAAATAAATAAATTGATAAATAAAAAATACTAGCAAGTAAAACTCCAAGAACAAATGGAATATCGCCTAAAAACATGTCTGGATATAAATTATTTATAAGTAAAAAAACAATTACTGGCACGGCCATTAAAACCAAAAACAAAATTACATTTGGAACAAAAGTTAAAGGATGACGACGTAAAACGTATTCTATTTTTTCGTAAGGTTTTTGTTTAATCAAATCAGGAATTGCCATATTTTTATTTTAACTAATTAAAAAATATTTTGGAACCATTCACCATTAAAAATAATTATTCTAGTTTGCCAATTTATATCAAGCAAATTACTATAAGTAAAATAAAAAGTTAAAACAGCTAAAGCAAATATAAAAAAACTTATACAAAAACTAGCAAAAGAAAATGATCCTGTAGTTATGATATGATAAAAATTGATCACTGAAAAAACTGCAAAAACACAAAGATAAAGTAAATAAACAAACAAAAATATATAAAGAGGTATGGTAAACATAATTTTATTTTAAATGTTCTTGGGCTTTAAAAGTTGTTTTTCTACCACGAGGAGTTCTTTCAATCATTCCGATTTGTAAAAGATAGGGTTCATAAATAGTTTCTAAAGTATCCATTTCTTCAGCTACTGCAGCTGCTAAAGTATTTAAACCAACAGGTCCACCAGCAAATTTTTCAATAATAGTTTTAAGAATTTTTTTATCAATACTATCCAAACCTTTTTCATCAACTCCAAGCATTTCCAAAGCTTCATGAGCTGTTTTAGCTGAGATAAAACCATCAAATTTTACTTCAGCAAAATCGCGTACTCTTTTTAAAAGACGGTTCGCAATTCTTGGAGTTTGTCTTGATCTTTCAGCAATTATTTTTTCTGCAGCATCTTCTATTTTTAAATTCAAAATTTTTATATTACGTTTTATTATTTCTTCTATATCTTGGTTTTCATAAAAATTTAAATGATAAACATGACCAAAACGATCGCGAAGTGGTGAAGATAATAAGTTTAATTTGGTTGTAGCTCCAATCAAAGTAAATTTTTCTAATGGCATACGCAAAGTTCGAGCTGCTGGTCCTTTGCCAATAATTATATCTAGAGCATAATCTTCCATAGCTGAATATAAAACTTCTTCAATAGTTTTATTCATTCGATGAATTTCATCAATAAACAAAACATCTCCTTTTTCTAAATTTGATAAAATAGCAGCCAAATCCCCTACTTTTTCCAAAGCTGGTCCAGCAGTTACTTTTATATTCGCATTCATTTCTTTTGCAATAATATTTGCTAATGTTGTTTTTCCTAAACCAGGATTACCATAAAGCAAAACGTGTTCTATTGATTCTTTTCTTTTTTTTGCAGCTTCAATAGAAATTTCCAAAGGTTTTTTAATATGTTCTTGACCTATAAATTCTTTGAGATTTTGTGGACGCAAATTAATTTCATTTTTTTCATCAACAGAATCAGTAAAAATAGCATCTGGATTTACCAATCTAATGTTGTTTGTATTTTCTAAATTGTCAGAAAAAAAATTATCCATATTATTATATAATACTATTTTTAAAGAAAAAAATCAATTTTTTAAAAATAGCTCGAGACTCTTGTCAAAATAAAAATAATATGCTAACATTAGCACAGAAATTTATTATTTAATTAAAAAATATGGGAGACACAACCGATATAAAAAAAGGTGCCGTCGTTAGACACAATGGCAATTTATTTGTTATTAGCAGTTTCCAATTTGTCAATCCAGGCAAAGGACAAGCTTTTACAAAAACAAAAATGAAAGAAATCAACACCGGCAAATCAATTGAACTTACTTACAAAAGTGGCGAAAGTGTAGATGTTGTAAATGTTGAGAAAAAAAACCTACAATTTTTATATAAAAACGGCAATTTATATTCTTTTATGGATCAAGAAAGTTATGAAACAATCGATGTTTCAGACAATATTCTTGGAGAAGATGGTAAATATCTAAAAGAAGGTTTAGCTGTGATTGCTGCTGTTTACGAAGGAAATGTTGTAGCAATGGAAATTCCTAAAAAAATAACTTACAAAGTTGTTGTTGCCCCTCCTGCTGTAAAAGGTGATAGTAGTAGTGGAAATGTTACAAAAGAAATAGAATTAGATAATGGTTTAAAAATTCAAGCTCCTATTTTTATCAAAGAAGGTGAAGAAGTTGTAGTAAACACAGAAACAGAGGAATATTGTGGAAGATCAAATGAATAAATTTTTATTTAATAAAAAACAATTATTTTTAAAAATCCGCAACCAGCGGATTTTTTTAACAGGTTTATCTACAGCAAATATTGTATTTTGTATACAATACTCTATACATTGTGGATAACTTTGTGGAAAAAGGTCAATAACTGTTAATAAGTCTGAATAAAATTATAATTTTTATAATAATGTATATAATAATCTATACATTTTTTTTACTAAATTTAGCAGAATTTAAGCTAATTTAAGCCAAAAATACCGCCCTATTGACAAAAATATCAAAATATGCTATAATAATTATGTAGAAAAATAAAAAATTATAAATATTTTTCTATACGAACATTAAAAATAAGATACTTATATAAGTATCTAATATATATTTATATACTGCTCGTGCGATCCTTTCGCCAAACAGGTAATTCTCCAATTATAGTAAAATTTTACTTTTATTAATTTTACCGGGGTTTTCTACCAATGAGTGGTTATAAAATATTTAGATCCCAGGCTTGTCCTGGTGTGTGCCGACAGCTTTAATCATTTAATCTTTGAATGATGAAATTTGTCGGCATAGGCCGGCTCGTCGGATCTCTCTTCTTAAAGGAGATATCGACCATTAAATCAATTATTTTAAAGGGTGCAGATTTTCTCCTTTTTTTATTTGTGTAAAAAAACTTGTAAAAAAAATATTTTTACTATATAATGGCAGTGGTTTTATCTCTATTTATAATCTTAAAACCTATGACAAAAAAAATTAAATTAAACAAAAAAGCTGAGCTTTCACAGGAGTTTGTTGAAGAAATGTACAAAAAACTCACTGAAGAAAAAGAAAAATTAGAAAAAGAATTAAATGAGTTTACAGTTCCAAATGAACATGTGACTGATGATCGTGATGCTTTATTTCCACAATATGGTGATGAAAGCGATGATAATGCTCGTGAAGTAGCTGATTACTACACCAATAAAAATATTGAAGAAACTTTAGAAAAAAAATATGTTGATGTAAAAAAAGCTCTTGAAAGAATAGAAAATGGTACTTATGGAATTTGTAAATTCACTGGAAAACCTATCGGCGAAGCAAGACTTCGAGCTAGACCAACTTCTAGTGCTAGTGTGGAAGCAAAAAAGTTTTTGACAAATGAAATCTAACTTATGAATAAGAAAATCCAACAAATCACTGTCGTGATAATCGTTGGATTTTTTTTTATTTTTGATAGAATCTTAAAAAATTTTTTTCTAGTAAATCAGTCTTTAAAAAAAGATATTTACGAAAATTTTTTATCTTTTAAATTTTTTAAAAACCAAGGCATTGCTTTTGGAATACAAGTTCCTTTTTCTTTGATAATAATTGTGACGTTTCTTAGTTTAATAATCTTATCACTTTGGTTTTTTTACAAAAAAGAAAAACAAAATCTTTTAGATTTCTGTGCTTTTATAACTATTTTTTTAGGAGCTTTTTCAAATTTAATAGATAGATTAATGTTAAATTTTACTATTGATTATTTACATATTTTTATTTCTGTAATTAATATTGCTGACATCATGATTGTTTTTGGCATTTTAATTTTATTTTTAAAAGAATTAAAATTAGCAAAAAATAAAACTTTGTAGTATAATAAAAAAAATAAAAAGGGGGGAAATAAAAAATGAACTTCTTTTTATATATAGAAGTTTTTTTATTTTATTTTATGTTTAAAAAAATAAACTCGGCTGCCGTCTTAGGAATTGACTGCAAGCCTATTGAAATTGAAGTTGATATGGCTGGAAATTGGCCTGGATTTCAAATAGTCGGTTTACCTGATACTGCTATTCAGGAAGCCAAAGAAAGAATAAGAACTGCTTGGAAAAATAGTGAGTTAAGTTTTCCAAATAATAGTCGTATTGTAGTAAATTTAGCTCCAGCGGATATTCGTAAAGAAGGTTCAGCTTATGATTTACCAATTGCTGTCGCCATGTACTTAGCTTTTGAAAAAATAGAAATTGATTTGAGTGATAGTTTGTTTGTTGGTGAATTAGCTTTAGATGGTGGGCTTCGCCATACAAATGGAATTTTACCTTTAGCTATTTTTGCAACACAACATGGTTTTAAAAAAATTTTTGTACCAAAAATAAATTCTCAAGAAGCTGGAATAATTTCTGAAATAGAAGTTTATCCGGTAGAAAATTTTCAACAAATAATAAATCATTTAACAAAGAAACAAGAAATTAAAAAACAAGATTCAGTTGATATCAATTCTTTTTTTGAAAAAAATGATTATCAAATGGATATGTCTTATGTAAAAGGACAAGATTTTGTTAAAAGAGCTTTAGAATTAGCCGCTAGTGGTTCACATAACATTTTATTATCTGGCCCACCAGGATCAGGAAAAACTCTTTTAGCTAGAAGTACTCCAAGTATTTTACCTAGATTAACAATCAAAGAAGCAATTGAAGTTACAAAAATTTATTCAGTTGCTGGACTTTTAAAAAAAGATTTACCTATAATTACAGAAAGACCTTTTCGTTCTCCACATCATACAGCCAGTGGAGTAGCTTTAGTTGGTGGTGGTAAATTTCCTAAACCAGGAGAAATTTCTTTAGCTCATCGTGGAGTATTATTTTTAGATGAATTTCCTGAATTTCCGAGAATAGTTTTAGAAAATTTACGTCAACCATTAGAAGATGGCGTTGTTTATATTTCTCGTGCTCAAGGTACTTTGTGTTTTCCAGCTAGTTTTATGCTTATTGCTAGTCAAAATCCCTGTCCTTGCGGATATCTAACTGATCCAGAAAAAAAATGTACTTGTAATTCTATGCAAATCGAAAGATATAAGAAAAAAATCAGTGGACCACTTTTAGACAGAATTGATTTACATATTGAAGTACCTAGAATAAATTTTGAAAAATTATCTAGTGAACAAGCTTCTGAAAATTCAGAAACAATTAGAAACAGAGTTGAAGCTGCGCGAGAAAAACAAAATTTTAGATTTAAAAATACAAATATTACTTCTAATAGTGAAATGAAAAATAAAGAAATTAAAGAATATTGTAAATTACAAGATGATTCTTTGGATCTTTTGCGCCAAGCTGTAACTCAAATGCATTTGTCGGCTAGAAGTTATCATCGAATTTTAAAATTAGCTAGAACAATTGCTGATTTAGAAAATAAAGAAAATATAGAAATGACGCATATTGCCGAAGCACTGCAATATCGAGCAAAAGTTGAATAAATTTTTGCTTTTAAATTACAAAAATGCTAAGATAAACAAATAAATCTTAGCTTTTTTTATGAATTATTTATTAAAATATAAAAAAGTAACCAAACAAAATATTGATACAGCGATTAAAATACAAAATATTATTTTTCCAGAAGAAAACGGAGCAAAAAATCTTATAGACAGTTTGGGAAAACATGAATATCGCAAAGAATTATGTTGGTGGATAGCTTTTTTAAATGAAAAACCAATTGGTATAGTTGGTCTATATTCTTATCATGAATATCCAGATGATGCTTTTATGGGATGGTATGGAGTAATTCCTAACGAAAGACAAAAAGGATTTGGTGGAAAATTATTTGATTTTTTTGAAAAAAAAGCCAAACAAAAAAACTATAAACATATTCGACTATATACTGATGATTTAGAAAATCTTGAAGCAACAAAATTGTATTATAAAAAAGGAATGATTTCCGAAGAATATCTAAATGAAGATGATAAAATAGATTCAAAAGGGAAAATTTTAATTTTTTCCAAAAGTTTAACAAAAAAACCAACAGAAAAATGGAATAATAAATATTTAGGATTGACTAAACAAGTAGAAAGACAAAATTATTCAATAGAAGATAATTTTTAATTTAAAAAATTTTTAAAAGTTCTTTATGTTAACAAAAAAACTAGATGCTCTAAAAATAAAAAAATCAAAAATTGAAGGAAAGGGTGTTTTTGCTAATCGTAACTTTAAAAAAGGTGAGACCGTTGTAAAATGGGATACAAGCATAGTTTTAAACGAAGAAGAAACAAAAAAACTTTCAAAAAATGAACAACGGTATATTTTTCCTTTCCGAAACAAATTTTTATTACAACAATCTCCAGCACGATATGTAAATCATTCATGTAATCCTAATACAAAAGTGGTAAATAATTCTTCGGACGTTGCAATATTAGATATTAAAAAAGGTGATGAAATAACAAGTGATTATTCATTATTTTTTACCCCAGATGAAGTAATGAAATGTAATTGTGGAAGTAAAAATTGTAAAAAAATATTAAAATATATTAAAAAATAATTATTTTGTTTAATAGTAATTATGAATTCTGTAAAAATTTTAAAAGCTAAAATTTCTGATTCTCAACAAATTAAAAAATTAGAAGATAAAATTTGGTCTGAAGAAGTTGTAAACAAATATGATATACCTATGTTTGTTCGTTTTGGTTATGTTTTTGTAGCAAAAGATAAAGAAAAAATAATTGGTGCAATAGTTGCTTACCTCACAAAAGAAAATGAAGTTTATATTTGTGATTGGGTGGTTGAAAAAAAATACAGAAAAATGAAAATTGGAGAAAAACTTTATAAAAAATTAATAAAATCAGTTGGTAAAAGGTCGGTTGTCTCTTTTGTTGAGACAAATAATACACCGTCAATAAAAGCTCATCAAAAATTTGGTTTTAAAATAGTTAAAAAAATTAAAAATCCCTATAATTTAAATGAGGGTTATAGATTTTTTATGAGAAGAAAACAGAATAAATAAAATTTGTTCATTATTATTTTTTATGAAAATTAGGACGTTGAAAAAAACAGATATTAAAAAAGCTTCTAGAATAATTGGTCAAAATTATTCAAAGTTATACGAGAAAAAATCACTACTTGAGTTAGAAGCCATGTTTAAAAATCATGCCGTAATTCCAAATTATCTTGTTGTCGAAGAAAAAGAGGAAATTGTTGGCCTTGCTGGATATGTGCAGTCGTGGATGGATTATAATATCTATGAAATTTTTTGGGTTAATGTTTTACCACAATACCAAAGAATGGGTATAGGAACTATGTTGGTGAAAAAAATATTAAATATTATAAAAAAAAGTAATAGTGAGGCAACTATACTGTTAACGACTGATAAACCAATGTTTTATTCAAAAAAATTTAACTTTAAAATATTATCAACGTTTGAGAAAGCCAAGGAATATTTGATGGTTTTAAAATAAAAAATCAATTTTATAAAAAAAATAAATTGTAGTTAAACTGTTAGAAAAACAAACATGATAAAAATATCACGAAAAAATTTATTTAAACTTATTATTAAAGGATCTTTGTTTATTATTTCCTTTTTCTTGGTTCTTCTTTATCCAGTAGAAATAATAAAATTTTTTAGCATTTCAATATTGTTTTTTAAAATCTATCATTTGGTTTGGCTAATCATCATCATAGGATTATTAAAATCTTTATTAACTATTCCAAAAAATATTTCGGCTGGTAAAATCTATTTAAAATATTTTAAGGAAAATAAAATTTTAACTCCAGAAAAATTAAAAATAGAATTAAATTTACTTAAAAAAGAATATAACAAAAAAGTTTTTGTAAGTGCTTTGGTAACTTTATTAGTAATAACCAGCTTTTTATTATTTTACTCTATACTAAACTTAAACGAATTATGGATTTATGTTTTTGTAATTTTTGCAATATTTTTTGATTCTTTTTGTGTTGCTATTTGGTGTCCTTTTAGAAATTATATTATAAAAAATAAATGTTGTAATTCTTGTCGAATTTATAATTGGGGTTATTTAATGATGTTTTTACCTTTAAATCTAATTCCTTCTTTTTGGACTTATTCAATAATATTTTTAAGTATTTTGATTTTAATTCAATGGGAATACATACATTACAAACATCCAGAGAGATTTTATGAAATTTCTAATTCAAATTTAATGTGTAAAAATTGTAAATATTCAACAGGATTTTGTAAAAATAAAAAATAATTTTTTATTTGACTTGTTTATTAAAAATCTAAAGGACTTTTTATATTATTTAAATTATTTTTTGCTACATGAGTATAAATCTGAGTTGTTTTTAAATTTGTATGTCCTAATAATTCTTGGATATATCTAATATCAACTCCATTTTCAAGTAAATGAGTGGCAAAACTATGCCTAAATGTATGTGGTGATACATTTTTATTTATTTTAGATCTCAAAAAAGCTTGTTTTACAATTTTTTGAATTGTCATAGTAGTTAATCTACTATTTTTATTGTTAGTAAACAAAAAATCATCTACTTTTTTTATTTCTTTTTGTTTTTGTAAAATACTAAATAATTTTTTTGGTAAAAAAACTACTCTGTCTTTACTTCCTTTGGCTTGTCTTATATAAATTAAATTTCTTTCAAAATCAATGTCTTTTATTTTTAAATTAACAACTTCGCTAACTCGTAAGCCACAACCATAGAGTAAACTTAAAATACAAAAATGTTTTAAATTTTGTGTTTCTTCAATTATTTTATTAATTTCTTGTTTTGATAAAACAATAGGTAATTTTTTTTCTTTTTTAACTCTTGGTAAATTTATAAAAAATTTACGTTGTAAAATACTGCCAAAATATAATTTAAAAGCAGAATAGGCAATATTTATAGTCGAAGAAGATTTTTCTTTTTCAATTAAATTTTCTAAATATTTTTTTATATCTTCTAAATTAATAGACCGAGCATTTTTATTTGACTTGTTTAAAATTTCTCTGATATAATATGAATAACTTTTTATAGTTTTTTGACTAAAACCGCGCAATTTCATTTCTTGAATAAATTTGTTTATTGGATCCTGACTAGGATAATATTGATTTTTGTTCATAACCCTCCTTGATTTAAAATTTATATAAATATTTTAGCAAGTTTTAGACAAAAATTCAATAAGTTTGTATAAAAAGTGTTATATGAAATTACTACAGGCAAAATTTTAAATACTAATTAACTTTATTCAATACTATGGCAGAAGATAACAACAAAATTATCAAGAAACTCGATGGAGCAAATATGGACATCGATTTAACAACAGAAAATAAGGACATATCTTGGGAACAAGATAAATGCCCTTGGAATGAATCTGAAAAATCTAACGAACATAAATGTGCAGTAAAGAATGTTTCTATATGTCCTTATTTTTGTGGAATTGAATATTTAGATAATGTTCTTTGTTGTTATCCCAATAAGAATCCGAATAAAGGTAATGAATAAAATTTTGCCTTCCGTAACTTCTCCGCTTCGCTCCGACCACGCTACGCTCTCACTACACTTCGTTTCGTTCGGGTCATATAACAAGGGATAAAAGGAAAATTGCTAGGCTCGCAATTTTCCCAAATTTTCTCCGTTTCACTTCGAAAACTTCTTTTATCCCCGATGTTATGTGAAATAGCCATAAATTTCTTTACTATTTTTTAAGATTTTTTTTGGCAATTTATTTCGGGTCGAACATAGCTTGTGATATAATTTAGTCAGTTTAATAATTTAATCAATAAACCTATG
>JBAZIZ010000004.1:0-147906 GCA_041651535.1 Patescibacteria group bacterium
GACGGCGTGTTTGAAAAGTTTTAATGGATGCGCTCCCTGCCTACCGGCAGGCAGGTACCAACTGAGCTATGACGGCGTGTTTGAAAAGTTTTAATGGATGCGCTCCCTGCCTACCGGCAGGCAGGTACCAACTGAGCTATGACGGCGTGTTTGAAAAGTTTTAATGGATGCGCTCCCTGCCTACCGGCAGGCAGGTAACCAACTGAGCTATGACGGCGTGTTTGTCTTTATTTAAAAAAACTTTCTAATAACAAATCCCGCTCAAAACGGGATTTTAGTACACGCCAAGGGATTCGAACCCCTGACCCTCTCGGTGTAAACGAGATGCTCTAACCAACTGAGCTAGGCGTGCATAAATAAATTTTTTGTAAACGAGATGCTCCCTGCCTACCGGCAGGCAGGTAACCAACTGGGCTAGGCGTGCATTTTTTTGATTTTAATTAAATCAAATGTTTTAATGAAACAATTTGTTTGTCAAAATAAAATCGAAATTATTATATAATAATCAAACTTTTCTGTCAATAAGATAGAAAAAAATTATTCACAAAATATTATTTTTGACATTTGGCACAAAAAACAGTAATTCGACCACTAATTTTTATATTTCGTAATTTTTCTCCACATTTCAAACATTTTTGTCCACTACGACCATAAACTTTTAAATATTTAGAGTAATTTCCTTGATTACCATCTGGATCAACATAATTATTAAAAGTAGTACCGCGTTTTTCACAGGCTTTTTTTATTATTTTTTTGATAGAATTAGCTAATTTTTTTATCTCATTTTTATTTAAAGTATTTACTCGCCTATCTGGACGTATTCCAGCGTCAAAACAAGATTCATCAACATAAATATTTCCCAATCCAGCAATATTTTTTTGATTAAGCAAAAAAGATTTTAAAATACTTTTTTTATTTATAAAAATAGTTCTAAAATTTTCAAAAATAAAATTTTTAGTCAAAGGTTCTAAACCATATTTATTTTTTTCTGTTTCTAATTCTTTTTTATTGACTAATTTAAAATAACCAAAACGACGAGTATCATTAAAAAAAAGTTTTGAACCATCAATAAAACTAATAATAATTCTGGTACTTTTATTTGGTAAATTTAAATTTAATTTATTTTCACTATGTCCACCGCCAATCACTTTTTTATCACAGACAAAAATAAGCTGACCAGTCATTTTCAAATGAATAAGCAAAAATATTTCAGAATTTTCAAATTCTAAAAAAAATAATTTTCCAATTCTATTTATTTTTTTTATTTTAGAATCTAATAAAAAATCAAGAAAAAAGTTTTTATTTTTATTTATTTTAGCTTTGGGACTAATAAAAACCGCTGAGATATTTTTGTGTAAAATATATTTACTTAAATCTTTTTTTATTGTTTCAACTTCAGGTAATTCAGGCATAATAAATCAATTAACCAGGTTAATTTTTATCTCAGAAAATAAATTTTTAAGCTCATTTTCTAATTTTTCTCCACGAGCTACTTTAAAATTTAATTTGATAACACTGTTTTCTACTTTTATATAAATATCATTTTCACCAGGATTCGCAGCTAAAATTTCCTTCAGTTTATCCGCTTTATCCTTTAATTCATTTTGTGATAAAAATAATTCTATATATTTATCAATTTTTTTGTATTCTTTATTTTGAGCTACAGACAAAAATTTTACCACTTCTCCAGCGTTATTTTTATTTAAAACATAAACTTTTTCTACAAAAATTTTATTATCTCCAGTTTCTTTTGGAGTTTTACCGATTACACAAAGTATATTTCCTTCTACCCAAGCTGATTTTGTTTCTTCGTAAGTTTTTGGAAAAACTAACATCTCTACCCGTCCGGTTTCATCCAAAAGAGTAGCAAACATCATAATTGAACCTTTTTTGGTAATTTTTTTGCTTAGTTTATCCACTACTCCGCCGATCACAATCCAATCATCTCTTTTATAATTTTCTACATCAATAATTTTTGTAATTTTATCTTTAAAAATATTTTCATAATAAGTGAAAGGATGAGAAGATACATAAATTCCGATTAATTCTTTTTCCCATTTCAATTTATCATCCAAAGTTGCTAAAGCTGAATCTTTTAAAACAACTTTAGAATCCAAAGAAATACTAGTTCCAAAAAAAAGTGAATTTTGATTAGTCAATTTTTTTTCTTTTTTTTGTCTGATAAAATTCAAAAGATTTTCAATATTTGCTAGTAAAATTCCTCGATCAATATTAAAACAAGTTAAAGCTCCAACTTTAATTAAACTTTCCAAAGATTTTTTATTTAAATCTTTATCTTCTACTCTTTCCAAAAAATCTTCTAAATTTTTATATGGTCCATTATTTTTTCTTTCACGATAAATAACTTCACAAATATGTTCCCCAACATTTTTTACAGCTGATAAACCAAAACGAATTCTACCTTTTTCTCCAGGTTTAGAAACCATAGCAAAAGATTTAAAACTTTCATTTATATCCGGTGCTAAAACTTCTATTTCCATACGTCGGCATTCACCAACAATCATGGCGATTTTATCATTATCACCAGATTCAGCTGCTAAAACAGCTGCCATATATTGAACTGGATAATGAGCTTTCATATATGCAGTTTGATAAGCCACAATTCCATAACTAGCAGCATGAGCTTTGTTAAAACCATAAGCTGCAAAAGGTTCAATAGCATGCCACATTTCATCAATAATTTCTTTTTTTATTTGACCATGATTTTTACAACCATCATAAAATTTTTCTTTTTGTTTTGCCATTTCCTCAGGAATTTTTTTACCCATCGCTTTTCTAAATTTATCAGCTTCCATCCAATCATAACCTGCGAGTTCAATTGCTGTTAGCATCACATCATCTTGATAAACCAAAAGACCATAAGATGCGTCTAATATTTTTTCTAAACGTGGATCAAAATATTTTACAGCTTCAGGATTATATTTTCTTTTAATATATTCAGGAATTGATTCCATTGGTCCAGGTCGATAAAGAGCAACCATCGCCATAATATCTTCGATTCTGTTTGGTTTCAATTCTTTTAGCCATCTAGTCATTCCTGAACCAGATAATTGAAAAACACCCATTGTTTCACCACGAGCTAACATATCAAAAGTTTTTTTATCATCTAAAGGCAAAGTATAAATATTAACTTTTTCACCAGTAGTTTTTTCTACAATTTCAACTGCATTTCCTAAAATTGACAAATTTCTAATTCCTAAAAAATCATTTTTTAAAACACCAGCAGCTTCTACTGATTTCATTTCATATTGTGTAGTTATACGAGTTCCACCAGTTTCTCTTTGGACTGGAGAAAATTCAACAAGCGGAGTCGGTGCAATCACTACACCAGCAGCATGAATTGAAGTATGACGTGCACAACCTTCAACTTTTTGTGCTAAATCCAATAATTTTTTTACATCTGCATTTGAATTATATAATTTTTTTAAATCAGGTTCTTCTTCAAGCGCTCGTTTAATTGTCATTGGAAAACCTTGTGAACCCATCGGGATCAATTTGGAAACTTGATCACAAAAACTATAAGAAAAACCTAAAACTCGTCCAACATCACGAACACTACCACGAGCTGCCATAGTACCAAAAGTAATAATCTGGGCAACTTTTTCTTCACCATATTTTTTTGTCACATATTCAATCATGTCGTCTCTTCTGTCGTCAGCAAAATCAGTATCAATATCAGGTGGACTTGGACGAAAAGGATTTAAAAATCTTTCAAAAGGTAATTTGAAACGAAGTGGATCAACAGTAGTGATACCCATTATATAAGAGACAAGTGAACCTGCTCCAGAACCTCTAGTAGTTTCTACAATACCATGACTTTTAGCATAATTAACAAAATCAGCTACACAGATGAAATAAGGAGAATAGCCTTTTGTTTTAATAATATTTAGTTCATATTCTATTCTTTCTTCAATTTGTTTAGTTTTTTCAATATTTTCTTTATATTCAGGAAAAAAATTTTTAATCCTAAAAAAAACCATTTCACGCAAAGTTTCATCAGCATCTTTTCCTGGCAACAAATCAACTGGTGCAAAATGCCATTTATCAAGTTCTAATTTTAAATTTACACGATCACGAATTTTTACAGTATTTTCAATTGCATCAGAAACATGACGAAAACGTGATTCTATATCTTCAGCTTTATTTAAAGATCTATCTACATGACGCAAATCTTCTCGGTCAAATGAATCAACTTTTAATCCATCTCGAATACAGACTAAAATATCTTGCGCTTCAGCATCTTCTAGATTTAAATAATAAACATCACGGCTTACCACCAAAGGAATGTTTAATTCACGTGAAATTTTTATCATTTTATTATTTACATCAACTTGACCACTTAAAGCAGGATGGTCATTTAATTCTAAAAAGAAATTGTTTTGTCCAAAAATTTCATTAAATTCTTTAGCAACTTTTTTTGCTTCTTCAGTTTTATCTTTTAATAAAAGTTGTGATATTTCACCTTTTATATTTCCAGACAAACAAATTATGCCTTTGCTATTTTCTTTTAAGATTTTTTTATCTATTCTTGGTTTACCTTGAAAAAAACCTTGCAAATGACCGATTGAAGATAATTTCATCAAATTTCTGTAACCATCATAATTTTCTGCAATCAAAACTAATTGATAAATTTCTTTGTCTAATTCTTCGTCTTTTTGCGATAAATCTCTTGGCCCCAAATATGCTTCAAAACCAATTATTGGTTTAATACCTTCTTCTTCACAAGTTTGATAAAATTTTATGGCGCCATAAAGAGAACCACCATCAGTTAATGTAGCAGCTTTAAAACCACGGTCTTTAAAACCTTTAACCAATGGTTTAATTTTTGTTAATCCGTTCAAAAGAGAAAAATGGCTATGAACGTGCAAATGCTGAAATTCCATATAATATTTATCTAACTTTTATCAGTTTACCTTATTTAAATTATAAAATCAAATGATAAATTTAAAACAAAAAACCGCTTTAAAACGGTTTTTTGTGTAAACAAGGAAATAAAAGATAATAATGCTTAATTATAGACAGGAAAAGTTTTTATATTATCAGGAATAATATATTTTGCACTCCACTCATCTATAATTTGCAATTCTCTTTCAACTCTTTCTTTTCTATCTCTTTTAATTACATTATTTTTACAAGCTAATGGGTTATTTTCAAAATATATAAATTCTATGTTAGGATTAATTTTTAATTTTTTTGTCAATTTATCAATTTCAGACAATAACAAATCTCTTCTTTCTTTTTTACACCAAGCAATATCTGATAAAACAATATTTTTATTCATAGACAAAGCATCTTTAAGTTTTAAATAATAACGACTATCTGTAAAATTATGAGTATGATTTGATGATGACTTGTGAAAATCATCACAAATTAAAATATTTTCTAATTTTTTAAAATTATTTTTAATAAATGTTGTTTTGCCAGATCCAGGTAACCCAATTATTATTGTTATTGTTGATGACATATTATTAAATAAATTATCAAAATCTTATCACATTATTTAACTTCTACTAGTTTATCTTATTAAAAATATAAAATCAAATGATAAATTTAAAACAAAAAACCGCTTTAAAACGGTTTTTGTTGCGGAGAGATAGGGATTCGAACCCTAGGCAGACTTTCATCTGCAACGGTTTTCAAGACCGCCGCCTTAAACCACTCAGCCATCTCTCCATAATATTTAAATTGTTTTTTTGGCGGAGAGGCAGGGATTCGAACCCTGGGTCCGGTTTGATCCAGACAACACGTTAGCAGTGTGCCGCTTTCGACCACTCAGCCACCTCTCCATTGATTTTGACTTTATTTTATCTTAAAATAACGAAAATGATTATAACTTATCTTTATAAAATAGTCAAATAAATACATTGACTAAAAATCAAAATATCCCCTGATTTTTAATTTTTAAAACAACGCTTCTCCCGTCATTTCATCTGGTTTTTTTAACTCCATAATTTTTAAAATTGTTGGCGCAACTTCATACAAAAACCCTTTTTTTCTTAGTTTAATTTTTTTGTCAGTAACAAGCAAAGGAACATCATTAAAAGTATGTGCGGTATTTGGAAATTGTCCTTCAATCATTTTTTCTATATTTCCATGATCAGCAGTAATGACTGCTGTATATTCATTTTTCTGACAAATAGAAATAATTTTTTCTAAAGCTTTATCAATATACTTAACTGCTTTAATTCCAGCTTTTAAATCTCCGCTGTGTCCAACCATATCACCGTTAGCAAAATTACAAACAACAAAATCATATTCTTTTTTAAGCAAAACTCTTTCTAAAGAACTTACAATTTCATCCAAACTCATTTCTGGATGACCAGCATAATTTGTTAATCCTAAAGAAGGAATTACAAGTCTGTCTTCTCCGGGAAAAACCTGCTCTTGTCCACCATTAAAAAAATAAGTTATATGAGCATATTTTTCAGTTTCAGTAATTCTAAATTGACGCAAATTATTTAAACTAAGCCATTCGCCAAGAGTATTTTTTGGATAATAAGGCGGAAATAAAACCCAAGCTTCTTTAAAATCAGAATCGTATTCCGTCATAGTAATTAAAAATAAATTTTTTGGCACAACAATATTATCTTGAACTGTTTTTGGAGCATGTTCCACAAATAAACGCAAAAGTTGTCGCATTCGATCAGCACGAAAATTAAAAAAGAGAACAACATCATCTTGCTTTATTTTGTCATTATTCAAACTTATTGGCTCAATAAATTCATCACTAATGTTTTCTTCATAATTTTTTTCTAAAATCTTTATTAAATCATTTTTTGTTTCTTCAATATTAGTTAAAAGTTTAAAAATTTTTTCAGTTCTGTCCCAATTCTCACTTCTATCCATAGATATTGAACGACCACAAATAGTTGAGATTTTTATTTTATCATTTAAAACTGGTAAAATTTTTTCTTGCAAAAGTTTTAATGCACTCATTGGTGACATATCACGACCATCTAAAAATAAATGCAGAGAAACCGGCAAATCATTTTGTTTCGCCCAATCTATTAGACCTAACAAATGATTAAAATGAGCATGAATTCCTCCATCACTTAACAGACCAACAAAATGAATTCGTGAATTTAATTTTCTAACTTGTTCAACAGCTTTTTTTAAAACATCATTTTCAAAAAATTCTTTACTCTTAAAAGAATTATCTATACGCATTGCTCCTTGCAACACAACTCTTCCAGCACCCAAAGTTAAATGTCCAACTTCTGAACCAGACAGACAACCAAAAGGCAATCCAACATTTTCTTCACGAGTATTAATCACTGAATTTGGATATTCTGTTAACATTTTATCCCAAAACAAGGGACGAGCTAAATATATTGGATTATCATTTTCTGATTTGCCTATTCCCCAACCGTCTAAAATTAAAAGTAAAACTTTTTTTGTCATAAAATTAAATTAAAGTTTATATATAATATAATAAAAAATCTTTTTTTTCAATATCTTGATTTATTCAAAATTTTAAGTTAAACTTAGATAATAAACAAAATATGGAAAATTTTAATAAATTTGAAAAAACAAATCGAGAAAATAGAGCTGAAGCTCTTATTAGATTTTTAAAACAATCTAAAAATATAGAAGAATTTAATAATAATTCTTTTCAAGAAATTTTTAAAAATGAAGAAACTAAAAGAAATTTTTTAGCTAATCTTGAAAATCAAGATTTTTTAAATCTTTTAACCGGATTAAATGGAATTTTAAGAGACAAAAATAAAAAAGAATGGGAAAGAGATGGAGAAGATGTCTCAATTGGTAGTGACAGAATGATTATTCATATGCCTCCAGCTTTTGAAGATAGAAAATCATTACTTGAAGAAACATTGGAAACTGCTAAACAAATGAACAAAAAAAATAAAAATTTGGAAGATATTGCTTTGCTTTTTTTAGTTGCAATTAGAGAAATTCATGCTTTTGCTGATGGTAATGGACGTTCTGCACGTTTTATTTATAAATTATTAACTACAGATATAAAAGATAATGAATCAATAAAACAAGTTTTAACTTATAACGGTCGAGAAAAAATAGATATCAGACCTTCTTACATTGCAACCAAACAAATTGAAAATGATTTTTTACAAAAAATAAACAAAGATTCAATTGATGATTTATACGCAAAAGAAAATATAAACTTCTTAAAATTTAATCCGGATGTTACAATAGAAAATAAAAAATATTTTTTAACTTTATTAGAAAATGATAAAAAAAATTTTTTTATTGCGATTTTAAATTTTTTAAAAAATAATCCTGTTTTTGACCAAAAAACTTTATTAAAAAAATTAGGAAAAAATAAATATATTTCCGTAGATTATTTATTGGAAAAAATAAATAATAAACAAATTGATGAAATTTTATCTGAATACAAAAAAATAAAAAAAGAAGCTGTAAATTTTCTTATTCATTCTATTGCTGAACCAGAAAATGAAAATTTTAAATTAGAGATAGCTGGTGAACAAAAGACTGTAAAAGATATTTTAACACAATAAAATATGGAAAATTTTAATAACTTTGAAAATAAAGAACAAAAAAATACTACGACTTCTGTTTTATCACTTACAGAACTTTTAGATCTTATTTATCAAGGAAAAAATGTACCACAAGATAAAAGATTTAATGATCCAGAAAAAGAGGGTGTTTTTAAATATTTTGATCTAGAAGCTATTCTAGACAGTAAATATGATAAAAATAAAAAATTCTATCCAGTAATAAAAGAATCAGAAAAAATAATTGGTTTAGCTGAATTAGAAGAAAATCCAGAAAATCTCAAAAGTCTGTGGCTTAAATTTATTTCAATTGACCCAATTTATCAAAATCATGGCTATTCTCGAGAATTAATAAAAGAAATTTTTGATTTTGCCAAAAAAAATAATTATTCTATTGAGTTATCTTTCTATACTGAAGAAGGTGAAAAAAAGATAAAAAAAATTATAGAAGAAATTTCTGAAAAAACAAAAGTAAAAATAAGTTAATTAAAAAGAGAGCCTAAAGCTCTTTTTTTAAATGTTCAATTTTTTCTAATAAAATCTTTTCTGGATCATCAATTTTTAATTCATTCATAATATAAAAAATTGAAATCAAAGCAGAAGCAACTCTTAAATTAATTTTTTTGTTATCATTATTTTCTTTAGCTTGCCAAATTTTAGTTGCTGATTCATGCAAAGCCAAAATGGCAGAATTTACATCATGTTTTATATAATCTTTGTTAAGAACATTTTTACAAACTAATTTATATAATTTTTTTATCTCCATAGTTTCATAAATTTTATTAGACTATTTTTTTTCATAAAAATTATTTTTTAAAACTTCTTCAACCTCTTCATCAGACACAAAAGTCTTAGTTATATGTTTCTTTTCTTCATCATCAAAAATTTTTACCATGACATATTTACCAAAAGTTTTATTATTCCCAACTGTATATTCAGTTATAACACACCTACCAAAAGCGTTCCAATTTTCATCTCTCAAATCCATTGGAACTTTTATTTGATAAAGTCTGTGTTCATCTTTAACAAATTTATATTCTTTACCAATTTCCAATGGATTTGGAATATCTTCTTGTTTTAATCTTAGACATGCTTGTAACAAAAATGGATTTCCCATATATAAAATTAATTATTTTAAATCTTTCATTAATTTATTTACAAAATTAAAATCTCCATCTCCCTCTAAAACCACATCAAAATTTTCTTTATAAATTTTTCGTAAATTTTCAAAATCAAAATTCAAAAATCCAATACTTAGTAAATTTTTATAATCAAAACCACTAATCATTCCTAAATCTCCCAAGCCATCACCTAATAAAATAACATTTTTCTTATTTTTAATTTTGGTAAAAATTTTTGAAAAATCTTTTAATAAAGTTTCATCTTTATTTAAACTATGAATTATGGGTTTTTGTATTGAAACTGCCTGGTCATTTTTGTCCCATTCAAAACGATTTATTAAATAAAAAATATTTGAATAATTTTTTTTGTATTTTTTAAAAAATAAAGGTATAGCTTCTCCGCAACCACTAGCAGAAAATATAATAATCGGTATATTATTTTCATACAAAAAATCTAAAAAATTTTCCACGCCTGCTCTAAATTTTAAATCATCATTTTTTAAAATATCTTTTAAGTCTTTTTTATGTAATTGTGATTTTAACAAAAGCTTAAAATGAAGACGCCACCATTTTGCCATTGCTTTCTTTTTTTCTTTTATATCCACTTTTGGATCAGTCTCTATTTTATTGTATTTATCAAAAAGAGCATGAGCTTTTTCACTATAATCAGCTGATAAATGTTTTCCGTCTCTTAAAAGAGAAATAATTGATGGTGTTTTTTTACCGGCAACTGAACCATAAGTTAAAGTTCTATCAAAATCTGCTAAAATATGCAAATTAGTTAATCCATCTTTTTTAATTTTAGTTTTAATTTCTTCAAACTGTGTTTGATTACTGATTGTTATTTTCATAAATTTTTTATATGTATACTTTAACAGAAAAACAAAAAAACGGCAATTCAAGCCGTTTTTAAAAAATTAAATTTATTTTATATGCTTTAACATGTCATCGGTCATCTCGTCTAAATTATATTTATGATTCCAACCCCAATCTTTTCTGGCAGCACTATCATCTATTGAACGTGGCCAAGAATCAGCTATTTGTTGTCTAAAATCAGGTTTATATTCACAAATAAAATCTGGGATTCTTTTTTTGATATTTTCTGCCAATTCTTCAGCTGAAAAACTCATTGCAGTTAAATTATAACTTGTCCTAACTTTTATTTTTTCTATTGGTGCTTCCATAAGTTCAATTGTTGCCCGAATCGCATCATCCATATACATCATCGGCAAAACAGTTTCTTTACTCACAAAACATTCATATTTTTTATTAGCAACCGCCTCAAAATAAATTGCGACAGCATAATCAGTTGTACCACCGCCTGGAGCAGTTTTATAACTGATAAGACCTGGGTAACGAAGACTTCTGATATCTAAACCATATTTTTTATTATAATATTGACACATCAGTTCTCCGGCAACTTTTGTCACTCCATACATAGTTGTTGGTTCCAAAACAGTATGTTGTGGTGTATCTATAAGTGGAGTTGTAGGACCAAAAGCAGCAATTGAACTTGGCCAGAAAATTTGTTTGACATTATTTTCCACAGCAATATCTAAAACATTTTTTAATCCTCCCATATTTACACTCCAAGCTAATTCAGGATTATTTTCTCCTTTTGCTGACAAAATACCAACTAAATGAAAAATCGTATCTGGTTGATATTTTTTTACTAAATTATTAAATTCTTCTCTATTGCTGACATCAGCATTTTCAAAAGGTCCATTTGCTAATTCACCCTCTGGTTTTTTTGAATGACCTACAGCAATGACATTTTCCTCTCCATATTTTTTTCTCAGCTCTATAGTAAGTTCAGAACCGATTTGACCGGTAGCTCCGGTAATAATTATTTTTTTCATAGATAAAAAATTATAAATATTTTATTTTTTTAATAAATCACGAATTTCGCGTAATAGTAAAATTTCTTCAGAATTTTTTTCTTCTTTTTTTTCTTCTTTTTTGTGAAACTTATTTATTTGTTTTACAAAAATAAAAACTGATAAAGAAATTATAAGGAAATCAACAATATTATTTATAAAAGCTCCGTAATTCCAAGTAATAGCTGGAGCTAAATCAGTCG
This sequence comes from Patescibacteria group bacterium, assembly GCA_041651535.1. Taxonomy (GTDB): domain Bacteria; phylum Patescibacteriota; class Patescibacteriia; order Magasanikbacterales; family UBA922; genus JBAZIZ01. Next base: position 11,715 of record JBAZIZ010000004.1, read on the forward strand.
CTTTTTTAATAGTCAAAAACAATTCCGAAAAATCAACTCCTCCAAGTAGAAAACCGATTGGTGGCATGATTATATCATTTACTAGTGATGTAACTATTTTACCAAAAGCACCACCAATAATCACACCAACAGCTAGATCAATAACATTGCCTTTAATAGCAAATTTTTTAAATTCTTCAAACATAACATAAATTAAGACTGATTTTTATACTCTATCATTTTTTAGTCTTTTAGACAAGTAAAGCAATTCACAAGCGACTCTTGATTTTTTATATTATTTCTGCTAGAATTCGCCTGTCCGTTTTTGTACATTATTATTTTTAGGAGGACTCCAATGAAAAAAATGTTTCTTATCGTGGTAATTCTTTTTTCTCTTTTTCTTATTTCCTGCGAAAGCTATTCTTCTCAGAAAGTTGAGATAGGAACTCCACAGGCAGGAGAAAAAATCAAAGTTCTTTTTCTCGAAAGTGAAAAAGAGCAGCTCGAAGCCCGGGCAAAAGATATTGAAAAAAATTTAACAGACGGTCTAAAAGGTAAACATGTTTTATCTGTAAAAACTGTTTACAGTGGCAGATTTCTCTATTCAGGAGAAATCGTTTTTACGGAAAATCCTGAAGAAAATTTAAATGCAAAATTTCTCTCTTTTGCCGAAGGAGGAAAGGCAGGAGAGAAAAAAATAAAGGAAGAAATTCAAAGAGAAATAGAATCTGGGCAAATAAAAGCTGCCCAGATTATATACAATAAAGGTCGCGTTGTAGCGGCCGAAATATATTATTAACTTTTTTAAATTTTTTAAAGGAGAAATAATACCACGGACGTTTCGGCGTCCGTTTTCTTTTTCAATTTTTTTTAATTTTTAATTTTGCATTTTTAATTTACTTCCCTCTCCCGATCGTAAAACCTTTTACTATTTTTATTTTATTTTGTTTCAAAATTTTAGCAGCTTCGCCCATAGTAGTTCCAGTAGTAAAAACATCGTCTACTAATAAAATATTTTTATTTTCTAAATCAAAATCAATATTTTTTATAATTTCAAAAGAATCTTCTAAATTTTTTAATCTACCTTCTCTGTCTAACTTAGCTTGTTGTAAAGTGTATCTATTTCTTTTTAAAAAATTTAAAACTGGTTTATTTATTTTTTTAGCTAAAATTTTAGCAATAATTTCTGATTGATTAAATCCTCTTTCAGCAAATCTTTTTTTATGTAATGGAATTGGAACAATAAAATCAATATCCAAAAAATAATCGAGATTTTTTTGTAAAAAATTATCAATAAAAATTTCCAAAATATTTTTTAAATCTTCAACAAAATTATATTTAAATTCATGTAAAATTTTTGCTATTAAATATTTTTCTTGATATTCAAAAATTGCTATTTCAAAATCTAAACTAGTTTTAATTTTACACTTATTACAAACTTCACCAAAATGACTTTTTTTATGACAAACTGAACATTCAAAAACACCAGAAAAATCAAGTTTTTCAAAACACTTTTCACATAAATATGTTTCTTCAACTTTTTCGCAAGAAAGACAAAAAATCGGAAATAAAATATCCTTAACAAACTTTATAATTTCCCCTCCTCTTAGCATAATTATTCACTACAAACTGACCAACCGTTTGGTACTTCGCATGGTGAACCAAAAGCTTGGCATTTAGAATCAGAAGTTTTTTGAGCGTAAGTAATCATTTGTACACAAACTCTTTTATCCAAAATATCCCAATGATTAAGATTTCTATCAGGAATTTCATCATCAGTAACAAAATTGAATCCTGATAAAATTTCATCAAAAACATTTTTAGAATTTGAATTTATTTCTAATACATAATCTGATAAAGGAATCTCAGCAATATACAAAGTTGTGCTATTTAAACCTTGTGCTTCATAATAGTAGGCATCAACATTACTAATAATTATTTTTGTTTTATTTTCATCAGAAATTGGATGGGGTATGATTTGTTTATAAATACTGACAAATTGTTCACCATTACTTAAATTTAAACCACTGGACCAATTTTCTACTGACCATTTGCTTGGGTAATCCAAAGTAAAATGAGCAAAACTGTTTATACTCAATTTTGATTTATGAGAATCAAGTTCATTTTGTTTTTGTGTTTCTATTTTTTCAGTTAAATTTTGTCTGACATTTCCCATACTCAATCTTTCTTCGACTAAATTTTTATTATTGTTTAAACTGCAACCCGAGCCTAAAAACAAAATTCCAGCTGATAAAAATCCTAATAAAGTTAAAAGACCCAAAGATGGTTTATGGGTTTTGTTTCCTCTTTTTCCTAAAGTACTTTCTACAAAAGAAATTCTTTCACGAGTGTTTAAAACTGTATCCGGATTAAGCGAAATACTATCTATATTTTGTCTAACTAAAAATTCAGCAAATTCTGGATAATCGCTTGGAGCTTGACCACAAATTCCTACTTTTCTTTTATATTTATGAGCTACTTGAATAACATCTTTTATAAGTTTTAAAACTGCGTGATTTCTTTCATTATAAATATGACTAACTAAAGATGAGTCACGATCAACTCCTAAAGTTAATTGTGTTAAATCATTACTACCAATGCTAAATCCATCAAAAATTTTAGCAAATTCTTCAGCTAAAATTACATTACTTGGAATTTCACACATGACATAAACTTTTAAATCATTTTCATTTCTTTTTAAACCAAAAGATTCCATTGTTTTTAAAACTTTTTCGCCTTCTTCTGGAGTTCGACAAAAAGGAACCATAACGATAACATTTTTTAAACCAAATTCATTACGTACTTTTTTTATTGCTTCACACTCCATTTTAAAACCTTCTTTGTATTCTTTTGAATAATAGCGACTAGCACCACGAAAACCAAGCATTGGATTTTCTTCTTTTGGTTCAAATTCTTTACCACCAATTAAAGTAGCATATTCATTTGTTTTAAAATCACTTAAACGGACAATCACATCTTTTGGATAAAAAGCTGTGGCTATTCTAGCAATTCCTTCTGCTAATCTATCAATACCATAATCACTTTTATTTTTGTAAGCTCTAGTAATTTCGGCGATTTGTTTTTTTGCTTCTTTATCTTTTAGTTTTTCATAATTCACCAAAGCTAAAGGATGTATTCTAATAAAATTAGAAAAAATAAATTCTTCTCTTGCTAAACCAACACCGTCGTTTGGTAAAAAAGATAATGAAAAAGCATTGTCAGGATCACCAACATTCATCATTATTTTAGTTTTAGTTTCTTTTACTTTTTTTATTTCTGTTTTTTTAACTTCAAAAGGTAAAATTCCGTCATAAATATAACCTTCATCACCTTCAGCACAACTCACTGTAATTTGTTTTTTATTTTTCAAAATTTTTCTAGCATTTTTTGCTCCGACAATACAAGGTACTCCAAGTTCTCGAGATACAATCGCAGCATGAGAAGTTTTTCCACCTTGTTCAGTTATAATAGCCGAAGCAATACGCATAATTGGTTCCCAATCTGGATCAGTAATTCTAGTTACTAAAACTTCACCCTTTTTAAATATTTTCATTTGTTTTGGGTCATCAATAATTTTCATTTTTCCGGCACCAATTTTTTGTCCAACAGCAACACCACTTAAAAGTTTTTTACCTTTCTTTTTTAGTTCATAAGTTTCTATGTAATTGTGGTTTTCTCGTGATTTTACAGTTTCTGGTCTAGCTTGAACTATATATAATTTTCCAGTTTTTCCATCTTTTGCCCATTCTATATCTTGTGGTTTTTTATAATAATTTTCTATTTCCATCCCCCATTTAGCTAATCTAACTACATCATCTTCACTGATAGCAAATTTATTTTGTTCTTTTGAATTAACAATTTCTTGTTTTGTACCATTACTTGTACTATAAATTAATTTTACTTCTTTTGTACCTAAAATTTTAGAAATTATAGCTTTTTTATTTTGTTTTATTCCTTCTTTAAAAACATAAAATTGGTCTGGGGTCACACGTCCTTTGACAACATATTCTCCGAGTCCATAAGCTGCATTTATCAAAACTACTCCTGGAAAACCTGATTCTGTATCCAAAGTAAACATAACTCCGCTTGAACCCATATCAGATCTAACCATTGTTTGGACAGTCACTGATAAAGCTATATCCAAATGATTAAAACCTTTTGTTTCTCGATAAGAAATCGCTCTGTCTGTAAATAAACTAGCTATACATTTTTTTACTGCCAATTGCAATTCTTTAATACCACAAACATTTAAATAAGTTTCTTGCTGTCCAGCAAAACTAGCATCTGGTAAATCTTCGGCTGTAGCTGAAGATCTAACAGCTACAGAAATATTTTTTACTTTTTCTGTTTCAGATAAATTTTTATAATAAAATTCGATTTCTTTTTGTAATTCTTTTGGTAATTCAGATTTTAAAATTAAATTTCTAATTTTTTCACCAATAAAATTTAAATTTTTTACATCTGAAATATCTAAATCTTTTAAAACTTTTTTTATTTCATTTTTAAGACCACTTTTTTCTAAAAAATTCCAGTAAGCTACTGAGGTTATCGCAAAACCATTAGGAATATTTATTCCTTTTTTTGTTAAATTATTATACATTTCGCCCAAACTAGCATTTTTACCACCAACCAAAGCAATATCTTTAATGGAAATTTCTTTGAACCACAAGATATTTTTTTTATTTTTAGCGATTATATTTTTCATAATTTTGAAGTCGAAAAAAAGAAAACTAAAAAGTGTAATTTATTATATCACACTTTTTTAAAAATCTAAAATTATTTCAAACTTTTTAATAAAACATCTAAATTATTTTGATTTTCCAAATCCAAAATCCAAGAATATTTATCTAAATAATTTTCTATAAAATCTGGTAAGTAAATAATACCAATGACGATTGGCACAAAAATCAAAAATAGTCTAACATAATTTCCAACAACCATCAAAGTAATTCTATGTTTTATTTTTTTATTTTGATTATAAATCACTTGAGACCATTTGATATTTTTTTCAATAAGTTTTTTTAGATCTTCGTCTTTTATCTCTTTGCTTTTTTCTTCTATAACTAAATTATTCTCTTGAATTTTTTCATCCAATTTTTCATTAGAAATTTTAATATTTTTTTTATCAGCCATATTTTTATATTAAAGATGAAACTTCTTTTTTAAAATTATCGACGTCAGTAAAATCTCTGTAAATTGAAGCAAAACGAATATAAGAAACTTTATCAAATTTTTTTAAATGTTTCATAATGATTTCTCCAATTTCATTACTTTCAATTTCTTTTTTATTAGTTTTTTGGATATCTCTTTCGATAGAATAAATCATACGATCAAAATCTTCTTGTTTATAAGGTCTTTTTGACAAAGATTTCAAAATACCACTTTCAACTTTTTTTCTATTATAAACTTCTTTTTTGCCATCTTTTTTAATAACAAAAATATCTAAAAGTTCTATTTCTTCTACTGTTGAAAAACGATAATTACATTTCAAACATTCACGACGACGACGAATTGAAAAACCCTCGCTAGACAAACGAGAATCTACTACTTTTGTTTCAGTTGATTTACAAACAGGACAGTACATAATATATATTTAGATAAATCAATTATAGCACAGACAAATTAAAAATTCAAAAGGAAAAAGTCAAATTTCAAAAGTCTTTACTAAAAAAGTTTTACAAAAAAACCTTATCTGATTTAATAGACAAGGTTTTATATTATAAACTAATCAAAAAAATGACTTTAAACTTTCAACATTTGACTTTAGACTAAAAAATTCACCTGAGGTGAATTTTTATAATTTTATTATTCAGCTGGTTTTTCTTCTACTTTGATTTCTTCAACTGGAGTTTCAATAGCCATTGCTTCAGCTTTTTTAGCTTCTTCAGCAGCTTTTGCTTCTTCTTCAGCTTTTTGTTTTGCTTCTAATTCTTTTTGTTTTGCAGCTGCTATTTTTGCTTCTTCTTCAGCTTTTTTCTTTTCAATTTTAGCTTTTCTTTTGTTAGAAATTTTAACACTTTTTTTCTTTTTTTCACCTGTAATCACACCTTCTCTAACAAGCAAATTATGAATTGTGTTTGATGTTTGAGCACCAACATTTAACCAATGTTTAATTCTATCAACATTTAAATCTAAAATTTTTGGAGTTTGAGTTGGCCCATAATGTCCTAAAATTTCTAAACTACCAGCTTGAGTGTCTCTTCCTTTTTCTGAGATAATCAAACGATAATAAGGTTGTTTTCTTTTACCTATTCTTTGTAAACGGATTGTTAACATAAATATTATTTATATATTTTGAATAAAAAAACGAGAGCGAACGACGGTTTTTTATCGGTTTATAATATACCATAAAGATAATTTTCTGTCAATTATCTTATTAACTTTGATTTTAAATAAAAAAAGGTAACCCGAAGGTTACCCTGAAATGAAAATTGAGAAAAATTTAGACTTTCACCTCACCGCTGGGATACATGTCCCTTTTTCAAAAACATGATCTTTGAAGGTAAAAGTCAGAACGCTTTTTCCTTCTTTTGTTGTGAAAGAATACGGATAAGAATACCACATATTGCACATGCGGCCATAATTAATATGGGAACCAAGACATGCAACAGAACATTGTTTTCTTATCTCAGGATTTCTTTCTTCAAAACTCAGAAACGGTTCAAATTCTGCTGGATGAAGTCCATGTTTTTTAAGGCTTTCCTCAGCCTCAGATGGAGTCATTTCATTTTCCAGATAAAAAGCTTCGATTTCAATTTCGACCACGCCCTTTCTTTCGTTAATCGGAAAAAATTCCGAATTAACATAAGGGTTTACTTCGCCGTAGCCTATTTCTACAACCTTTTCTTCTACGGTTTTCTTGTAGTCAACTTTAACCACAAATTTTTTCCGCAAAAGACTTTTACAAAATTTTTTAACCTTTTCACGGTTTCCTTTCTCAAGAAAAACCCTGAGACAATCATCCCCAAGCTCCTTAAAAATAGTCATAACTTCATTAAAAATCTTTCTTTTACTTTTCATTTTAATCTCCATACAATAAAAATAATAAAACACAAAACCTTCATCCAGATAAATAATTTTACTTATCTAAATGAAAGTTTTGTATATAAATTTTGGAGAATTTTTGTAAAGAACTGGTATTATTTATGATAATAACAAACAACTATAGCATATTTTGAAGTTTTTGTCAATATTATTATCTACTTATTCGCTTATTTTAGCAAAAAAAACAGCCTTTTTAGACTGTTTTTGACTTTTTATTTTTCAAGATCCACACTCACCAGTTTAGAAACACCATCATTTCCCATAGTCACACCGTATAATCTGTCAGCAGAATGCATACTAACTCTATTATGAGTTATGATTATAAACTGAGTTTTTTCTGCTAATTCTTCTAAAATTTTTGTAAATCTAAGAGTATTTGCTTCATCGAGTGCTGCTTCAACTTCATCCAACAAAACAAAAGGAGCAGGATTGGTATGTAATATTGCGCATAAAAGAGCGATTGAAGTTAAAGTTCTTTCTCCTCCAGATAAAGCAGCAATATTTTTTATTTTTTTACCAGGAGGACAAGCAAGTACATCAATACCTGTCAAAATTCTCTTTTTGCGTAATTCTTTATTTTCTTCTAAATTTTCTTCATTTCCATTATTTTGTTCATTTAATAAACTATCACTTTCTGTCTCATTTTCAGTTTCATTTTCTGAACCATATACTTCAATTAGATCAGCTTTTCCACCTTCAAATAATATTTCAAAATAACGGGCAAATTCTTTTTTGATTTTTTTGAAAGCTTCATTATGTTTTTTCTTCATAAGTTTATCTAATTCGGAAATCATTTTTTCCAAATCAGTCGAAGCTTTATTCAAATCTTTTAATTCATCATTTAAATTTTCATAACGATTTTTTATTTCATCGTATTCTCCTAAAATTTCTTCATCAATACCACCAATCAATGTTAATTTATATTTTATTTTTTCTATTTCTGATTTAAAATTTTCAATTTCAGTTAATCCAATTTTTTTCAACTCAGCTTGTTTTTCATATAAAAGTTGTACACTAATTTTTAATTCATCATAAATTTCTTGTGATAAATCTTCTTCGTGAGCTTCTAATTTTGTTTTTTGCACATGCAAAGCATGACGATTTTCAGAAATTGAATTTAATTCAGATTGTGCTTTTTGCATTTCATCTTGCAGAGAAAATATTCTTTTTCTTTTATTTTCTTCTTCTTGGTTTAATTCGTCTTGTTTTTTGATAATATTTTCTAAATCTTTTTCTGCCAAAATTATAACTTTTGTAATTTGTTCTTTTTCTTGTTCAAATTTTTTCATTAATTCCCCATAATCTTCTTTACTTATTGAACACATTGAAAGCTCTTGTTCTAATTTAGAAAGTTCTAAAAAAATTTCATTTGATTGAGCTAATAACATTTCTTGTCTTTGTGATAAAATATTTTCTTCGGTTAAAATAGCTTGTAATTTTTCTTTATTTTCAAAAATTGTTTTTTCTATAAAAATTATTTTTTCATTAGATTCTACAGCTTCTTGTTCATAATTATCAAGCATGTATTCATTATAATCTTTTCCAGCAGCTGAAAAAGATAGAATTCCTCGAGACTTTTTTCTAAATCCGCCTTTTATAGATCCGCTAGTTTCAAAAATATCACCGTCTAAAGAAACCATCCTGATTTTTCCTATGCCTATTTTTCTCGCTACTTCCATACTATCAATTATCAAAGTAGAACCAAAAACATAAGAAAAAATATTTTCATATTTTTTGTCATAATCTGCTAAATCTGTTGCCAAACCATAAACTCCATCTCTATCTAAAAATTCTTCAATATTTTGAGATAAAACGCGTGCTTTAATCGTATTTAAAGGAAGAAAAGTAGCATATCCTAATTGATTTCTCTTTAAAAAATTTATACAATTTTGGGCTACATTATCATTTTCAACCACAATTGAAGCAAGATTTGCTTGTGCAGCGATTTCTAGAGCTAAACGATATTTTTCATCAACTGTAGCTAATTGAGCAACAACTCCATAGATATTTCCGTTAAAACTATTTTTTGGTTCTTTTAAAATTGCTGACACAGATCGTAAACCTTCAAATTGAAATTCATCCTTGCCTTGTTTTATTTCGCTAATTTTCTTTTCTAAACCAGCTTTCAAATTTAAACTGTTTATTTTTTCTTTTTCTAAAGATTCTATTTTTGAAACTAAAATATTTTTTTCTGCAATTTTTTGTTTCTTTTGAATTGACTCTTTTTCAATTTTTAATTTTATTTGATTTCCTTGTTCTTTTATTTCATTTATTTTATTTTCTAACCAAGCAATATTTTGTTTACCAACTTTGCTATATTCAGTTTGTAATTTACCAATAATTATAGCTTTTTCTTTTTCTAAATTATTTTTTTTATTTTGTGCTTCAGCATATTTTATTTGTAATTCTTGAAATAATTCTTGTCGAGATTTTTCTTTTGCCAAATCAGCCAATTCATTTTGGATATTTAATAATTTTTCATTAGCAAAAACATATCCTTTTTCAATATCTTCCAATTCATCTGACAAATCAGTTATTTTTTCTTTTAAATCTGAATGGATAGAATAATAATAATTTTCTTGAAAACTTTTTAATTCACTTTCTAATTCTTGTCTTTTTTCTAATTTACTAACCTGTTTTTTTAAAGACTTTAAACGTGGTTCGATTTCAGCCAAAATAGCTTCTGCTTGATGAATATTTTCTTTAGTCTTTTTTAATTTTAAATCGGAATGATGTCTTTTAATTTGAAATTCTTTTATACCTACTGCCTCATCAAAAAAATCTTTTCTTTCTGCCGAACTTTGTAAAAGTAATCGGTCAATTGTTCCTTGCCCAATAAGTGAATAAGAATCTTGACCAAATTGAGCTTTAGCTAATAAAAGTTGTAGATCAAACAATCTAATTTTGCTACCATTTAGTAAATATTCACTTTCTCCTGTTCGATACAAACGACGAGTTATCACAACTTCGCTAAAATCAATATCAATTTTTTTATCACTATTATCTAAAAACATAACCACACTTGCCATACTCATTTTGGCTTTTGATTCTGAACCAGCAAAAATTATATCTTCACTTTTTTTTCCGCGTAAATATTTCATGCTTTGTTCACCTAAAACCCAACGAATTGCGTCTGAAATATTGCTTTTACCAGAACCATTCGGACCGACTATCGCAGTTATATTATTTTTATCATTTTTATTTTCTTTAAAATTCAAAACTGTCTTTTCTGCAAAAGATTTAAAACCACAAATTTCAATTCTTTTTATAAACATATTTTTTTAAAAAAAGAGATTGCTTAAAAAAGCACGAAACAATTATACACTTTTTTAAGGATCTTGACAATTTTTGCTAAATATTATATTATAACTAGCTAAAAATATGCAAAACTTAGCTAAAAAAATACACAATCTATTCTTAGAAAATCAAAACTTTTTGATTCTTACCCACAAAAATCCAGATGGAGACGCTATCGGGTCGGTTTTAGCTATCAAATATTTTTTAGAAAAAAATGGAAAAAAAGCTGAAATTTATAGTAGTACTGAAATTTCTGAACAATTTGAATTTCTCTATAATTTTTTTACAATCAAAAAAAAATATATACCGAAAGAAAATTTTGATGCAATTATTATTTGCGATTCTGGCGATTTAAAACACACAGGAGTTGAAGAAAATTTTATCAAAAAAAAAGACAAAATTATAAATATAGACCATCATAAAAGCAATAATCTTTTTGGATCCCACAATCTAGTAATTGATACTATGTCTTCAACTACAGAATTACTTTATTATTTTTTCAAATTTAATAATATTGAAATAGATAGTAAATTGGCGACAATGTTGCTTTTAGGAATTATCACTGACACTAGTAATTTTTCTAATGCTGGAACTTCAAAAAATGCCTTACGAGTCGCTTCAAATTTATTACGAAAAGGAGCTGATTTTAATAAAATTAAAAAAAATATTATACTAGACAAAACTATAAAAAAATTGCGTTCTTGGGGTTTTATGTTATCTAAATTAGAAAAAAAACTTGAAGATAAAATAATTTTTACTTCTATAACTTTAGAAGAAATGAACAAATATCACATAGAAGAAGAAGATTTAGATGGAATAACAAATATTTTAAATGATTTAACAGATGCTAATTTGGCTATAGTTTTAAAAGAAAATAAAGATAATACTTACAAAGTAAGTATGCGTTCTCTTAACGAAAAAATAGATGCTTCTGAAATAGCCAAAAATTTTGGTGGTGGTGGACATAAAAAAGCTGCTGGTTTTACTACTGATAAAAAAAATGTAAATTTTATAATTGAAGATATTAAAAAGGCTTCCCAAAATTTTATAAATAATATATAATAAAAATAACTAAATTTTATATATGTTAATACCAACAATAATTGAAAAAACTAATCACGGCGAAAGAGCCTATGATATTTATTCTCGTCTATTAAAAGATAGGATAATTTTTCTTGGTAATGCAATTGATGATAATGTAGCAAATACTGTTATTGCTCAGCTGCTTTTTTTAGCTAATGAAGATGATGAAAAAGATATAAAATTATATATTAATTGTCCTGGGGGATCAGTAACAGCTGGTTTAGCTATCTACGACACAATGCAATTTATCAAACCAGATGTTTCTACAATTTGTATTGGTATGGCTGCTAGTATGGCCTCAGTTTTACTTACAGCTGGTAAAAAAGGCAAAAGATTTTGTTTGCCAAATAGTGAAGTTATGATTCATCAGGTTATGGGTGGAGCTCAAGGACAAGCCAGTGATATAAAAATACATGCTGAAAGAATTTTAAAAACAAAAGACCAATTAAACAAAATTTTACAAAAGCACACTGGAAAAGATTTGGCACAAATCGAAAAAGATTCAGATCGTGATTATTTTATGTCTGCAAAAGAAGCTATGGACTACGGACTTATAGATAAAATTATTGAATAAAACAAAAATCACCTTTAAAAGGTGATTTTATTTTATATTTAAAAATCCGCTGTTAGCGGATTTTTATTTTTTATTTTTAGATATTTAGAGCATCTACAGCGCTAGTATCAATATCATCTGAAACAGATGTTTTTGTTCTTCTTCCACCTTCTGGTTCATTAATTTTTAAGTTAACCAATGAGTTATTTTTTGCACCAACAACTTTTAATAAAGTTCTTATTGCGCGCACTGTATTACCATGACGACCAATTACATAGCCAATATCACTTGGGTCTACGTCTAGTGTCATAAGTACTCCACGTTCATCTACTGAACGATTTACTTTAACCGCATTTGGGTTATTTACTATCGCCTTTACGACGAATTCTAAAAATTGAACGTCTTGTTCTGCCATATCACTTCTGATATATTTTAATAAACTACAAATAAAATCCAAACAATGGGTAGTTCGCAATTTTATTCGCAAAAAAATTATATCATATAATTATATAATTGTCAATTTGTTACACCCTTATTAAGATAAGCTAATTTTTTTACTTTTTAAATAAATTAATGTTTAAATTATTTTAAACTTTTTATAAAATTAAAAAATAAAAAATAATCTTAAATTTAAGATTATTTTTTATTTTTTAATTTTGTTTTTTTAGACCTTATCGTATTCGTGCATCTTGATTTGAGAAGATATTTGTTTTGATGTTTCTATAGCAACTGAAACCACGATTAACAAACTAGTACCACCAATAACTAAAGATTGTGATCCTGAGAAAGCTTGAAAAACAAAAGGTAAAATCGCTATTACAGCTAGAAAACTAGCTCCAGAAAAAAGTAATTTTGACATTGTTTTTTCCAAATATTCTTCTGTCTGAGAACCAGGTCTGATACCAGGAATAAAGGCTCCTTGTCTTTGAAGATTTTCCGCCATTTTTTTTGGATGAAAAATAACTGCTGTATAAAAATAAGTAAAACCAAATACCAAGACAAAATATACTATTCCGTAAATTAATTGGTTGTTAAAAACTTTTATAGTAAAATTTGCTAATCTACCAATAATTCCACTATAATTTACAAAAAATTGAGAAATCATTGAAGGAAACAAAACAACAGAAATTGCAAAGATAATCGGTATAACCCCAGCCATATTTACTCGTAAAGGTAAATGGGAACTATTTCCACCAAATGTTCTACCACCACGAGTTTGTCTAGCATAAGTTACTGGAATATTTCTTTGTCCTTCGCTTATAATAACCACACCCACTATTGTTAATACAGCCAAACCAGCAAAAAGTAAGTACATGTATAATTGGGATGGATTATAGTTAATAATGAATTTTTGTAGAGTACCTGGAAAAGAAGAAACTATTCCAGCAAAGATTAATAAAGAAACTCCATTGCCGATTTTATTTTCAGTTATAAGTTCTCCTATCCACATCAAAAACATTGTACCTGCACTGATAGTTAACATTATTGCTATATAAGTAAAAGTATTTAGATCAGCAAAAATATTTTGTTGTGATTGATTCAATAATTTAATCATAGCAAAAGCTTGTAACAAAGCTAAAGGAACAGTAGCTATTCTAGTGTAAGTATTAATTTTCTTTTGTCCTGATTCACCTTCTTTTGTTAATTCTTCAAGACTAGGAACTACCATTGCTAATAATTGGAAAATAATTGAAGCTGTAATATAAGGAGCTACACCAAGCATAACTATAGAAAAATTTTCCATAGTACCACCTGAAAACATATTTAATAAACCTAAAACTTGATTTCCTTCTAAAAAAGCTTTAAGATTTTCTGTATTTATTCCAGGAATTGGGATATGAGCTGCTAATCTAAATATAACAAGCATTGAGATAACAAAAATAATTTTCTTTCTCAAATCTTTTATCTTCCAAATTTTTCTTAAATTTTCGATCATAAAATTATTTCTACTTTAATTAATTTAACAACAAACTGGCATTTTAGAATACCAGTTTACCGCCTGCCTTTTCTATAGCTTCGGCAGCTTTTTTTGTCGCAAGACAATTTTTTACAATAAGTTTTTTCTTTAATTCTCCAGAGCCAACAATTTTAACTCCGTTTTTAATATTTTTAATTAAACCTTTTTCTTTTAAGAAAAAAATATTAATTTCTTTTCCGTCTACAGCATTTTTTTCCAACACTGTTAAAGTTATCACTTCAGGTTTATTTTTTATACTATTAAAACCTCTAACTTTAGGAATTTGTTGTATTTGTCTTTTAAGAGTATGTTTTGTAAGTCCACCTTTACCACCAGAACGAGCTTTTTGGCCTTTTAATCCTCTAGCAGAATAGCTCCCTTTTCCACTACCATTTCCTCTACCTAATCTCTTTACATTTTTTTTAACTCTTTTACCAGATGAAATTTTTGATGCGTCTAAAATCATATAAATCTAATTATTTTTTTGAATCTTTTTTCTTAGTTGATATTTTTGTAATTTCTTTTTTTACTTCAACATTTTCTTTAACATTTTTTTTGATTTTAGTTTCTTTTTTTATTTCTATTTTTTCTTCAACTTTTGAGTCAACTTTTGCTTTTCTACTGTTCATTATTCTAACAGCTTCTGGTTTAAAACTTTGTAAAGCTTCAAAAGCAGCTTTAACATTAACTATTTTGTTATTTGTCTTTCCTAATAATTTAGCAGAAGCATTTGGTACTCCAGCTAATTCTAAAACCATTCTAACAGAACTTCCAGCAATAATACCACTTCCTTTAGGAGCTGGTTTGATCATTACTTTTCCAGATTTAAATTTAGCTTCAACTCTATGAGGAATTGTTACATCATTAAAAGGTATATTAATAATATTCTTTTTTGCTTGTAACAATGCTTTTTCTACTGCGATTTGTACATCTTTTCCTTTTTGTATTCCATAACCTACACGTCCTTTTCTATCTCCGATCAAAATACAAGCTCGGAAACTTAGATGTTTTCCGCCTTTTGTAACACGAGTTACTCTAGCTAAATCTACTATAGCCTGATCAAATTCAGGTTTTTCTTTTTTTTCATTAGATTGTTTTTTTCTTTTAAAATTTGGCATACTTTTTCAAAATTGTATATTTAAAAATTAAAATTTTAAACCGCCATCACGAGCTCCTTCGGCTACAGCAGCTACTCTACCGTGATATAAATTTCCACCTCTATCAAAAACAACTTCAGTAATTTTAAGTTCTTTTGCTTTTTCTGCCAAAGCTCTACCTAATAAATAACTTTGAGCAATTTTGCCTTTTCTTTCTCCAACATCACCTTTTTTTATATCAGTATTTTTATCATTGACACAAGCTAAAGTTTTTCCTTCATTATCATCAATAAGTTGTATATTCAATTTTGTTAAACTTCTAAAAACGCTAAGTCTAGGTCTTTGTTTTGTACCTTTTACGATAGCTCTAATTCTAGCATGTCTTCTGATTTTTTTTATTGTTTTTGTATTATTTTTCATATTTTAAAAATTATTCACCTTTAGATGCTGTTTTTCCGGCTTTTTTTCTAATTATTTCATCAAGATATTTTATTCCTTTTCCTTTGTATGGTTCTGGTTTTCTCAATGCTCTGATTTCAGCAGCTGTAATTCCTAACAATTCTTTGTCAGCTGAAAAAAGAGTAATTTGATTTTTTTCTACTTTTACTTCAACAACTTCAGGTATTTTAAAAATTACTGGATGAGAAAAACCTAATTCTAATTTTAAATCTTTACCTTGCATCGCAACTTTATAACCAACTCCATTTATTTCTAAAACTTTTGTAAAACCTTTTGTAACACCATCTATCATATTTTGTATATGACTAGCATATGTTCCCCAAAGAGATCTTTCTTTTTTATCTTCTTCATTTTTTACAGAAACTGATAAAAAATTATCATTTTTATTTATAGTAATTAGATCATTTATTTTTCTTTCCAATTTACCTTTAGAACCTTGGACGAAAATTGTTTTGTCTTTTATTTCAACATTTACGCCTTGTGGTATTTCTATTGTCTTTTTTCCTATTCTGGACATAATAAAAAAATTAAAATTAATAACAAGAGCAGATTATTTCGCCGCCAAGACCTTGTTTTTTTGCTTCTTTAGCTGACATAATTCCTTTCGAAGTTGAAACAACAGCTAATCCATAACCATTCAAAATATTAGGCATTTCTGTAGATTTTTTATAAACTCTGTGTCCAGGTTTACTCTCTCTAACCAAAGAAGTTATTGCCGGTTGTTTATTTTCCGCATATTTTAATTCAATACGAATCATAGCAGGATTCTCTTCCGTTTTTTCTACTTTGTTTAAATAAGATTCTTTTAAAAGAATATTTGCTAGAGCAAATTTAAGCTTTGAAAAAGGTATTTCAACATTTTGCTTTTTTGACATCTGAGCATTTCTTATTCTTGTAAGCATGTCTGCTATTGGGTCAGTCATCATAATGATATTTTATTAAAATTTTAAATTATTTTTTATTATTAATATATTAAAATCAGTCTACCAACTAGATTTTTTAACACCTGGAATCATTCCTTTATTAGCCATTTCTCTAAAACAGATACGGCAAATTCCAAATTTTCTCATATATCCTCTTTTTCTTCCGCATTTCCAACAACGATTAACTTTTCTAGTGCTAAATTTTGGTGTTCTATTTGATTTTGCTTTTTGTCCTTGTGTAGCCATATTTAAATTACTTATCTTTTTTAAATGGTAAACCTATTTTTTCCAATAAAGCGCGTCCTGTTTTATTATCATTTGCGCTAGTACTGATAACTACTTCTAAACCATGAATTTGATCAGCAGCATCACCACTAATTTCTGGAAAAGCTAATTGTTCTTTAAATCCAATTGTATAATTTCCTCTACCATCAAAACTTTTTGGATTCAATCCTCGAAAATCTTTTACACGAGGTAATGTAAAATTTATTAATTTATATAAAAAATCATACATTTTATCTCCTCTCAAAGTCACTGATGAACCTACTGGAGCTCCTTCTCTAATTTTAAAGTTAGAGATTGATTTTTTTGCCAAATTTCTTATTGGTTTTTGGCTAGTAATTATTTTTATTGTTTCTTCTATTCTTTCAATATAAGCTTTTTCTTTATTATGTCTACCATAACCAACATTAATAATCACCTTTTCTATTTTTGGAACTTGCATTATATTTGCTAAACCCAGCTCATCTTTTAAGAGAGGTACTATTTCTTTATATTTTTTATATAAATTTGATTTCATAATTTTTTTATTAATCAATTAATTCTTTTGTCTTTTTTGAAATTCTTTTTTTATCTTGTCCTTCTTTAGTATAACCGACTCTTGTTGTTTTTTTTGTTTTAGCTTCAATCAAAAGCACATTACTTATATCCATAGTAGCTGGTAATTCTATTACTTGACCCTTTTCTCCTCTTTTTCCGGAACGCATATGTTTTTTTAAAATATTTACTCCTTCTACTACAACTAAATTTTGTTGTTTTTTTTCATTAAACAAAACTTGGATAACTTTACCAGTTTTTCCTTTATCTTTTCCTGATAATATTTTTACATTGTCGCCTGTTTTTATTTTCATATTTTTTATTTTTTATAAATTATACTACTTCCGGAGCCAATGAAACAATTTTCTGATATCCTTTTGTTCTAATTTCTCTAGCTATCGGTCCAAAAATACGAGTACCTTTAGGCTCTTTATTTTTTTTGTCAATTATAACAGCAGCATTTTCATCAAAACGAATGTAAGTGCCGTCTTTTCTTCTTAATTCTTTTCTTTGTCTAACTATAACCACATGAACCACTTCACCTTTTTTAACTGCGGCTCTTGGTATGGCCTCTTTTACACTACAAGTAACAATATCACCAATTATGGCAAAACGTTTTTTATAACCACCAAGAACTCTTATACACATAAGTTTTTTGGCTCCGCTATTGTCTGCTACTTTTAGTATGCTTCTGTGTTGAATCATATAAATATTTTATTTTGTATTTAAAACTTTGCTTAGTTTCCATTTCTTTGTTTTACTAATTGGACGACATTCTTCAAATAAAACTAGATCGCCTTCTTTTGCTAAAGATTGTTCATCATGAACTGCAAATTTTTTTGATACTAAATATTGTTTTTTATATTTAGGATGCATTTTTTTTGTCTTAACCAAAACAGTGATAGTTTTTTCAGTTTTAGCACTGACTACCTGACCATCAAATTTTCTTTTATTTTTATTTTCTGTCTTTTCCATAAAATTAATTATTTTTTAGAATTTATAAAAGTTAAAATTCTGGCGATATCTTTTTTTATTTTATCTATTTTTTTAACATTTTTTAATTGGTTTTCACTAGCTTCAAAACGCAAAGATCTGAGTTCTTCTCTATTTTCAGCCAAAGATTCGTGTAATTCTTTTAAACCTTTATTTTTTAATTCTTTATAATCCATATGTTTGTCTTAATTTTTTTTAACTACCACAGCCTTTATTGGTAATTTATGTTTTGCACTTTCTAAAGCTTCTTTAGCTTGGTCTTCTGGTATACCTGACATTTCAAACATAACAGTTCCAGGTTTAACTGTACAAACATAATGATCCGGAGAACCTTTACCTTTACCCATAGGTACTTCGCTACCTTTTTTTGTAACAGGTCTATCTGGAAAAATTCTAATCCAAATTTTTCCTGAACGTTTTATGTAGCGAGTCAAAACTCTACGAGCTGCTTCTATTTGTCTTGAAGTTACCCAAGAATGAGAAATAGCTTTCAAACCAAAAGCACCAAAAGCAACAGTATTAGTGCGTGAAGCACAACCTTTATTCATTCTTCTTGGTTTATGCCATTTTCTATGTTTTACTTTTTTTGGTATCAACATATTATTTATTTATATTTCTTCTATTAGTTTTTTTAAAACCTCTATCATTTTTTAGAGCTTCTTTTTTTTCAGCTAATTTATCAATTATTGAAAAAGATTCTCCTTTATAAATCCAAACTTTAACTCCAATTTTTCCATAAAGTGTGTCGGCTTCACGATTACTATAATCAACATTTGATCTTAAAGTAATTAAAGGTATTTTTCCAGAAGAAAGAGTTTCTCTACGAGCAATTTCAACTCCGTTTAATCTACCAGAAAGAGATATTTTTATACCTTCAACTCCTGATTTCATAACTCGTTCAATTGAATTTTTCATAACTCTTCTAAAAGGCATACGATTTTCGATATCTTTAGCAACCAATTGAGCTATAACTTCAGCTGAATGAGAAGGATTTTTTACTTCTTGAATATTTAATTTTACTTTTACTGACATTTTTAAAAATTGTCTTTCAATATTTTTTCTTAAATCATCTAAACCTTGTCCACCTCTACCTATAATTATTCCAGGTTTTGCAGCAAAAATAGTTATGGTCATATTTTTTGGACCACGTTCAATGAATACTTCGTCTATCAATGCTTCTTTAAATATTTTTTTCAAATATTCACGAATATTAATATCTTCTTCCAAATAAGTTTTGTAGTTATTTTTTCCTACCCAACGTGAACTCCATGGAAACAAAACACCTATTCTGTGAATTTTTGGATGTACTTTATGACCCATAAACTATTTATTATTTTCTTTTAAAATTTTTGTTTTTTTTGTTTTTGTGTCTTTTTTTTCAGTTTTTCTTTCTTTAACTATTGTCTTTGTTTTCTTTACAACTGTTTCTTTTTTAGCCTTTACTTTTTTTTCTTCATTTTTTGTTTCTTCTTTTTGTTCTTGATCGCCAACCAAAACTAAAATAATATGAGAATTTCTTTTTCTAAGTGGTGTAGCTCTTCCCATAGCCCTAGGCATCCATCTATACAAAGTTTTACCTTCATCAACTCTAATTGAATCAATTTTTAATGTTTCAATTTTTAAATTATGATTATGTTTTGCATTAGCTATAGCCGATTTTAATAATTTTTTAACAGGCAAAGCAGCATTTTTAGATGAAAATTGTAACTGAGTTAATGCTTCTTCAACCGAAAGACCACGAATTAAATCAACAATCAATCTCACTTTTTGTGGACTCATTCTTAAATTGTTTAATTTTGCTGTTGTTTTTACTTGCATATTTTTATTTTTTATTTCTTTTCTTCTTTAGCCATTTTACCACCATGATTTATAAATTTTTTAGTAAAAGAAAATTCACCTAATTTATGACCAACCATATTTTCTTCAACAAATACATCAAGAAAATTCTTTCCATTGTGGACTAAAAAAGTAAAACCAACCATTTCAGGAGTAATAGTGCAAGCTCTCGCCCAAGTTTTAATTGGTTTTTTATCTTTTGTTTCAATTGCTTTTTTGACTTTATCAACCAATTTTTGATCGATATAAGGACCTTTTTTTAAACTTCTTGACATATTTTTTATTATTTTCTCTTATTTTTTCTTCTTTGTAAAATAAATTTATCACTAGTTCTTGGTTTTCTTGTTTTAACCCCCAAGGCTGGTTTACCCCATTTTGTTTTTGGAGCTTTTAAACCGATAGGAGAATGTCCTTCACCACCTCCATGTGGATGGTCTACCGGGTTCATATTTTTTCCTTTAACTGTTGGTCTAATACCTCTGTGTCTGCTGCGACCAGCTTTTCCCCATCTAATTAATTTCCAATCAGAATTACTTACTTGACCAATACTAGCTAAACATTCTTTTTTAACTATTCTTATTTCTGAAGAAGGCATTTTTAATTGAGCATATTTTCCTTCAATAACCATTAATTGTGCTCCTATTCCTGCTCCTCTTGCTATTTGTCCACCTTTTCCAGGTTCTAATTCAACGTTATAAACAAACATACCAGCTGGAATATATTCCAAAGGCATTCTATAAGCTGTTTTAGGTTCAATTTTATTTTTTGAAGATATTACTAAATCACCAACTTTTAATCCATCAGGGGCAATTACATAAGATTTTTCTTTATTGCTAACATATTCAATTAAAGCAATTCTTGAACTACGATTTGGATCATACTCAATTGCGATTACTTTTGCTTCCAAGTCATATTTGTTTTGTCTAAAATCTACTAGTCTATATAATTTTTTTACTCCAGCACCTTTATGACGAACGGTTATTCTACCTTGGTTATTTCTTCCAGCATGTGTTTTTAAGAAAACTGTTAATGATTTTTCTGGTTTTGTTTTTGTGATATCAGAAAAATCCTGAACACTTGATTTTCTTCTTCCTGCTGTTGTTGGTTTGTATAATTTTACTGCCATATTATTTTTTTATTTCCTGTTTATTATACTCCTTCATGGATATGAATAGATTTGCCTTTTGGCAAAGAAACGATAGCTTTTTTATAATCACTTTTTTTACCAGAAGTTACTCCAAATCTTTTCTTTTTACCTTCAACATTTATCATTGAAACTGATTTTGCTTGAATACCAAAAAGATTTTTAATTGCTTTTTTTACATCTTCTTTGGTAGCTTTTCTGTTTACAACAAAAACATATTTATTTTGCATTTCTAATCTAGTGGCTTTTTCACTAATAACTGTTTTTTGCAAAACTCTATAAGCCAAACCTGTTTTATTATTTTTTTTAACTTCTTTCTTTTCTTCATTTTTTACAGGTTTTTCAGCCTTTTTTATTTCTTTAGTTTTTGTTTTTGATAATTTATTTATAATACCCATATAATTTTATTTTTTCGCTAAACGATTCTCTAAAATTTTAAATGAATCTAAAGACATGATTAAATTTTTATTTGATAGAAGATTCAAAACATTCAAATCTTGAGCTCTGATAATATTTAAATCCTTTAAATTTCTTACAGCCAAAACTGTTTTTGCATCATTTTCATTTGCTACAAACAAACTTTTTTTCAAAGAAATGTTAATTTTTTTAAATACATCTTCCATTTCTTTTGTTTTTGGTTCAGCACCAAATTGTTCAAAAATAAATAATTTATCAGCTTTAATTTTATTATCAAGACACATTGCAAAAGCTTTTCTATTCATTTTTTTATTTATTTTTTGTTTGTAATTTCTTAAATTTGTTGGACCAAAAGTAATACCTCCACCAACCCAAATTGGTGATCTGTTTGAACCATGACGGGCTCTTCCAGTTCCTTTTTGTTTCCAAGGTTTTTTTCCACCTCCACTAACTTCTCCTCTGTCTTTTGTATAAGCCCAAGGTTGTCTAGCATTAGCACGCAAAGCTTCAAAAACTTGATGGATAAGACTTTTTTTAATTTCAACATCAAAAACTTCTTTGTTTAAATCCAAATCTTTTACTTTGTCGCCTTTTAAATTATAAACTGCTATTTTTGTCATATTTTTTATTTTAGCTTGAATTTTTCTCTTTTTAATTTATGATGTTTTATTTTGTTTCATTAACATTTTCTTCAACAGAATTTTCTACATTATTTACAGTTTCTGTTTTTTTATTATCTTTTCTTGGGTCTATTTTACCTTCATCTGTAAAAATATAAAGCAAAGAATTTCTTGCTCCTGGGACAGCTCCTTTTAAATAAATTTCGTTATTGTTTAAATCAATTTTAACTACTTCTAAATTTTTTACAGTTACTTGAGCATCACCCATATGTCCGCCCATTCTCATACCTTTAAAAACTCTTTGTGGACCAGTTGCTCCGATAGAACCAGGCATTCTTAATTGATCTTTATGACCATGTGTTGCTAAAGAACCAGAAAATCCATGTCTTTTAACGACACCTTGAAAACCTTTTCCTTTACTCATTCCAGTAACTTGAACTTTTTCTCCAACAGAAAAAATTTCAGCCCCAAATATATCACCTTTTTTAAGATCATTATTATTTTTAAATTCACGTAAAAAACGGACAGAATTATTTTTGTCCTCACTTAAATGAATATCTTTTAAATGTCCTTTTTGAGCTTGGTTAAATCTAAAAATTTTTTGACTGCCAAAACCCAATTGGACAGAATCATTATTGTCTTTTTCTTTTGTTTTTACTTGAGAAATAATGCAAGGGCCAGCCACAATTTTTGTGACAGGAACAACGGCTCCGTCTTCACGAAAAACCTGTGTCATTTCAATTTTTTTTCCGATGATAAATTTCATATTTTTATAAACAATTTGTGTATAAATCTTCTAAACAAAAAACTAGAAGTGAATATACAAAAAAAATAATATTCTCACTTCTAGCCTTTAGCATTAATGGGTATAGGCTTTTTATTAAAAATTTATGTAATGAATTTTCTCCGACAGTTTTTTTTCTAACAAATGTTTTTCTCTTATTTTAGACAAGAAAATCTTATTTGTCTTTAAAAAAAATGTTTGATTTTTAATGTGAGATTATTTTATCTCAATTTTAACTTTTTGTCAATAGTAAATAACAAACAAATATCCACAACGCTTTTTTGTTTTAAATCATTTTGATTTCAACATCAACACCGCTAGGTAAATTTAAATTCATGAGAGCGTCAATAGCTTTTGGATTTGTTTCTAAAATATCAATTAGTCTTTTATGAGTTCTCATTTCGTATTGTTCTTGAGCTGTTTTATGAACAAAAGTAGCTCTATTTACGCTAAATTTATTTATTGATGTTGGTAATGGTACTGGACCTAAAACTTTTGCGTTATTTCTTTCAGCTGTATCAATGATAGTTTTGGTAGCTTCATCAATAATTTTATGATCATACGCTTTAATTTTTATGCGCATTTTTGGACCTTGTTCTTGTTTTTTATTTTCTGACATATTTTAAATAATGAACTATTAAAAGATTTTTTTAATCCCGCCCTAGCAAAAGGACGGGATTAAATTATCTTTTTATTAATTAATAATTTTTGTTACAACACCTGCACCTACAGTTCTACCACCTTCACGGATAGCAAAACGCATTTGTTCTTCCATAGCTACTGGAACAATCAATTTTATTTTCAATTTTGCAGTATCTCCTGGCATAACCATTTCTACTCCTTCAGGTAAAAATACTTCTCCAGTTACATCAGTTGTACGAATATAAAATTGAGGTTTATAACCATTAAAGAAAGGTTTGTGTCTTCCACCTTCTTCTTTTGTCAAAGCTACAACTTCAGCTTCAAATTCTGTATGAGGATGAATTGTGTTTGGTTTAGCTAAAACTTGACCACGTTCTACATCTTCTTTTTTTGTACCACGAAGTAAAATTCCAGCATTATCTCCAGCTTGTCCTTGACTTAAACTTTTGTTAAACATTTCAATACCAGTAACTGTTGTTTTTGAGGTTTCAGTTTTCATACCTACGATTTCAACTTCATCACCAATTTTAACAACTCCTCTTTCAATACGACCAGTTACTACAGTACCACGGCCTTCAATTGAAAATACATCTTCAATAGGTAATAAGAAATCTTTGTCTAAATCTCTTTTTGGTTCAGGAATATATTCGTCTAAAGCTTTTAATAATTCCATAATAGGAGCACTAGCAGCTTCATCTTCTGGATTTTCTAAAGCTTTTAAAGCTGAACCACGGATAACAGGAGTTATATCTCCAGGGAATTCATATTTTTTTAATAAATCTTTTACTTCTTCTTCAACAAGGTCAATCAATTCTGGATCAGATACTTGATCTACTTTGTTTAAGAAAACTACGATATAAGGTACTCCTACTTGACGAGCTAACAAAATATGTTCTCTAGTTTGAGGCATTGGACCGTCTGCAGCAGAAACAACAAGAATAGCTCCGTCCATTTGAGCGGCACCAGTAATCATGTTTTTTACATAATCAGCATGTCCTGGACAATCAACGTGTGCATAGTGACGTTTTTCAGTCTCATATTCAACGTGTGCTGTCGCAATAGTAATACCACGTTCTCTTTCTTCAGGTGCAGCGTCAATTTCATTTATATCTTTTTTTTGAGCAACTAAACCTTTAGCTGCAGCAACTTTCAAAATTGCTGCTGTGAGAGTAGTTTTACCATGGTCTACGTGACCAATTGTTCCCACATTTACATGTGGTTTTGATCTTTGAAATTCTGCCATATTATTATATGGTAGTTATGTTATACCGCACTATCCTGAATGGTCAGATATAGTTTTTTATCCAACGGTGAATCTAAATTATTTTAAAAATTTTTTGTATAAAAAAATTTACAAAAAAATCACTTTTAAAATGACGAGATAAATTATATTAAATTTTTAAAAATAAGTCAAGAGGCAAAACAATTGTTTTCCCCAAATTAAAAACAGGTTAGCCCCTGTTTTTAATTTTATATTGGTTCTTCAAAAAAAATTGGTTCTTCATCGTCATTTTCATCTTCTTTTTTATCTTCAAAACTGCCAATAGTATCTTTTTCATCTTCTCGTTCAACAAAAGGTATATTCCGTTTTTCACTATAATCTGTTTCATCTATCATTTTATCAATTTCAAATTCATTTTTATTTTGTTTTATTTCAAGCAGTTCATCAAGTTTTATTTCACTACCATCTTTTTTTATGTTATTTTGTTTTTTTTCATTTAAAATTTCTGAGATACTATGCCATTCTTTTTTGAGAAATTCATTTTCAATATCAACAGCTTCTTCTTTTTGTTTTAATTCATCTTGTTTTGCTTTCCAAATAGCTATATCTTTATTTATTTTTTCGATCAATTGTTTTTCAGAAAGATTATTTTTTTTAATTAAATCAGAAACCCCACCATAATCTTTTAATTGTTCATCTATCTCTTCTTGAAATTCTACAATTTCTTCGTATTCTTTCCAATCAAGCAAAAGCATGTGTCTGCCTCCACATTTATCATAGATGAAAATTTTTCCATTTGTTTTTTGGGCTAATTTTAACAATCTATCAAAATCAGACATATTTTTTTAAAAAAATTAAAAATAAATTAAATACATTTTAACTTTTTTTTTATTTTAAGTCAAGAAAAAAAATAATAAAAAAAACTCCATTTTACAGGAGATTTTAATTCTTTACAACATGAACGTGACAAAAACACAATAAGAAATCGTTTAACTAAGCCTCATCCTGAATCATATTCAGAACAAGTCGACATTATTTTATCTTCCGATAAAATAACTCCAGAAAGGAGGTGATCCATCCACAGCTTCCGCTACGGATGCCTTGTTACGACTTCACCCTGATCACTGACCCTACCTTCGTCCCTCTAATGAGAGCCTTCGGGTATTGCCAACTTTCGTGGTGTGACGGGCGGTGAGTACAAGACCCGAGAACGTATTCAACGTGCCGTGTCTGATGCACGTTTACTAGCGATTCCAACTTCATGCAGACAAATTGCAGCCTGCAATCCGAACTGAGATCGGTTTTTTGGGATTAGCTCCACCTCGCGGTTTGGCAACCCTTTGTACCGACCATTGTATCATGTGTGTAGCCCAAGACGTAAGAGCCATGCTGATTTGACGTCGTCCTCATCTTCCTCCTCCTTGCGGAGGCAGTCTCTTGTGTACATTTAACACAAGACGAGGGTTGCGCTCGTTACCCCACTTAAGGGTACACCTCACGGCACGAGCTGACGGCAACCATGCAGCACCTGTGTAGCGCCCTCGAAGGCGGCCCGATTTTCATCGGGCTTGCAGCTACATGTCAAGCCTTGGTAAGGTTCGCCGCGTATCATCGAATTAAACCACATGATCCACCGCTTGTGCGGGTCCCCGTCTATTCCTTTGAGTTTTAACCTTGCGGCCGTACTCCCCAGGCGGCGTACTTAACGCGTTAGCTTTTTAAAACGGCACTGGAAGGGTCGATACTTCCAATACCTAGTACGCATTGTTTAGGGCGTGGACTACTGGGGTATCTAATCCCATTCGCTACCCACGCTTTGGTCCATGAGTGTCAGAGATGTCCTAGCACACTGCCTTCGCCTTTGGTGTTCCGGTTGATATCAACGCATTTTACTACTACACCAACCGTTCCGTGTGCCTCTTCCATCCTCTAGTCTAATAGTATCAACAGCAGTTTCCAAGTTAAGCCTGAAAATTTGACCATTGACTTATTAAACAACCTGCGGACGCTTTACGCCCAATGAATCCGGATAACGTTTGAGGTCTCTGTATTACCGCTGCTGCTGGCACAGAGTTAGCAACCTCTTATTCCTTAGGTACCGTCACAAATTCTTCCCTAAGAAAAGCAGTTTACGCCCCGAGGGGCTTCTTCCTGCACGCGGTGTCGCTCCATCACCCTTTCGGGCATTGTGGAATATTCTTGACTGCAGCCTCCCGTAGGAGTCTGGGCCGTATCTCAGTCCCAGTGAGCCGGGTCACGCTCTCACGCCCGGTACTGATCATTGCCTTGGTAAGCCATTACCTTACCAACTAGCTAATCAGACATAGGCCCCTCTCTAAGCACCGAAGTTTTACATAAGTAGATTTTCATCCCTTATGACTATCAGGTTTTAATTCATCTTTCGATGAGCTATTCCTGTCTTAGAGGTAGGTTACCAATGTGTTACTCTCCCGTTTGCCGCTCGTACCCTTTTAGCAAGCTAAAAGTACGTCGCTCGACTTGCATGCCTTAGACACACCGCCAACGTTCATCCTGAGCCAGGATCAAACTCTCAATTAAATTGAGATTTTTTCTTGAAATTAATCAAGAATTGATCATCTTATTTCCTAAAGAAATAAGTTAAAAATTTTTGTTATTTAGAATAAACGATTCAATTTGGTTTTTGTCACATTTATATTGTAAAGTGCCGGTTTTCTTTTTATAAAAAAAGAGAAACCTGTTTCACACTTTAATTCAATGAAAATTAAAAGGTGAATTAGTTACTCTTTCCTTTTACTTAGTTTCCTTTTTAAAGGACTTTAGAAAAGTTTAAATTGTAATAAATTTATAATACTTTAACGTGAGCTTTATGATATATAAAATTGTTTTTTTTGTCAAGTGATTTTTTATACACAACTTGGGGATAACTCTGGCAATTCAAAATTAAAAATTCAAAAGTCAAAAAATGATGAATAAAAATGGTCTTTTTTAACTTATTATTTTCTAGAAAATACTAGTACAGCTGAATTAAATTCATTATTTTTAATATATTTTTTTTCTATTAAACTAAAATCATTTTTCAAAAATAAATCAATATAAAATTGTTCAGATCTCCGATAACCGGCTATGTTTCCAACATTTTTTATTTTAGTTGTATGAAGAAATTGTTTATATTTTTTACCTTTAAAAACAAAGTCTTCTTGATTGATAAAATTATATTTTTTGTCATTCACTATTTCATTATTTTTTAGATCTAAATCTTTACTAATAACTAATATAAATTTACCTTTCTTTTCTAACATTATCTTTATTTTTTTAATAATTTTTGAAAAATCTTTTACAACAAAATGAGGAAAAACATAAATTGCTGCTATGTAATTAAATTTATTTTTAAAACTAGTTTCCAAAAAAGATTTGTTAGAAATTTTTAATTTTATATTTTTAAATTTTGTTATTTTATTTTTAACAAATTTATAATTTTTTATTGCTGGTTCACATCCAGCTATAATATTTTTTTTAGAAAAATTATTTATTTTATTTTCTATTTTTTCAAAAAAATTTCCTGTTCCAAAACCTATATCAAAAATCTTTATATTTTCAATTTTATCCTTCAAAAAAATATTATCAATAATAAAATCCATGACTGAATAATTTATTTTATTATTTTTCTGTTTAATCCAATTTAATTTATTATATTGTTCGTAAAAAAAATTACCATCTTTCATAATTTATTTTTCATTATTTTCTCGCCATTCCTTTATCTTTTTATGATCTCCACTAAGTAAAACTTCTGGAACTTTTAACCCCAAAAAATTTTCTGGTTTTGTATATTGAGGATATTCTTTTTTTCCAATTTCATTATGACTTTCTTCCAACAAAGATTCTTCATTCCCGAGCACTCCATTTATAAGTCTTGAAGTTGCTTCAATTATGATTAATGCCCCGAGTTCACCTCCAGCCAAAACAAAATCACCAACAGAAATTTCTTCGTCAATCATATTATCAACTACTCTTTGATCTACACCTTCATAACGTCCACAAATCATTGTTAATTCATCAAGCCCAGAAAATTTTTCTGCCATTTTTTGATCAAATTTTTTTCCCCGAGGAGATAATAAAATTGTTTTTTTCTTTTTCTTAATATCACCGTTAAAAATCTTTTTTATTTTATTTAATCCATTTGTTTTAGCAAAAGGAATTGCTCCAATTGATTTTAATGCCTCATAAATAGGTTCTGGTTTCATAAGCATTCCAGCTCCTCCACCGTAAATAGTATCATCAACTTTATTATGTTTATTATTTGAAAAATCTCGAATATCAATCGTTTGTATTTTTATAAAATTATTTTTTTGAGCACGGCCAAGAATAGATTCGTCTGAATAATTTTTTATTATATTTGGAAAAATTGTTAAAATATTAAAATTCATATATTTCATTTTTAAAATCAAAATGAGTATATAAAATTAAAAATAAAAAGTCAAAATATTATCTAAACAAAAACAGACCTTTTTTATAAGATCTGTTTTTTTTTAAAAATGATTATTTTTTTCTACCTTCCGCAATAGCTGCTTCTACATTTTTTGGACATTCAGAATATTTTTCAAATTCCATAGAATATGTAGCGCGACCTTGAGTCATAGAACGTAAAGATGTTGCATAACCAAACATACTAGCAAGTGGGACTAAAGCTTTTACAACTTTTGAAGTTCCTCTATCAGTCATTTCTTCGATTTGTCCTCTTTTTGAAGATAAATCTCCAATAACATCACCCATATAATTTTCAGGTGTAACAACTTCAACTTTCATAATTGGTTCAAGTAAAACTGGATTAGCTTTTCTAACTGCTGCTTGGAAACCCATGCTAGCTGCTAATTTGAAAGCAATTTCTGATGAATCAACTTCATGGTAACTTCCATCAAAACAAGAAACTTTGATATCAAGTAAAGGATAGCCAGCGACAACACCTTTGTCCATAGCTTCTCTGACACCTTTTTGAATTGCTGGAATATATTCTCTAGGAACTACACCGCCTTTGATCTCATCGACAAATTCAAAACCAGTGCCTTGTTCTTTTGGTTCAACTTTAAGCCAACAATGACCATATTGTCCACGACCACCAGATTGTTTAACATATTTTCCTTCAGCTTCAGCACTTTGTCTGATAGTTTCTTTGTATGCTACTTGAGGAGCTCCAACTTGAGCAACTACACCAAATTCTCTTTTCATACGATCAACAATGATATCTAAATGTAATTCTCCCATTCCAGAAATAATTGTTTGAAGAGTTTCTTCATCTGTGTGTACTCTAAAGGTTGGGTCTTCTTCAGCTAATTTTTGTAATGCTAAACTCATTTTTTCAGCATCAGCTTTTGAGGCAGGTTCAATAGCAATATGAATAACTGGTTCAGGGAAAACCATTTTTTCTAAAACAACTGGTCTATTTTCCGCACAAATTGTATCTCCAGTTGTAGTTTCCTTCAAACCAATAGCAGCTGCAATTTCTCCAGCATATACTTCATCTACTTCTTCACGATTATTAGCGTGCATTCTCACAATACGACCGATTCTTTCTTTTTTTCCGTTACTAGCATTCAAAACATAACTACCTGATTTTAAAATTCCAGAGTAAACTCTGAAAAAAGCTAATTTTCCAACAAAAGGATCAGTAGCAATTTTAAATGCTAAAGCTGTAAATGGTTCATTATCCGCAGCTTTAACTGTTATTCTTTTTTCTTCATCATCAGGATCATGAGCTTCAATATTTGGAATGTCTAATGGTGATGGTAAATATTCAACAACTTTATCAAGCATTAATTGAACTCCAATATTTTGCAAAGCTGTTCCACATAAAACAGGATACATTTCATCTTTAACAACCAACGTTCTGATACCTTTATTTATTTCTTCAATAGAAAATTCTTCACCACTTAAATATTTATTCATCAATTCATCACTAGCTTCAGCAATTTTTTCAACTAAAGAAGCACGGTATTCTTCAACTTTACTTTTCATATCTTCTGGAACAGGAATTTCAATAATATTTATTCCATGATCTCCTTCAAATTTGTAAGCTTTTCTATCAATAATATCAATTATTCCAGAAAATTCTGATTCTGAACCAATTGGTAATTGAATTGCAAAAGCGTTTGGAGATAAACGATCTTTAATTGAGTTCAAACTCATAAAAAAGTCAGCTCCAGTTTTGTCCATTTTGTTTACAAAACAAAGACGAGGAACATTGTATTTATCAGCTTGTTTCCAAACTGTTTCAGATTGTGGTTCTACACCTTGTGATCCATCGAATACAGCACAAGCACCATCTAAAACACGGAGTGATCTTTCTACTTCAACAGTAAAATCAACGTGTCCTGGTGTATCAATAATATTGATTCTGTGATTTTTCCAAAAACAAGTTGTAGCAGCAGAAGTTATAGTAATACCACGTTCTTTTTCTTGAGCCATCCAATCCATATCAGCTGCACCATCATGAGTTTCACCGATTTTATGTTTTTTTCCAGTATAAAATAAGACACGTTCAGTTACTGTCGTTTTACCAGCATCAATGTGAGCCATGATACCTATGTTTCTTATTTTCTCTAAAGGATAATCTCTACCCATATTTTTATTTAATTTATTAAATTAATTATTTGCTGAAACGAGCAAAATGGGCAAAAGCTTTATTAGCTTCAGCCATACGATGAACATCTTCTTTTTTCTTAAATGCTCCACCTGTTCCTTCTAAAGCATCAAGTAATTCAGCAGCTAATTTTTCTTTCATATCTTTTCCTTTTCTAGCTTTTGCAGCTAAAGTAACCCAACGAAAAGCTAAAGCATTTTGACGACTATTTGAAACTGGCATTGGAACTTGATAATTTGCTCCACCAACACGACGAGATCTTACTTCTACTTGTGGTTTAATTACTTCTAAAGCATCTTCAAAAACTTTTAAAGCATTGGCTTTTTTCTTATCTGCTAAAACTTCCAAAGCACCATATACTATTTTTTGAGCAATGGATTTTTTTCCGTCTTCCATTATGAAATTTATAAATTTAGCCAACAATTCACTGTTGTAAATCGAATCCGGCGCAATAATGCGTTTTGGAGCTCTTTTTCCTCTTGGCATATTTGTATTTTATTATTAAATTAATAAATTATTTTTTTGGTCTCTTTGTTCCGTAAACAGAACGACTTCTTTTTCGACCTTCTATACCTTGGGTATCATAAACACCACGTACAATATGATAACGAACACCTGGTAAATCTTTTACACGACCACCACGAATAAGAACGATTGAATGTTCTTGTAAATTATGACCTTCACCTGGAATGTAAGCGATAACTTCTGTTCCATTTGAAAGACGAACTTTGGCAACTTTACGTAAAGCTGAGTTCGGTTTTTTTGGAGTAGCTGTATAAACTTTTGTACAAACTCCTCTTTTGAAAGGACAACCCCTTCTTAAATAAGTTTTCTCACGATGTAAACTATCGTAAGTAAATTGCATAGCAGGAGAAGCAGATTTTGTTTTTTTGCTGATTCTTCCTTTACGCAATATTTGATTCATTGTAGGCATAGTTTTATGCTTAAAATTATGAATATTAAATAAATTAAAAATACCCTATAAGGGTACGCTCGGAAATTTTTTCTATTATGGCAAGAAAATTATTCCTAGCGTTAAATTTTATCTTTATAAAAAATAAAATTTTTCTTCACCTTAATTTGATAAATTAAGATTACTCCGCTTTATGTTTTTAAAAGCTTTTCTAATATACATTAAACAACAAAAAATGTCAAGGGATTAAAAAGTAAGTAAAAGTAAAAAAACTTAAATAAAAAAAGGGCTCATTTCTGAACCCCGATATAACCTTTTTCTTCTAGCCAGCGAACTGGCCAGTAAAAATCCATTGCAACGATATCAAAAGTGTTGCAATAGATATCTGTCCAACCAGTCAAACTGGCTGAAACAGAGAAAATTTGTACTCCTTTTTCTCTGTTATTTTTTATTGTTTTTTCTGTTTCTTCAAAAAGATTTTTAAAATAGTCTCCACATTGGATTTTTCCCGAAATTCTCTCACAATTTCGAGTCCAATCTTTTCCAACAAAATCCTCTGCAAGGACTTTATTTTTTTCATAAACAAGAGAAGATCCATTCCAAAAACCAATTGACACATAAAAGTAAACAAGAACGAAAAAAAATACAGCAAGAAACTTTCTCATTTCACTCTCCAATAAAAAATTATAAAAAAACAATTTATTTCAAAAGAACAACGCAAAACTATACAACAAAATTCTTATTTTGTCAATAGTATTTACTCTTTTTTAGCTAAATTAAGCTATTTTTTATAAAAAAATTAAATAAACAAATTAGTTAAAAAATCAATAATCGGAATAATCAGCTCAAATCCAAAAAATATAAAAAACAATAAAATAACAAAACTATATTGCTGTAAAAATTGTTTTATTTGCCACATTGAATCTGGAAGTACTGCATATAAAATCTTTGATCCATCAAGCGGCGGAATCGGAACTAAATTAAAAATAGCTAAAAGTACATTGGCGTAAACTATGAGATAAATAAAAGAAAGTATTTCATAACTAAATGGAACAAATTTTATTAATAACCCAAAAGAAAAAGCTAATAATAAATTTGATAATGGACCGGCTATTGCCACCAAAGCTGGACCCCATTTTTGATTTTTTAAATTATAAGGATTATAAGGCACTGGTTTAGCATAGGCAAACAAAAATCGGCCACCAGTTAAAAATAATAGAATAAGTGGCATAAAAATTGTTCCCCATTTATCAATATGAACTTTTGGATTTAAACTAAGACGACCTGCATATTTTGCAGTTGGATCACCAAGCTCATTTGCCGCCCAAGCATGAGCATATTCATGAAAAATTGAAGATGGAACTATAATTAAGAAAAAAAATAACATTTGGATAATTTCCATAATAATTAAATTAAAAATGCAAAATTAAAAAATTTTATTCACTTATCAATTTCTGACTTTAAAACAAGAAATATTTAAAAATCTTTTAACTTTTAAATCTTAACTCTTAAGAGTATTGACAAAAAATCTTTATTATTATAATATATATTTATTAAAAAAACAATTTTATTATCTTAAACAAGAAAAATATGGCAAAATGCGAAATCTGTGGAAAAAAATCACAAAAATCAGCCAGCCGCAGCCACTCAAAAATAAAAACTTTAAAAAGACAAAAAGTCAATTTGCAAAAATTGGATGGAAAAAAAGTTTGTGCCGGTTGTCGTCGTACTATCGCAAAAAAAATCAACAAACAATAAACAAAAAAAATATAAAAATCCGCTAAATAAGCGGATTTTTATAATCCCAGATGAAACAGGTTTAAATACTACCCCTAAAAAATTAGGTGGGTGAACTCACATTCAGCCCACGAGCTGAAAAAATATTGTTCTCCCTTTGTAGTAAAATTGTAGAATAGTATTAACCTTTTTATTTCATCTAAGATATTTAAAGTATAATATTTTTTTATTATTTATGCAACTAAAAAATTTTACATTTCTTTTACTGTTTTAATTGTTAAAATTTTTAAAGCATCAGCTAAAATTGTCTGTGTAGCCTTGATCAAATACAAACGACTTTGTTTTAAATTTTCTTCACTATTTAAAATATTATATTTAGCGTAAAAATCATTAAAAGCTTGGGCTAAATCAAAAGTATATTTTGTAATTACAGCCGGATTATAATTTTCTCGAGCTTTAATTATTATTTCATCATAAATATTTAACAAAGCTAATATCTTTTTTTCTTCTGCTTCTTTTAAAAGCGAAAAATCAATTTGTTTTAAATTTTTTAGATTTTTAATTTTTTTAAAAATACTATTAATTCGCACAAAAGAATACAAAACATAAAGAGCATTATAACCTTCAAAACTAACCGCTTCTTTTATGTCAAAAATAATATTTTTTTTCGCTTCATGCTTTTGCATATAAAATTTTAAAACAGCATCAGTTAATATTTCAACTGTTTTTTTTATTTTATCTTCTGACCAATTTTGATTTTTTTGTTTTGTTTCCAAAAAAATTTTAGCAAAAATTTCATTTTTTAGATCTTCATACAAAATTACATTGCCCGCACGAGAAGACATTTTTCCACTTGCTAAATTTATTAAACCATAAGAGATATGGGTCATTTTCTTTTTAAAACCTGACAATTCCAAAATTTTAAACAATTGTTTAAAATAAAATTCTTGTTCCAATCCTGTGATATAAACACTTTCTTCAATTTTATATTTTTTGAATTTTTTTTCAGCTAAAGCTAAATCTCCAGTAATATATAAACCAGCTCCACTACTTTTTCTTAATAAAGCAATATCCAAATTATATTTATTTAAATCAACAATCACTGCCCCGCCTTCACCAATTTTGGCAATTTTATTTTTTAATAATTTATCAACTATTTTTTTTCCATCGTTTTTTACTTCTGATTCATAAATAATGGCATCATGTTTTAAATCCAAATCTTTCATAATTTTTGTAAAACCTTTTATGCTCCAGTCACGAGTTTCTTGCCAAACTTTTTGAATTTGTTTATCTTGATTTTCAAATTTGACTTGAAAATCTTTGACATTGTTTTCAATTTCAGGATGATCTTTGATAAAATTATTTGCTTCAGAGTAAATTTCGCCTAAAAATTTTTGATTATGTTTATTTTTATCTTTTAAAATTTCCGGATGATAATTTAAAATATACCATAAACACTTTACAACATGATTTCCATAATCATTTATATAATTCATGGTAATAACTTTAAAATCAGTTTTTTTATAAAGTTCAACCAAAGTATTTCCGATTGCTACATTACGCAAATGACCAATATGAAATTCTTTATGAGTATTTTGTGAAGGATATTCAAATAATACTTTTCTTTTTTTACCAATATTTAAAAATTTATTTTGTTTATTTTGCAAAATATCCCCTAATATTTTTTGTGCTAATTTTTCATAATCAAAATAAAAATTTACATAAGGACCAAAATTTTTTACTTCTTTTATAAAAGCTATTTTTTCTTTATTCAAAAGCTGAGCCAGTTCGGTAGCTTTTTCCACTGGTGAATCAGTTAGATTAAAACAAGCAAAAGCTAAATCGCCCATTTCACTTTTTGGTGGAATTAATAAATCAATTTTTTCTAGAGAAGAAAATTTATTTATTTTTTTTAATATATTTTTTTTAATTTCAATCATCATATTTTATTCATTAAATTTTTGATAATTATTTTTTGCCCATTCTAATCTTTCTGGAACCCCAATATCAATCCAATCTTTATCAGATTCATAAACAAATAGATTAGTTATAAAAGGAAAAACATCGTATTCTAAACTAAATGTTTCAACTTTCGGAAAATATTTTTTTATGGCTGAATTAAAAATATAAATTCCACCATTAATAAAACCAGCTTTTTTAACACCTTCTTTTTCTTTAAAAGATTTCAATAAATAATTTTCATCATAATCCAAAGTTCCATAATTTGAGGCGTCAATAACTTTTGTCCCTAAAACAAGTCCATCACTATTATTTTTTAAATTATTTACCATTTCTTGCAAATCAACCGTAGTTAAAATATCACCATTCAAAATTATAGATGCTTCGGCATTTTCTTTCACAAAATTTAAAGCATTTTTAATTGCTCCTCCTGTGCCTAATTTTTTTTCTTCTATCGCATAAATAATTTTAACACCACAACATTCATCACCAACTTGTCTTTTTAAAACTTCAGACAAATGACCAGCCGCTAAAACAACTTCTGTAATATTTATTTTTTTTAATTTTTCAATTTGCCATTCTAAAATAGTTTTGCCACCAATTTCAAGCAAAACTTTTGGCATTTCCTTAGTAATTTCCCCTAATCTGGTGGAAAGTCCACCACATAAAATAATGGCATTCATATTTAAAAAAATAAAACTTTCAGATAATTATACAGCACTTGGGTAATATTTTCCAATAACCAAAAAGAAGATAGGGACAAAAATAAAGCAACAAAAAAACCACCAATTATATCTCGTGGATAATGAACTCCCACATAAACTCGTCCAACTGAAACCAAAAAAGCTAACAAAAATAAAAAAATTCCAAAATAAATATTTATTCCCAAAAAAACAGGAATAAAGAAAAAAATAAAAGAAACTGTCGCATGATCAGAAGGAAATGATTTCCAATTGACTAAAGGTTGTAAAGAGACTTTTATAAAATTTTTTTCTAAAATTGGTCGAGGATGACGCCAAATCAAAGCTATAGAATAATTAAAAATAAAAGCAAAAAAAACAGTAGTCAAAAGTAATTTTAATAAAAAATCAAATTTTGTCGGATCAATTTCAAATAAGAAAAAAGCACCCCAAAATAAAACAATAGCAATCAAAATATAAATTAGAGCATGAGCAAAAAAATACATCACAAAATCAAGACTTTTATTTTTACCAACTATAGAATTTATTTTTAAAAAAAGTTTTTCTGACCAAGACATATTTTATTTTTTATTTTTTAAAACACTCACAATAATTTCATCTAAATCTCCGTCTAAAATTTTTTCAGTATCAGTGGTTTCCCATTCACTACGCAGATCTTTTACTAATTTATAAGGATTTAAAACATAAGAACGAATTTGACTTCCCCACTCAGGAATTTGGTAATCACCTTTAAGTTTCATTATTTTATTTTCTTCTTCTATTTCTTTAATTTTTTGTAACTTTGCTTTTAAAATTTTTAAAGCAGTTAGTTTGTTTTGTAATTGTGATCTTTCATTTTGACAACTAACTGAAATTCCTGATGGTACATGAGTTATCCGCACAGCGCTATAAGTTGTGTTTACACTTTGACCACCATGACCACCTGACATAAAAGTATCAATTCTCAAATCTTTTTCATTTATTTCAATTTCACTATTTTCAATTTCTGGAATTACTTCTACTAAAGCAAAAGAAGTGTGACGCATTTTTTCGGCATCAAATGGTGAAATTCTAACCAAACGATGAGTACCTTGTTCTGACTTCAAAAATCCATAAACATAATTTCCAGTAATTCTAACGGAAACTGATTTTAAACCAGCTTCGTTACCAAAAGTTTCATCTAAAATAAAAGATTTCCAAGATTTCTTTTCTGCATAACGTAAATACATGCGAAGTAAAATTTCTGTCCAGTCTTGTGCATCTGTGCCACCGCTACCAGCATGAATTGATATGATTGCATTTTCCTGATCATGTTTTCCAGACATAAATGCTAAAAATTCAATTTTGTCATATTTTTCTTGTAAAATTTTTATTTGTTCTTCAATTTGTAAATTTAGTTCAGCATCATATTTTTTTTCCAATTCAAGTGATAACTGAAACAAATCTTTAGTTTCAGAAAATAGTTCTTGCCAGTTTTGAATTTCTTTATTTAGAGATTCATATTTTTGGGATATTTGTTTTGCTTTTTCTTGATTTTGCCAAAAATTTTTTTCTTTCATTATGTTTTCTAATTCATCTTTTTTTATTTTTTTATTTGAAATTTCAAGTAAAGCTTCAATTTCTTGTGCTTGATCTAACATCTTTGCTAATTGTTTTTTATATTCAGCCATATTGATTTTATATTAACTTAAAATGACATAAAAATCAAGCAAAAAAATAAAAAAATCCCGCAAATTAAGCGAGATTTTTGGTTTAAAATTTCTACATCATTCCTGGCATTCCCATACCACCACCCATGTGATTATGTTGATCTTCTTCTGTTTTTGGTAAATCAGTCACCACAGCTTCAGTAGTTAAAAGCATTCCAGCGACAGAAACAGCATTTTGTAAAGCACTTCGAGTAACTTTTGTTGGATCAATAATTCCCGAAACAACCAAATCTTCATATTGTCCAGTAGCAGCATTAAAACCAAAATTTCCTTCGTGTTTCTTTATTTCATCAACAATAACAGCTCCTTCAAAACCAGCATTTTTAGCAATAATTTTAAGTGGTGCTTCCAAAGCTTTTTTCAAAATTTGAATAGCAATTTGCTCTTCTTCGTCCAAAACTAAATCATCTAAAGCTGTTGCAGCTCGAATCAGTGCGACACCACCACCAGGAACAACTCCTTCAGCAATAGCAGCTTTGGTAGCTTCCACAGCATCTTCAATTCGGTGTTTAATTTCTTTCATTTCAGTTTCTGTCGCTGCTCCAACTTTTATAACAGCTACGCCACCAGCCAATTTTGCTAATCTTTCTTTAAATTTTTCTTTGTCAAATTCACTATCTGAATTTTCAATATTTTTTTTAATTTGTTTTATTCTTTCATCTAATTTCTCTTGTGAACCTGCTCCATCGACAATAGTTGTATATTCTTTATTAGCCACAATTTTTTTTGCCCGACCCAAATCTGACAATTCAATATTTTCAAATTTAATTCCTAAATCTTCACTGATAAATTTAGCTCCAGTTAAAATTGCAATGTCTTCAAGCATTTCTTTTTTTCTATCGCCAAAACCTGGAGCTTTGATTGCCAAAACATTAAAAGTTCCACGGAGTTTATTTAAAACTAAAGTGGCTAAAGCTTGTCCTTCAACATCATCAGCAATAATAACTAGATCTTTTTTACCACTTTCAGCAACTTTTTCTAATATCGGTAAAATTTCTTCAACCGAAGAGATTTTTTTATCACTAATTAAAATCAAAGTATCATTATACTCTGCTTCCATTCTTTCAGAATTTGTCACCATATATGGAGAAACAAAACCTTTATCAAAACGCATACCTTTTACAATTTCTATTTCCATACCAAAAGATTGTGATTCTTCCACAGTAATCACTCCATCATTACCAACTTCTTTTATGGCAGCAGCAATTTTATCACCA
Organism: Patescibacteria group bacterium; assembly: GCA_041651535.1. Taxonomy (GTDB): domain Bacteria; phylum Patescibacteriota; class Patescibacteriia; order Magasanikbacterales; family UBA922; genus JBAZIZ01. Next base: position 51,412 of record JBAZIZ010000004.1, read on the forward strand.
ATATTTTTATCATTAGCGGAAATTGCAGCCACATTAGCAATTTCATCATCTTCAACTTTTTTAGATATTTTTTCTCGCAATTCTTTTACTATTAAATCACAAGCTTTATGCAAACCACGATTTAAAGCTACTGAATTTATACCAGCTGTAACATTTTTTAAACCTTCATTGACAATTGCTTGAGCTAACACAGTGGCGGTAGTTGTACCGTCGCCAACATCTTCATTAGTTTTACTAGCAACTTCTTTTACTAATTCAACTCCAATATTTTCAAATTTATCTTCAAGTTCAATTTCTTTTGCTACAGAAACACCATCTTTAGTAATAATTGGAGCTCCATATCCTCTGTCTAAAACTACATTGCGTCCTTTTGGACCTAGTGTAACTTTTACGGTATCTGCTAAAATATTGACGCCATTAATTAATTTTTGTCTAGCGTCATTTTCAAATTTTATTTGTTTTGCCATATTTTTAAATTATTATTTTTATTTTTCTAAAATAGCAATTATATCTTCATGACTTAAAATCTTTGCTTCTGCTCCGGATTCCAATTCTATTTCATCACCTCCCCATTTTTTAAATAAAACCAACATGCCTTTTTGTAAATTTAATTTGCGAATTTCTTCGCCTTCACCAATTTCCAAAATTTCTCCAGTAGCTTTTTCTTTTTTTTGAGCTGAATCTGGTAAAATAATTCCAAAAGAAGTTTTTTCTTCTTTTTCTTCCAATATTTTTACGAGAACTCTGTCTCCAATGGGTTTGATTTTCATATTATGAATTAAATAATTAAAAATAATTTTTATTATCACTCTTACTGTCTGAGTGATAATATCTTTTTGATTATAATAATACTTAGAAAAAAAATTGTCAATAAAAAAACAAGTGGATAATTTTCCACTTTTTTAAGCCCAATCTTTTATTTTCTTTTCGCAATGAAAACAGGCAAAATTATAAATTATTTTATGAATTTCTTCATAATCAGCTTTTTCAATTTCCAAATCTTTAAAATCATAAACTAAAATATCTTTCAATTTTTTTATTATTTTTGGTTTAATTGAAATATAATTTTTTGCTAAGATTTTATTTGTTTCTAAACATTGAGGACACGCCAAACCTCCTCCATAATAAAAATTATTCAAAGAATCTTCTTTGGAACAAAAAACACAAGAATTCAAAATCGGTTCAAAACCGAAAAAAACTAAAATTTTAAAAATAAAAATGTCTATAAAAAATTTTTTAAAATCCGCTGTTTCCTCTGAAAAATTTAAAAAAGAAAGCAAAAGAAAAAAAATATTTTTATCACCTGCCCGTTCTTCTAACTGTTGATTTAAAAAAGAAAGTAAAAACAAAATATAAAGAGATTTTTTAAGATCTCTTCTATTTTTAGGAAAATAATCAATCATTTGCACCCCAGTTAAATATTCAAACTCTTTGCCAGAAACACTTTCTATATCTACAAAAGACATTGGCTCTAAATAAGCTGAATTTTTGCTCGAAATTTTTTTTACACCTTTCGCCAAAAGATCTATTTTGCCTTTTTCCCAAGTGTAAAAACTAATAATTTGATCGTTTTCTCGAAAGTTTCTCCTTTTTAAAACTATCGCTTTCATAAACAAATTATTTTTTTAAATAATCACGTAAAATAACAATAGCCGCTTTTTCATCAATACTAGCGTCACCAGGAATTTTTTTGGCTTCAGCTGTACTAAAACTTTCATTTTGAAAATCAATTTCAATTGTGCTCAAAATATTTTTTATTTTTTCTGCAATGTCTCTAATCTGTTTTGTTTTTTCATTTTCTTCACCACCAAGATCAAAAGGTAAACCAAAAACTATTTTGGCAATTTTTTCTTTTTTTATAATACTAATAAGTTCATCAATATTACTAGCAATTCCAAAAGCTAAAACTAAATCTAAATCAGTTGAAGACCAAGACAAACCAATTCTTTTTTTACCATAATCAACACCTAAAATATTCATATTTTTTTATTTTAATTCTTTTGGACGACGAGTGGCAACAATCAAACCTTTTTCAGTAAAAACTAATGTATGTTCAAAATGAGCACTTAAACTTTTATCAACTGTTGAAAAACTCCAACCATCTTTGGAAACATCAACTCTATAATTTCCTAAAGTAATCATTGGTTCAACAGCTAAAACCACACCTGGTGTTATTTTCCAAGCATTTAATGATGGTTCATAATAATTTGGTACAGAAGGTTCTTCATGAACTTCATGACCAACACCATGACCAACAAGATCACGGACTATACCATAACCAAAAGGCTGTATATAATTTTCAATTGTTTTTCCAATATCTGAAATACTATCACCAATTTTTATTTCTGAAATTACTTTTTCTAAAGAATTTTTTGTCGCATCTAATAATTTTTTTGTTTCTTCATTTATTTTTCCAACAGCAATAGTCAAAGCTGTATCAGTAAAAAATCCGTTTCCACCTTTACCTAAACCTGAGTTAACAGGATATTGCATACCAATATCTATACTAAAAATATCGCCTTCTTTCAAGAAACGATCTTTTTTAGGAATTCCATGAACAACTTCTTCATTTATAGAAGCACAGATTGTTCCAGGAAATGGAATATCATCTCTAGAACTACGATAATTTTTAAAAGCTGGACGGCCACCAACTGCTTTTATCATTTTTTCTGCTTCTACATCTATTTTCCAAGTACTAATTCCAGGTTCGACTAAATCAGCAAGTTTTTCTAAAATCTCACCCAAAAGTTTACCGCCTTCTAAAATATATTTTATTTCTTCTTGTTTTTTTATAATACTCATATAGAAATATGTTAACACTATTTTTTTTAAAAGACAAGCTGAATAATTTTTGATTTTAGATTTAGAATTTTTTAAAATTTATTTTTAATTCAAAATTTAGATTCTAAAATCTAAAATTCTAAATCTTAAATAAAAAAACCCACTTTTCAGTAGGTTTTTTAATTTTTAATTTTAATGGAGTTTCCATTTTCTCGCAATAAAATCACTTAGTGGTTCGTCTTCTTGTTTCAAATCTTCTTCTAAAAAATTTAATAAAGTTTTTCTAATTTGAGTTGGATCTTCATCTACTAATGGAATTCGAAGTCGTGGTTTAAGCCCAGTTGTTTCAAAAAATAACATTTTTACTTCTTCTTTTGGATTATAGATAATAAAAAAATCGCGCAGTTCTCCGTATTTATAAAATTTATTATTAATAGAAATTCCTAATCTGGTAATTTTAAAAGGTAAAATTATTGGTTTTTGGATTGATTGTAAAAAAATTATTATTGAAAAAAGTGTAATAATCAAAATGAATAAATAATTATCAGTAAAAATTGAATAAAAAATCAAAAGAACTGCTAACAATAACATAAAAATTAACCAACTTTTTGGTCTCTGATTTTCATTATATTCTGGGATACTCCATTCGTGAAGAACATCACCCAAAATAGATTCATTGTTTATTTTTTCTGGCATATATTAAAATTAATATGCTTTTATTATAACACAAAATCTAAAATAAAAGAAATAATATAAACTTGAAAAAAAATAAAAAATAATATAGACTAAAACATATTAACTAATAAAATAATTTTAAAAAAATATGTATAAAACAGCTGAGTGCGTAACACCAAAACATCCTGATAAAATTTGCGACATAATTAGTGACTCAATTTTAGACGAATGTCTAAAACAAGATCCAAACAGCCGAGTGGCTATTGAAACTATGGGTGGTCATAATATTATTACGATTACTGGAGAAATGACAACAAATGCTTATGTTGATATACCAGAAATAGTAAAAAATATAATTGGTGAAAAATATGGAATTCAAACAAACATTGTCAAACAAAGCTCAGAAATAGCTCAGGGAGTTGATACTGGCGGAGCTGGTGACCAAGGTATAATGGTTGGTTATGCTTGTAATGAAAATGAATCTTTTATTCCGCAAGAATTATTTTTGGCTCGTGATTTATGTAAATTTATTTACAAAAAACATGCTGAGGACGGAAAAACACAGATAACTTTAGACGACGAAGACAAAATAAAAACTATTGTAGCTAGTTTTTGTGGTTTAAATTCAGAAAATTTAGGAAAAATAATTCAAGAATGGATTGTAAATAAAAAAATTAGTTCTGATATAAAAATTTTCAAAAATCCAGCTGGAGATTGGAATATTGGTGGCTTTGCAGCTGATACAGGACTTACTGGAAGAAAATTAGCAGTTGATAATTATGGACCACAAATTCCTATCGGCGGTGGTGCTTTTTCTGGAAAAGATTCTACAAAAGTTGATCGCAGTGGAGCTTATATGGCGAGAAAAATTGCTGTAGATTTACTCAAAAAAAATCAAGCAAAAGAAGTTTTAGTAAAATTAGCTTATTCAATTGGAGTTGATGAACCTGTCATGGCTACAGCTATTATTGATGGTAAAGAAGAAAAAATCAGTGGTTATGATTTAACTCCAAAAGGAATCATAAATTTTTTAAAATTAAAAGAACCAAAATTCGCTTTGACAGCTTGTTGGGGACATTTTGGCAACAATTTTGATTGGGATAAATAATATGTTTTTTAAGATAATTCATAAAGACAAAAAAAGTTCAGCTCGAACAGGAATTATTAAAACTGATCATGGAGAAATACACACTCCGATTTTTATGCCAGTTGGAACTCAAGCCACAGTAAAAACTTTAGATCAAAAAGATTTAATAGATATTAAAGCACAAATAATTCTTGGAAACACTTATCATTTACACTTGCGTCCAGGAGAAAATCTGATCGACAAACAAGGTGGTTTGCACAAATTTATGAATTGGTCAAAACCTATATTAACTGATAGCGGCGGTTTTCAAGTTTTTTCTTTAGGAAAACAAAAAGAAATAAAAAATGAGAAAAAAAATATAGCTAATGAAAAATTAGTTAAAATAACTGAAGACGGTGTAGAATTTCGTTCTCATATTGATGGCAGTAAACATTTTTTTAGTCCAGAAGAAGCAATAAAAATTCAACATAAAATCGGAGCAGATATAATAATGGCTTTTGACGAATGTACCCCTGACAAAGCAGACAAAAAATATACTTTGGAAGCAATGGAAAGAACTCATCGTTGGGCAGAAAGATGTTTGAAAGAACATAAAAAAAATTCCAAACGACACGGCTACACACAATATTTATTTGGGATAATCCAAGGCTCAAATCATAAAGACATGCGAGAAAAATCAGCAAAATTTATTTCTAACTTGGATTTTGATGGAATTGCTATTGGTGGCGAATCTATCGGCTATAACATGAATGCGACTGAAAATATTTTAGATTGGATTTTACCGATTATCCCAGAAAATAAACCACGTTATACGATGGGTTTAGGACTTTCTCCTCTTGATTTATTAATTGCTATTGACCATGGAGTTGACATGTTTGATTGTGTAGCGCCGACTCGTTTGGCTCGACATGGAATGTTATTTATTTTTGACAAAAAGAAAAATCATCGTTTAAATATAAAAAATTCTTCTTTTAAAAATGATTTTTCGCCTATTGATTCTTCTTGTGATTGTCCAGTTTGTAAAAATTATACTCGTTCTTATATACATCATCTTTTTGCAGTTGATGAAATGACTGGAATGCGTTTAGCTTCAATCCATAATTTATATTTTTTATTAAAATTAATGGAAAAAGCTCGGGAAGCAATAAACAAAGACGAATACAAAAAACTTTTAAAAAAATGGAAAACGGCTTAATTCAGCCGTTTTTTTGTATATTTTAGTTTTTAAAAAGTATTTCTTTTTTTAATTGAATATATGAAGTTTAATGGTCTTTCATGATTTTTTTCTTCGACTTCTCTAAACATCATTTCTTTTATTTTATTTTTAAAATGTTCGTCTTCAGAAATTCTTTTTAAAAAATCTTGATCAGTTTCAGCTTCAAATCTTGCAGGAGCAGATATTTCTAATGAAGGTCCATCGTATTCATTTAATTGAAATTCAATTAAAAACTTGTCTTGTTTAAAACCAAAATCATCTTTTTTTTCCAAAATCACTGAAGTCATAATTGGTCTTTCTGATTCTAAATTTGTTTTAGATTTGTTTTCTTTTGAATCTGCATCTGGTTTTTTTATTATTTGACCAATTCTATTTTCTTGATTATTTTCATTCATATTAAAAATTAAATTTAAACTTTTATAGATTGTAAGACTTTTTTTAAAAAATGTCAAAACTTGATTTTATTTTTCTAAGGTATTAAAATATTTTTATATGATTATAAATATAATAGTTGTCGGAAAATTTAAAGAAAAATATTGGGAAGAGGCTGAAAAAGAATATCTTAAACGTCTTTCAGCTTGGTTTAAAATCAATATTTTAGAATTAAAAGAAGAATCTTTTTCTGAAAAAGATATTAAAAATAAAATTAAACAAAAAGAAGCACAAAATATTTTAGCTAAAATACCAAAAAATTCTTTTGTCATTGTACTAGACGAAAACGGAACAGAATTTACTAGTGAAGATTTTTCTGAAAAATTAAAAACTTGGTTAGAAACTGAAAATAATCTTACTTTTATTCTCGGTGGACCACTGGGTTTGCATGAATCTATATTAAAAAAAGCTAATTTTAAAGTAGCTTTATCACAAATGACTTTTACACATCAAATGGCTCGGGTTTTTCTTCTTGAACAGATATATCGGGGACAAATGATAAATCAAAATAGAAAATATCATTATTAAAAAAGCCTACAGAATCGTAGACTTTTTTTAAATTTATTTTTTTTCTAACTCTTGGTGATCTAATGATAATTCTGTTGTTTTAGTAGAGTTATTTTCTAAATTTTGTTTTGAATCAACTGGCAAAATATTTTGTTTCCAGCTAATATCATCTATCAGATCACCGGTTTCTTCTTCATCTTCAACTAAACTTTCTTCAACTTCATCTTCTATTTCTAAATTTTGTTTTTCCACGTTAGGGTCATCTTCAGCATCATCAAAATTACCTCTCATAACTTTTGGAAGATTTGACTGTGATTCAAAAAAATTTCTTTCTGACATATATAATTATTAATTTCATTTTTAATATATCATAGTTTTTTTTTACTTTCAAATAAAAAAGTCGTTTTTTTGAGCTTTATCCACTGTTTTTTTAGATAAGCAAAAGGTTTTACTTTTGACTTTTTTTCCTGTAAAATACAGATATAATCAATTTTTATGTCACTAAAAAAACAAATCGCTCACAATACGATTTTACAAATCATAGGCAAAATTATTTCCACTGCTCTCGGTCTTATTGCTCTCGGTATGTTAACTAGATACTTAGGAACAGAAAAATATGGTTGGTATACTACAACTTTAGCTTTTTTACAATTTGTTGGTATTTTAATTGATTTTGGCTTAATACCTGTCTCTGCTCAAATGTTAGGAGAAGCTAAATTTGAAAAAAACAAACTTTTTAATAATTTATTTTCTTATCGTTTTTTTAGTGCTTTAATTTTTTTGGCCTTAGCACCTCTAATTTCTCTGTTTTTCCCTTATCCGACTGAAGTAAAAATAGCCATTGGTTTTTCTACTATTTCTTTTTTATCAATAGCTCTTAACCAAATTTTAGTTGGTAATTATCAAACAAAATTAAAAATGTTAGTTCAGGTAATTGGTGAAAATATTGGCCGTTTATTTCTAGTCATTGGTTTATATTTCTTAATCAAGAAACAAGCTGATTTTTTACCAATTATGTTTTTAATGGTGATTTCAAATTTGGCTTATACCGCTGTTATGTTTATTCACACTCATTTAAAAGAATATAAAATAAGATTTTCTTTTGACAAAACAATTTGGTTAGCAATTACAAAAAAAATGTGGCCAGTGGCGATTTCTATAATTTTTAATGTGGTTTATTTAAAAGGTGATACTTTACTTTTAACTTTTTTTAGTAGCCAAACCGAAGTCGGTTTCTATGGAGCAGCTTATAAAGTTTTAGATGTTTTGACCCAAACAGCTATGATGCTTATGGGATTGTTTTTACCACTTTTAGCTTTTTCTTGGGGACAAAATTTAAAACAAGAATTCAAAGAAAGATGGCAATTAAGTTTTGATGCTATGATGATTTTAGCAGTACCTATGACTGCGGGACTATATGCTCTAGCCGATAAAACAATGTTTTTAATTGCTGGACAAAATTTTGCTCCAGCTGGACAAGTTTTAAAAATTTTATCTTTAGCAATTTTTGGAGTCTATCTGGGAGCAATTTTTGGACATAGTGCAGTTGCTATAAACAGACAAAAAGAAACTATAAAAATTTATTTGATAAGTGCTATTGTGACACTTATCGGCTATTTAATTTTTATTCCAAAATACGGTATGTATGGAGCAGCCTGGATGAGTGTGTTTTCTGAATTTTTTACTGGCTTTGGATTATATTTTATAATCAAAAAATATATTAAAGAAAAAATAACACTAAAAACATTTTATAAAATAATTTTTTCGTCTTTCATCATGATTTTATTTTTAAATTATTTTCAAAATTTAAATATTTTTATTTTAGTTTTTATTGGCATTATTGTTTATTCACTTATGATTATCATAACCAAAGCTGTAGCTAGAGAAACTATTTGGGAAATTTTCAATCTAAAAAAATAATATGTTTTATTTTTTAATTTTTCTATTTTTATCATTATTTTTTTATCTAACTTATAAAAATTTTTTTAATGCTTTGTTTTTATTTTTATTTTTGATCCCAGTTTATTTAATTAGATTTAAAATTTTAAGTATTCCAACTACATTACTTGAAATGATGCTAATCATAATTTTTATAAATTGGATTTTTAAATATAAAAAAGATTTTTTAACAAAAACAAAAGAATTTTATAAAAAAAACAAATTATTTTTTTATTCTCTAATCATTTTTTTAATCAGTGCGACTCTAGCAATTGTTGTAAGTTCAAATACCAAATCAGCTCTCGGTGAATGGAAAGCTTTTTATCTTGAACCAATTCTATTTTTTATAATTTTATTGACTAGTATAAAAACAAAAAAAGAAATCAATAATTTATTTTTTGCTCTAGTTTTGTCTGGTACAATTACTTCAATTTTAGCAATTTATCAACATTTTACTGGTTTTTTTGTCCCTTATAGTTTTTGGGAAAATCAAAATACTTATCGGGTAACTGCTTGGTATGGTTTTCCAAACGCTGTCGGACATTTTTTAGGAGTTATTTTTCCATTAGCTATTTATTTAATTATTTCCAATTTTAAAGAAAATAATTTAAAAAAAATCATTTCAAGTCTTTTTGTTTTTTTAGCTATTTTAGCAATTTTCTTTGCCAAATCTACTGGTGCTATAATAGGAATTTTAGCTAGTATATTTTTACTTTTAATTTACTATAAAAAAACTAGATTAGTTACAATTATTTTTTCTAGCGTCACTTTAATTATTTTTACTTTTATACCGCTAAATAATCCGATAAAACAAGAATTATTATTTCAAGACAGATCCGGACAGATCAGATTAAACATATGGAATGAAACCTCAGAATTTTTAAAAGTTAATCCAATTTTTGGAGCAGGGCTAGCAAGTTATAGCCAAAAAATTATTCCTTTTCACAAACAAGTTAATGGCGAAAATATAGAGATTTTTCATCATCCGCATAATATATTTTTAACTATGTGGGTAAACTTGGGAATCCTTGGATTGATAAGTTTTGTATTTTTAAATTTATATTGTTTTTATAAATATTTTAAAGAAAAAAATATTTTAAAATTTTTTGCGCTTACTACTCTTAGTTGTTTTCTTGTCATGGGACTAGTTGATAGCCCATATATAAAAAATGATTTATCTTTTATTTATTGGTTTGTCTTATTTTTATTTTTTGTAAGATATGAATAAAATTATTCAAGAATTAGACAGGCTCAAAAATAAAGAAAAAGCAAAAATTTTACAAAGATTTTTTAAAACTGCCAAAGGTGAATATGGCGAAGGTGATTTATTTTTAGGAATTACAGTTCCGCAAATTAGACAAATTGCAAAAAATAATTTAAATACATCTTTGGAGGAACTGCAAAAATTATTAAACAGTAAAATTCATGAGTATCGCCTTGTGGCTTTATTGATTTTAGTAGAAAACTATAAAAAAACTGAGCAAAAAGACAAAATATTTAAATTCTATTTAAAAAATTTCAAAAATATAAATAATTGGGATTTGGTAGATTTATCAGCTCCAAAAATTATTGGGGATTATATTTTTCACCATAAAATTTTAGATAAAAAATTATTAAAATGGGCAAATTCAAAGCATCTTTGGACAAAAAGAATTTCTATTGTCTCTACTTATTTTTTTATCAAAGAAAATAATTTTAAACATACTTTAGTAATTTCTAAAATTCTTTTAAACGATAAACATGATTTAATTCATAAAGCTGTCGGCTGGATGCTCCGTGAACTTGGAAAAAAAGATAAAAAAGTTTTAGAAAATTTTTTAAATGAAAATTTAACTAAAATGCCGAGAAACTCACTGCGTTATGCAATTGAAAAATTTCCCGAAAATCAAAGAAAAGAATATCTTAAAAAAAGCAAATAAAATAATTTAGGATTTTAGATTTATAATTTTAGATTTAATTTTTTTAAAAATTTATATTTAATTCAAAAAAACAAACTAAAAAAATAAATTTTCTTTAAAACAAATTTCATCCACTTTGTCATTCTGAATCCTCCGACGTCATGTCGGAGGTGAAGAGTCCCCCTGCCTACCGGCAGGCAGGTTAAACTTTTTTAATTTAATAATTGTTGAATTAAAATGGTTGGTGATAATTCACTATTTAAGGGACTCTTCGTCTTCGCCTCAGAGTGACAAAATGTAGATTATTTGTTTTTCTATTTGTTTATTTATTTTTGTATGTTAATCTTACTTAAAAAAAATTATTTTAAAAAATACTAACTACCAACAATATTTTATATGAAAATAACATCTTGGAATATCAATGGCATCAGAGCTATAACTAAAAAAGGGTTTTATGATTTTTTAAAAAAAGAAAAAGCTGATATTATCTGTCTTCAAGAAATTAAAATAGATAATGACAAAAAAATACAAGAAAAATTTGATTTTAAAAATTATAAAGAATTTTGGAATTCGGCTATTCGTCCTGGTTACGCTGGAACTTTATTCCTTGTAAAAGAAAAATCTGTTATTTATAAACAAATTATAAAACATACAACTGGGATAAATAATGAAATTTTTGATAATGAAGGTCGTGTCCAAACTTTAGAATTTAAAAATTTCTTTTTAATAAATGCTTATTTCCCAAATTCTCGTGATGATTTATCTAGACTAAAATTCAAACAAGAATTTGATAAAAAAATATTACTTTATTTAAAAAAACTTTCAAAGAAAAAACCCATAATTTTAGTTGGTGATCTGAATATTGCTCATCAAGAAATAGATCTAGCCCGACCAAAAGAAAATGAGAAAACTAATGGTTTTACTTACGAAGAACGTCAAGATTTTTCTTTTTTTGTTAAAAATAATTTTATTGATACTTTCCGTCATTTTAATCCACAAACCATAAAATATTCTTGGTGGAGTTTCCGTGCTCGTGCTAGAGAACGTAATGTCGGTTGGCGTCTTGATTATGTTTTATGTGATAAAAAATTATTAAAAAAAATTAAAAAAACTTTTATTCAGAATGAAATTTACGGCTCGGATCATTGTCCAGTCGGAATTGAAATTGATTTATAACTTATTTTTATGCGTTTAAAAATAGAAAAGCTTGTCTTTGGTGGACAAGGTTTAGCCAGAAAAGATAACAAAATTTTTTTTATTTGGAATGCTTTGCCAGGTGAAGAAATCGAGGCTGATATAATTAAAAATAAAAAAGATTTTGGCGAAGGTTTGGCAACCAAAATTATTCATGCAGCCAAAGAAAGAATAGAAGCTAGAGATAAAAATTTTATTTCTACCAGCCCTTGGCAAATAATTGATTACAAAACTGAAAACAAATGGAAAAAAGAAATTAGTTTAGAAACTCTAAAAAAAATTGGCGGTCAAATTTTTGATAATATTGAACCTGAAATTATTTATCCTCAAGAAGAATATAATTATCGCAACAAAATGGAATTTTCTTTTTTTGAAGACGATACAAATCCAGGAAAATTCCAACTAGCTTTTTTTAATCGTGGACAAAAAATAAAATACCCAATTGAAAATTCTGAATTAGCCGAAAAATGTATAAATGAAACTGCTCATAAAATATTAAACTGGGTAAATGAACAAAATTTAGAAAGAAGAAATTTAAAAACTTTAATTGTCAGATCTGATGGTAATGAAAATACGATTGCCAGTTTATTTTTAAAAGATAAAATATCTTTTAAAAAATATCCAAAATTAAATAAAAATTTTTTAGGTTTTCAAATTTATTATTCCACTCACAAATCCCCTGCCTCGGTTCCAACTGAACTCTTGTATAATGATGGCCAAAATTATTTAATAACTAATTTAAACAATACACAATTAAAATTTGGTTTACTTAGTTTTTTTCAAATTCATATTCCAATTTTTAAATTAGCTTTGGAAAAAATTTCTTCTGAAATTGATAAAAATTCAGAAATAATTGATTATTATTCTGGAGTTGGGGCTATTGGTTTAACTCTAGCCGATAAAGTTAAAAAAGTTTTTTGTGTTGATAACAATCAAGAAGCGATCGGGTATGCTAAAGAAAATATTAAATTAAACAAATTAAAAAATTGTGAAGCTACTTGTTTGCCAGCAGAAAAAATAACTGAAATTATTACTAAAAATAAAATAATAATTTTAGATCCACCTCGTGCTGGTTTACATCCAGATATTATCGAAAAACTTTTACAAGAATCCCCTAAAAAAATTATTTATTTATCTTGTAATATTTCCACTCAAGCCCGAGATGTAAAATTATTATCAGAAAAATATAAAATCAAAAATACAACGCTTTATAATTTTTTTCCTCGCACACCGCATATTGAAAGTTTGATTATATTAGAAAAAAAATAAACCAAAAACAAAAACACCCAGATTTCCTGAGTGTTTTTTGTTTGTTTCTTTTGATTATTCTTCTGTTTTTTCTTCTTTGCTTTCTATATTTTCTGCAAAAATTTCTTTTTCATTATTTTCTAATTCAGAAATACCTTTTACACCTGTACCAGCTGGGATTAGTCGTCCGATAATAACATTTTCTTTTAATCCTTCTAAATAATCCATTTTACCAGTTATAGCAGCATTTACTAGAACACGAGATGTCTCTTGGAAAGAAGCTGAAGATAAGAAACTTTGAGTAGATAAAGAAATTTTACTGATACCCATAAGCATATCTCGAGCTTTAGCCAATTTTTTATTTTCTTTTTTAGCTTGTCTATTAGCAATAATTAATTGGGATCTTTCGACGATTTCTCCTGGAAGTAAATCAGTATCTCCTGGATCTTCGACAAAGACACGACTAAACATTTGTTTAATTATAATTTCAATATGTTTATCATTTAATCTTTGACCTTGGGAAGCATAGATTTCTTGAATTTCTGTTAAAATATATCTTTTAACAGCATCCATTCCTTTAAATTGGAATAATTCTTGCAAATCAACGGCTCCTTCTGTTAATTGATCGCCTTTTTCAATTACATCTCCATCTTTTACCCAAAGTTTATAACCTATAGGGATGATATATTCTTTGGTTGTTTTTCCATCATAATTCAAAATTATTTTTTCATCTGAAATTTCAATTGCACCATTGTATTCTGCTTTAATAATTTCTCCACTACCGCCACGAATCAAAAGTTTATCTCCTTTCTTAACTTTATCGCCAATAGCAACTTTTACATCATCTTCTTCATTAATTTCAATTTCTATTCTTTCATCTCCTTCATGATGAACTTTGATTATTTTTTGGCCTCGACGACCTTCAAAAATTTTTCTACCTGTAGAATTTGTAATTACTTTTCCATCAGCATCTTCAATTTCTATAACTCCGGAAACTTCAGACAAAATAGCTTTTCTTTTTGGAGTACGACATTCAAATAATTCTTCAACTCGAGGCAAACCTTGTGTAATATCAGCACTACTAGCAACACCTCCAGTATGGAAAGTTCTCATTGTCAATTGAGTACCAGGTTCACCAATAGATTGAGCAGCGATTGTACCAACAGCAACTCCATTATCTACAACTTTTCTATTACCTAAATCAAAACCATAACATTTTGAACAAACTCCTTTTGGTAATTTACATTGAAGAACTGAACGAACATGGATATTATCAATTTTTTCTTTTTCAATAATACGAGATGCTTTTTCGTCAATAACTTCTCCAGCTTTGACAATTATTTTTTTACCAAGTTTAACATCTTCCAAGACAAAACGTCCCAAAACTCTTTCTGAAAGTTTTTCACCCATTTGTTCTGATTGTTCTATTGTAAACATTTCTCCAACTGTATCACCACAATCTTCTTCTTTTACAACAACTTCTTGCGCGACATCAACTAGACGACGAGTTAAATATCCAGCATTTGCTGTACGTAAAGCTGTATCTGACAAACCTTTACGAGTACCATGAGATGAGATAAAAAATTCCAAAACTCCAAATCCTTCTTTAAAATTTCCTTTTACAGGAAGTTCTATAATATCACCACTAGGAGAAGCAACTAATCCTTTCATAGCAATAACTTGTCCAAGTTGTCCCCAAGAACCACGAGCTCCAGAATCAATCATCGCATAAACAGATTTATTATGATCTAAAACTTCTTTAGATTTTGATAATAAAGCATCTTTTGTATTAGCCCAAATTTCAACTACTTTTGATTTTCTTTCTGAGTCAGTCAAAAGTCCTTCTTCATATTGTTTTTGTACAGTCTGTACTTCTTCATCGGCTTTAGCTAATAATTCATCTTTAATATCAATTGAAGGAAAATCATCTTTACCTAAAGAATAACCTGATTTTGTAACATATTTATAACCTAAATCTTTTATTTTATCTAGATGAACAGCGGTTATTTCTTGTCCATATAATTCAAGTAAAAGTTGAATTATATTGCTTAAATGTTTTTTAGTTACAGTTTCATTATAATAAGGTAATTTATTAGGTAAAATTTCATTAAAGAAAATTCTACCGATACTAGTTTCAATTAAATTACTATGACCTTCTTCAAATTTATCAAGATTATCAAATCGTACAATTATTTTTTCTTTTAAAGTAATTAAACGATCTTTATACGCATATTTTGCTTCCCGAATATTTGAAAAATATTTTGTGGCTTTTTTATCAACATCTTCTTCATTATATTTTGTCATGTAATAACAACCAAGTACGATATCTTGAGCTGGAGTAATCACTGGATTTCCAGTTGCTGGTTTTAACAAGTTTTTTTCTGAAGCCATCAAATTTTCTGCTTCCCATTTTGCTTGTTCTGATAAAGGTAAATGAACAGCCATTTGATCTCCATCAAAATCGGCATTAAACGCTGGACAAACTAGAGGATGCAAACGAATTGCTTTACCTTCAACTAAAACTGGTTTAAAAGCTTGGATACCAAGTCTGTGTAAGGTTGGAGCACGATTTAAAAGTACTCTGGTTTTTTTAGTTAAATTTTCTAATATATCCCAAACTTCAGGATCATTAGTTTCAATAAACCGACTAGCACTACGAACATTATGTGCTAACTCTCTTTTAATAATTTCACTCATGACAAACGGTTTAAAAAGTTCCAAAGCAATTATTTTTGGCAAACCACATTCGTTAATTTTTAATTTTGGACCAACAACGATTACTGAACGTCCAGAATAATCAACACGTTTTCCTAACAAATTTTGTCTGAAACGGCCTTGTTTTCCTTTTAAAATATCTGCAAGTGAGCGTAATTGTCTTTTTTGTCCAGTTGAAGCTTTTACAGTTTTACTAGCTCGAGCACTGTTATCAATCAAAGCATCAACAGCTTCTTGTAACATTCTTTTTTCATTACGACAAATTACTTCTGGAGCATTCAATTCTTTTAATCTTTTTAAACGATTATTTCTATTGATTACTCTTCGGTACAAATCATTTAAATCAGAAGTAGCAAAACGACCACCATCTAAAGCAACCATTGGTCTTAAATCTGGTGGAATCACAGGAATATTTGTTAATATCATCCATTCTGGACGTATATCGTTTTTTGCTAAAGATTTTAAAAGTTTAATACGACGCATTATTCTTTCTCTTTTAGCACCTTTTGATTTTTTTAATAATTTTTCTAATTGTTTTACAGTTTCGTCTAAATTTAATTTTTCCAAAAGATAACGAACCGCTTCAGCTCCGATACTAGCTTCAAATAAATGACTATAACGTAAAGATAATTCCTGATATCTCATTTCAGAAATTATATTCATCATAGAAATTTCATCGAGTTCATCGACTGCACTTTTATAATCTTCTTCTAAAGCAGATAATTTATTATTTTTTTCTTGTTCAATGTCTTTTTTATCTTTTGCATTTTCTATTTTTTTAGAATATTCATCTTCAATTTGTTTTTTCTTACTTTTATATTCTTTTTTCAAAAGTTCTACAGTATTTTTCTTTTGTTCTTCATCAACTTTAGTAATTATAAAAGCAGCAAAATAAATAACTTTTTCTAAAGCTTGAATTGATAAATCTAAAACTAACCCAACACGAGAAGGAATGGTACGTAAAAACCAAATATGAGAAACTGGAGTTGCTAATTCTATATGTCCCATTCTTTCACGTCTAACTTGTGAATGAGTTACTTCTACTCCACATTTATCACAGACAATACCTTTGTATCTAATTTTTTTATATTTTCCACAATAACATTCCCAATCTTTGGTAGGTCCAAAAATTTCTTCAGCAAAAAGTCCGCCTTTTTCTGGTTTTTGAGTACGATAATTTATCGTCTCAGGTTTGTGAACTTCTCCATAAGACCATTTTCTGATGATATCTGGTGAAGCGATTTTTAGTCGAATCGCATCAAAGTTCATTGAATGATGTAAGTCGCGTGCCATATAATATTTATTTTATTTTATTTATTTTATTAAATTTTTATTCTTCATCATTTTCCCTTTGTCTGCTATTTTCGACAGCATTTCCATAATGTTTTGGCCCCATTTCTCGAACTTGAGAAACTTCTTCAACTGGAGTGTATTGTTCTTCTTCCATTTTTTTCATCAATTCAACATCAAGAGCCAAACCTTTCATTTCTCTAATTAAAACATTAAAGGATTCTGGCAAGTTAATTTTATTTATTGGTTCGCCTTTAATAATTGCTTCATAAGCTTTTGCTCTTCCAGGAACATCATCAGATTTGATAGTTAAAATTTCTTGAAGAGTGTGTGCAGCTCCATAAGCTTGGAGTGCCCAAACTTCCATTTCTCCAAATCTTTGACCACCAAATTGAGCTTTACCACCTAAAGGTTGTTGAGTGATTAAACTGTAAGGACCGATAGAACGTTGGTGAATTTTATCTTCTACCATGTGATTCAATTTTAACATATAACTGTAACCAACAGTTGTTTTGTTATCATATGCTTCACCTGTTCGGCCATCAAATAATTGTAGTTGTCCATCAGTTGAAAATCCAGCTTTCTTAAGTTCTTCTTCAATTTGTTTTTCAGTAATTCCGTTTAAAACTGGGGTAGCAACTTTATAACCTAAAGCATTAGCTGCTAAACCTAAGTGATTTTCTAAAATTTGTCCCAAATTCATACGAGAAACAACTCCGAGAGGAGATAAAATTATATCAACAGGAGTACCATCTTCTAAAAATGGCATGTCTTCACTAGGGACAACTTTAGAAATAACACCTTTATTTCCATGACGACCGGCCATTTTATCTCCAACTTGAATTTTTCTCATATCAGCCACTGTAACTTGGACTTGTTTCATAACTCCAGGTTGTAATTTATCACCCGCTTCAGCAGAAAACACTTTTATATCAATTACTTTTCCTTTTTCGCCATGTTCCAAATACATAGAAGAATCACGAACATCACGAGCTTTTTCTCCAAAAATTGCACGAAGCAATCTTTCTTCTGGAGTTAATTCAGTTTCTCCTTTTGGGGTAATTTTTCCAACTAAAATATCGCCAGAATGTACTTCAGCTCCAATTCTAACAATTCCTTCAGAATCTAAATTTCTTAATTTTTCTTCGCCAACATTTGGGATATCATTAGTAATAACTTCTTCTCCTAATTTTGTTTCACGTACATCAATTTTATAATCTTCAATATGAATCGAAGTATAACGATCTTTTCTAACAAGTCTATCAGAAATAATTACAGCATCTTCATAATTGAAACCATCCCAAACCATATAAGCAACCAAAACATTTTGGCCTAAAGCTAATTCGCCATCTTTAATACTAGGACCATCAGTCATTGGATCGCCTTTTTTTAATTTTTGATTTAATTCAACACAAGGTCTTTGATTTAAACAACTTGAAGCGTTGGAACGTACATATTTTCCAATATTATAATTATATGTTTTACCTTTTTTATCAGTAAATTCTATTTTTGAACCATCAACATAAGTTACAATTCCATCAGCTGGTGCAGGAATAACATAACCACTATTAAAAGCAGCAGCTTTTTCCATACCAGTTCCAACTAAAGGTGGTTCTGGCATGATACAAGGAACTGATTGACGTTGCATGTTTGTTCCCATCAAAGCACGAGTAGCATCATCATGTTCCAAAAATGGAATAATACTAGTAGCCACTGATAAAATTTGATTTGAAGCAACATCTACATAACAAATATTTTCTACTTCTGTAACTTGAGCTTCACCATGAACACGAGCAGAAATTCTTTCATCAATAAAATATCCTTTTTCATCAATAGGAGTAGTGGCACTAGCAGTAATAGTTCTTTCTTCTTCAAAAGAATTTAAATAAACAACTTCATTAGAAACACGAGGTTTTATTTTTATTTCTTTTTCTTTACATTCTTTTGCTATTTTTTTTGCAATATCTGCAGTAATTTTTTCACCTTTTTTAACAATATTTTTTATAGTTTCTCCAGCTATTTCTCCTTCAGTAAATTTTTCATTATTTTGAACTAAATTCAAAACTTTTCGATAAGGAGTTTCTATAAAACCAAATTGATTAACTTTAGCAAATGATGATAAATGGTTTACCAAACCGATATTTGGTCCTTCTGGAGTAGCAATTGGACAAATTCTACCATAATGAGTTTTGTGAACATCACGAACTTCAAATCCTGCTCGATCACGACTTAAACCACCAGGTCCTAAAGCTGAGATACGTCGTTTATGTTCAAGTTCAGCCAAAGGATTTACTTGGTCCATGAATTGAGATAATTGAGAACTCATAAAAAATTCTCTGATCACAGAAATAACTGGACGAGCATTTATAAGTTTACTTGGTGAAATTGATTCTAAATCTATAGTACTCATTCTATCTTTAACAATTCTTTCCATTCTGGCCATACCAATTCTAAAACGATTTTGAACTAATTCACCAACACCACGAATACGTCTATTTCCTAAATGATCTATATCATCAGCTTCTTCTTGGGTAACATTTAATCTAATAACTTCTTTTAAAACTTGAATCAATTTTTCTGGAGACAAAACTCTTTGTTCTTTATTATCAAAATCTTCTTCTTTAAGACCAATTTTAAATTTAGTATTAAATTTATAAACACCAACTTTACCTAAATCATAACGATCAAAATTAAAAAACATTGAGTGAATCAAACTTTTTGCATTATCAGCTGTAGCTAAATCACCTGGTCGAATACGACGATATACTTCTATTAAACCTTCGTCTTCATTTGAAGCAACATCTTTTTTCAAAGTTTCTTCAATAAAATCAATATGTGGATGATTATTTACATCAGCAAAAATCTTTTTTATTTCTTCATTATCTGAAACACCAAAAGCTTTAAGCAAAGAAGTAGCTGCCACTTTTCTTTTTCGATCAACTTTTATCCAAAGTACATTATTTTGATCAGTTTCTATTTCTATCCAAGCACCTCGATTTGGAATAATTTTAGCTCCATAAAATCTTCTGCCACGGACAGTTTCATCAGTAAAAAATGCTCCAGCACTTCTAATTAATTGAGAAACGACAACTCTTTCAATACCGTTAATTACAAAAGTACCTCTGCTAGTCATTAAAGGAACATCACCTAAATAAATTTCTTGTTTTTCTGTTTTACCAGTTCTTTTATTTGTTAATCTAACATTAACCCGTAATGGTGCTTCATAAGTAATATTTTTGTTACGACACATCACTTCATCAAATTTTGCCTCATCTAAATAATATTCTTCAAAATATAATTCTAAATCTCTGCCAGTAAAATCAATAACTGGAGAAATTTCATCAAAAATTTCTCTTAAACCTTCTTTGAAAAACCAATCATAAGATGATTGCTGTACTTCTATTAAATTAGGAACTTCTATTACATCTCTTACTGAAGTAAAAAATTTTCGCTCTAAGGTCTTCAGAGCTTGTCTTTTGTAAACTGGAGCCATAAATAAATTTGATTAAAATATTTATTAATTTGATAATTTTATAGATTCTTTTTTTAAGTACAATTATTTAAAAACAAAAAAATTCCTTGTTTTTAAGGATTAAAAAAGAAATGATTAGTTGTTGAAAGATTTTGATCTCATGTAATATCCGGATAATAGGCTTTTGCCTTGCTCTAAAACCAGAATTTTTCGCTTAATAAAGCGAAAATTTGCATCTAAAACGAGTATTTTTCTAGTGAATTTATAATACACTAATAAAAAGTTCTTGTCAAATAAGAACAAGTGGATAACTTTTTGTCAATTTTTTTATTTTTTCGCTAATTATAGATAAAAAAATAAAAATAATTTTTAAAAAAATAATTTTATTCACAATTTTATCCACAGCTTGGCTAATTTTAGGCAAAAAAAATAATTTGACAAAAAAAATTAAATATACAAATACCTGATATTTAATTTTTAAAATCCATAATTTCTTCAAATTCTTTTTGTTCAACTGTTTCTTTTTCTATAAGATGTTTAACTAGATTATCCATTTGACTGCGTTTTTCTTTAATTAATTTTTCAGCTCTATTTTCAGCATTTTTAAGCAAACTATTTATTTCTCCGTCTATTATTTCAGCTGTTTTTTCTGAATAATTTGTTTTTTCATGAATTTCTTGTGCTAAAAAAATCAATTCTTCATTTTCAGAATATTGTCTTGGTCCAAGTTTATCGCTCATACCATATTTCAAAACCATTGTTTTGGCAATTTGAGTAGCTTTTTTTAAATCACTTGAAGGACCAGTACTAAGATTTTCTTTACCATAAATCATTTTTTCAGTTACATAACCACCTAAAATCATAGCTAAATCATCTTCAAATTGTGCATAAGTTTTGTATAACACATCTTTTTCTGGTGTGCTCAAAGTATAACCACCAGCTAGACCACGACCAATAATAGATACTTTACGAATTGGATGGCAATTTGGTAAAAAATGCCCAACAATTGCATGGCCAGCTTCATGATAAGCAGTCATTTCTTTTTCTTTTTCAGTCATTATTTTTGATTTTTTTTCTGGACCTAAAATAACTTTTTCAATTGCTTCAAAAACATCATTTTCTTCTATAATTTTTTTATTTTTTCTAACAGCTAAAATTGCAGCTTCATTTAATAAATTTTCCAATTCTGCTCCAGAAAATCCTGGAGTTCTTTCAGCAATTTTTCTAATAGAAATTTTCTTTTCTAAAGGTTTATTTTTTGCGTGTACTTCTAAAATTTCTAATCTGTCTTCTAAATCTGGCATATCAATAACTATACGACGATCAAATCTGCCAGGTCTTAATAAAGCTGGATCCAAAACATCAGGACGATTTGTTGCCGCAACGACAATTACTCCTAAATTTGGTTCAAAACCATCCATTTCAACCAAAATTTGATTCAAAGTTTGTTCTCTTTCATCATGACTTCCCCCAAGTCCAGATCCTCTTTTTCGGCCAACAGCATCTATTTCATCAATAAAAACTATGGCTGGAGTTGATTTTTTTGCATTATCAAATAAATCTCTGACACGACTTGCACCAACTCCAACAAACATTTCTACAAACTCTGAACCAGAAATATGAAAAAAAGGCACTCCAGCTTCACCAGCAACTGCTTTAGCTAAAAGTGTTTTTCCTGTTCCAGGAGCACCCATAAGTAAAACTCCTTTAGGAATTTTTGCACCCATATTAGAAAATTTCTTTGGATCTTTCAAAAAATCAACTATTTCTAACAATTCTTCTTTTGCCTCTTTTGCTCCAGCAACATCTTTGAAAGTTTTTTTATTTTTATCGTCTGGTTTAGAAATTTTAGCGTTAGTCTTTCCAAAACCCATCGCTTTATTATTTGCTCCTTGGACTTGTCGAGAAAAAAAATAAATTAAAAAAATAAAAAGTAATAATGGCATTATCCAAGGCACAATCAAAGAAAGCCAGAAAGAAAAACCAGATTCTTCTTTGACACTGATATTTATTTTGTCAATTTTGTTTTTATCTAAATTATAACTAGCAATCAATTCATAAAAAGATTGATTTGCTAATAGTTTTATTTTTAAATCTGCACTGTCTGTGCCTTTTAGATCCAAGACAACATAATTATTATGAAGAGAGATATTTTCAACATTTTCATTATTGATTTCACTGATCATTTTTGTTATATCAGCTTCTTCTGTTTTATTTTTTGATAATTCAAAAGAACTTACTAATGTGGCAATTATTAGTAAAGCCAAAAAAATAAACAGAAAATTTTTAAACAAATTTTTCATAAATTTATGATTATTTTAGTTATTTATTAGTTGAATTATAGAAAAAAAAAACCGCAAAGTCAAATAACTTATAATTTAAGAATTAAGGGCTGAGAATTAAGATTTATGATTCTTGATTTATGATTTAAGTAAAACATTTTATAAGTCCTAAGTCGAAAGTCAAATGTCAAAAGTCATATTCTAAAAAATTTTTAAATAAAAAAACCTTACTTTTGAAAAACGAAGCTTTTATTTTTTTAATTCTAAAATTTAAAATCCTAAATCTACAATTATTTGTTTTCCACTCTCTCTACTTGTTTACTAACTTTTTTAACTAAATTAAAAAAGGAATAAATAATATGCTGGGCAAGATATTGACAAAATAGAAAAAAATGCTAATATAAAAATAATTTTTTTATCAATTAAGGAGAGAAAAAATGAATGATCAACGTTTGTGTGAATGCCCCGAGTGTGGGAGGGTATGGTTTTCAAGGAGTCTTTACCCATATTGCCAACAATGTGGTGTAAGAGCAGAAAAGAAAAAAATAGGTATGTCTCATGCAGAAGCATGCGAATGGAATGAAAAAAGGAGAATAGAGGAGGAAAAAAAGAAACTAGAAAGTATGCGCAAACTCCAGCTCGAAAACAAAGAGTTATCACAAAAATATTTATCGGATAGAGAAGAACTATTCGAAAAATATTTTTCTCTTATACAAACGCCAGCGGATTTTTTTCAGGAAGCTATGAATTTATCTGAGCGTGACATAAACAAGTTACGACAGATAGTTGCAGAATGGGATAAAATTAACAAAAAATAACCAAGAAACTTGTATTGGTTATGATCGTTTTATGGGGACTCTCGAAGTCCCTTTTTTAATTCAAAAATTTTTTTGTTCACCAATTTTTTTATTTTTTTAATTTTGAATTTTTAATCTTATTATGTTATAATACCAAAATCTTAAATTACGATACTTATTTTTTTATATGTCTAAACGTGGACGTCCAATCAAAAAACAAAACTATTCTTCATCTTCTTTGAATCCTCATCTTTCTACTGGAATAATTGCTGTGCTTCTCATAATTTTTGCAGCAATTATTTTTTTAAGTTTTTATGAAAAAGCTGGAGTTATTGGAAAAATTATTAATGAATATATTCTAAGTTTTTTGTTTGGTAATATAAAATACACAGTACCTTTTGTAATTATTGCTCTTGCTGGTTATATGATAAAAGGTAAAGATGAAGAAACCGAATCAACACAAGGAATCGGTGCTTTACTATTTTTTATTTCACTGGCTGGGATTATGCATTTAAAATTTCCTACATCTGAAATGTGGACAAAATCTTTAGATGGACAAGGTGGTGGTTTATTTGGAATGTCAGCTTGGCTTGCTAAAACTTATTTAGGCGATATAGCTGCTTATGTTTTATTTTTTGGTTTAGTTTTGATTTCGTTTTTTTTAATTTTTACACCTTCAGTAAAACTATTTATTTCTTTTTATAAATACTTAACAAATTTCGTAAAATCCACAATTATTTTTTTCTTAAATATCCTTAAAAAACTTTTTATACCAACAATCAGAGATACACAAAATTTACCTGATGAAATTGATGAAGATGAAGATGATGAATCAGATGATGAGGAAATTGAAAAACATAATTTTAAACATTTAGAAAAAACTGAACAAAATGAAAATGACGATGAGGATGAAGAAAAAAAGATTTTAGAAAAAAGAAAAATGATAGAAAAAGAAAATGAAGAAAAAGAAATAAATTCTAATGTAAAAAAAGAAGAAGATGAAGAAGACGATAGCATTTGGTCAAAAAGAGTAATTATCAAAAAATTACCTCCTTTAGATTTATTAGTTCAGAAAAAAAGTAAACCAACTAGTGGTGACATAAAAGCAAATTCTTTAATTATCAGAAATACTTTGCATGAATTTAATATTGATGTTGAAATGGGAGAAATTCAAGTTGGTCCAACAGTAACTCAATTTACTTTGAAACCACCAAAAGGAGTAAAATTAACCAAAATTACTAGTCTTTCAAATGATTTAGCTTTAGCTCTTGCTGCCCATCCTATCAGAATCGAAGCACCTATTCCAGGAAAATCTTTAGTTGGCATAGAAGTTCCAAATCAAAAAACTGCCATGGTTACTTTCAAAGAATTACTTGAATCTAATGAGTTTAGAAAAAGACCAAATGATGTGATGATTGCTTTGGGAAAAGATGTCGCTGGAAAAACTTGGTTTGCTGATTTACCAAAAATGCCTCACTTACTTATTGCTGGAACTACAGGAAGTGGAAAAACAGTTTGTGTAAATACGATTATCATGAGTTTACTTTATGAAAATACAGCCGAAAGTTTAAGATTTATTATGGTTGATCCAAAAAGAGTTGAACTTACAATGTATAATGGTATTCCTCATTTACTTACTCCTGTAATTACAAATACGCAAAAAACTGTTAATGCTTTGAAATGGACTATTGGCGAAATGGAAAGAAGATTTGAATTATTTTCCAAAGTAGGATCACGCAATATTGATTCTTATAATGAAAAATATCCAAATAAAAAAATACCTCACATTGTATTTATTATTGACGAACTTGCCGATCTTAT
This sequence comes from Patescibacteria group bacterium, assembly GCA_041651535.1. Classification (GTDB taxonomy): domain Bacteria; phylum Patescibacteriota; class Patescibacteriia; order Magasanikbacterales; family UBA922; genus JBAZIZ01. Next base: position 76,765 of record JBAZIZ010000004.1, read on the forward strand.
GGCTACAGCAGCAAGTGATGTTGAAGCTGGAATTATTCGTTTAGCCCAAATGGCTCGAGCTGTTGGTATTCATTTAGTTGTAGCTACTCAAAGACCTAGTGTAGATGTTATCACTGGACTTATGAAAGCAAATATACCAGCGAGAATAGCTTTTTCTGTTGCTTCATCAATAGATTCTAGAACTATTTTAGATTCTCCTGGAGCAGAAAAATTGATTGGAAAAGGAGACATGCTTTTTCAAACTGCAGAACTTGGTAAACCAGTCAGAATACAAGGTGCTTTTATATCTGAAACTGAATTAAAAAATGTTGTTAGTTATTTAAAAGGAGATGAGGAACCAGAATATGATGAAAGTATTGTGGAAGGAAATAGTAAAACTGGAACAGCTAGTATGTTTGGTGGAGCAAATGATAGTCAAGATCCTTTATTTCTTGAAGCTAAACAAGCAATTATTGAAGCAGGAAAAGCCAGTGCTTCTCTACTTCAACGTCGTCTAAAAGTTGGTTATGCACGAGCCGCTAGAATTTTAGATGAAATGGAAGAAGCAGGAATTATTGGTCCAGCACAAGGAGCAAAACCACGTGATATTTTAATAACCGAAGAAGATGCTGCTCAAGATTTTTATTTAAAAAAATTACAAAAAACTAATGATGCTGGTGCAGAAGCAAATTTCTTTGACAATGATTTTTCAAAAGAAGAAGAAAAAGAAGATGAGGAATTTGAAGATGAATTAGAAAATACAGAAGACGCAGAAAATGAAATGACAAAAATAGAAGAAGATTTAAATGAAGAAGAAACAGAAGAATCTTTTGATGAAATTATAGAAAATGATACTGAAAAAAATGACGATGAAGAAATTGCTGAAAATGAAGATGAAGAATTTGATGATGAAGACAAAAAAGAAGAAAAACCTAAAAACATTTTTTTCTAAAATTTTGTTATGAATGTTTTTAACAAAAAATGTATTTTACCATCAAAAAGAATTTGTTTAAGATTAAAAAGTTTGCGTTTGGCAAAAAAAATTTCTTTAGAACAAATGGAAAAATGTACAAAAATAAACAAAGAATATTTATTAGCAATTGAAAATTGTGATTTTGAAAAAATTAATGCAGCCGGAATATACAAAAAAAACTTCATAAAAAAATATGCACAATGTCTAAATGAAGATCCAGAACCGTTTATCAGACAATTTGAAAATGAAGAAGAAAATAACAATGCTAAATTACAGACAACTAAAATAAATAAATATCAATTAGGAAATTTACCTTTAACTTTACGTTATCTTTTAAGTATAGCTTTGATAGCTATTTTTATTTTTTATCTTTTTGGACATATAAATAATATTTTGCGTTCCCCAGCTCTCACAGTTATAACCCCACAAGATGGTAGTATTGTAAATGAAAACACAATTATAATCAGTGGCGCCACTGAAAAAGAAACTAAAGTTAGTATTAATAAAGAATCAGTCAAAATAAATGAAGAAGGTTATTTTAATCAAGAAATAATTTTGTCTCCTGGTATAAATACCATTATAATCAGCGCTGAAAGTAAACACGGCAAAATAACTAAACAAACTTTAAATATTATATTCAAATAAAAAACCCGCTTTACAGCGGATTTTTTTATTTTGTTTCTTCAGTTTTTTTAACTGGTTTAATTTCTTTTAATTTCTTTTTGTAAGTTCTGATATAATAAGGTCTTGATTGTCTAACTTTCATTTGACGAACAAGTTCTATTTTATCAACAACTGGTGAATTTATTGGATAAATTTTTTCTACACCATAACCATCAGCATTTTTTCTAACAGTAACGGTTGCTCCAACTTCAGTCCCGTGTTTGATAGCAATTATTATTCCTTCAAAAATCTGTATACGTTCTTTTTCTTCACCTTTTTTATTTAATTCTTTAATTTTTTGGTGAACACGAACTTCCATACCTGGCTTTAGTTCTTGACGTATATCTTTAATTTCTTTTGACATATTTATTTTTTTAGGGAGAGGTTAATCTATGCAAAACTAACGTCACTTTTTATTTTTAAACTTGAAAATATACTACTATAATTTATATTTTTTGTCAAGTATTTTGCTTAATTATTCTTCAATTTGTTCAATTTTCCCTGGTTTGCCATTTTCTTCTTCTGGGGCTTCGCCTCTTTTTATAACTTCCCAAATTCCTTTATTTATTTCTAACATTAATTTAGGATTTTCTTTTAAAAATACTTTGGCTTTTTCACGTCCAACACCTAATTTTATATCATTATATGAATAACTACTACCTGATTTGCTGACAATTTTGTAAAAAACTCCAGTATCTAATAAATCACCAGCAATAGAAATTCCTTCATTATACATAATATCAAATTCTGTAGTTTTGAATGGAGCGGCTACTTTATTTTTGACAACTTTAGCTTTTACACGATTTCCAATTATTTTATCGCCTTGTTTTATTTGGGCTGAGCGACGAACTTCAATTCTAACTGATGAATAAAATTTTAAAGCATTTCCACCAGTTGTAGTTTCAGGATTTCCAAAAAATACTCCGATTTTTTGTCTGGTTTGATTGATAAAAACAACAATAGTATTTGTCTTACTAACTATACCAGTAAGTTTTCTCAAAGCTTGACTCATAAGTCTAGCTTGAAGTCCCATGTGTGAATCCCCCATTTCACCTTCAATTTCAGCTTTTGGAACCAAAGCAGCCACTGAATCAACAACTACAACTTCAACAGCATTTGATCTGACTAAAGTTTCCAAAATTTCCAAAGCTTGTTCGCCTGTATCTGGTTGGGAAATAAATAAATTATTTACATCAACACCAATCTTTCTAGCATAATCTGGATCTAAAGCATGTTCAGCATCGATAAAAGCAGCAACTCCGCCTTTTTTTTGCACTTCAGCTACGATATGTTGGGCTAAAGTTGTCTTTCCACTAGATTCTGGTCCAAAAATTTCAATTATTCTACCTCTTGGAACTCCGCCTACTCCTAAAGCAATATCCAATGAAATTGAACCAGTAGTCACTGAATCAACACTAGTTGAATGAGCTTCACCAAAACGCATTATAGAACTATTGCCATATTTTTCTTTTATTTGTTCAATAGCTAAAGCAGCCGCTTCCATTTTTGGATTTTCCGTTTTTTTTGCCATATTTTTTTATTTAAAATAAGTATTATTTAATAATTTTACTATTTTTAGGTTTTAGTGTCAAATAAAGATATCTTTATTTACTTTATAAAATTATAGTGTTAAAATAAATAAAACTAATATATTATTTAATTTTTCTTATGAATATTTTTTTTAGCCCAGAAAGAGGTGGCTCACACGAAACAAAAAAACAACCTTTAAATTTAATTGAAAATTTTGAACAGATATTGTCTAAAGCCAAACAAGAAAATCAAGGAAAAGAAAATTTGATAAACGAAAAAGTTTTAATACAAATAGAAAAAAACAAAAAAAATGTAGAAAAAAATGAGCAAGATTTTAAAGAATTGTTTGAAGATTTTTCAACACGAATTTTAAAATTTTTGGAAAATCCAAAAAATCAATTGAACGATGACAAAGCTGATTTTTTCCAATACGGCGGAAGTGGAACAGAATTTGGCATGCTTAATAAAAATGGAAATTTTGAAAATGTTTACACCCATGGAAAAATCGTTGTGGTCAAACAAAACATGATAAAAATATTTTTAAGTACTATACGTTCTTTAAATGAAGATAATAAATTGGATCAATTACACATTGATTCTTTAAATATGGAATTTGGGGATAATACAATTTCTCGTTCCCCTTTTGCTGCAGAATTTTCTTTAAATAGAAGGCAAACAGAAAATTTAAAAAAAATTTTAAAAGAAGAACTAAATGAGTATTCTACAAAATTACAAAAATCGTTAGACCTTTTAAAATAAAAAAATAATTTACTAAAAAAACCACCTCTTATATTTCAGGTGGTTTTTTATTTTACTTTTTATTTTTTAGATGGTAAAATTAAACTAGACGATTAAAAAGTCTCGACAATATTTAAATAAACAATATGAGTGAAAAACTGGAAATCTATGACTTAAATTCTAATTTAATAAAAATAGAAGACAGAAAAAAATTCTATTCAGATATTAGAGAAGAATACAAGAAAAAAAACAAAATTTCTAAGAAAGTAAAATCAATAAGACTAATCTTGATGAATTCTTCAGGTAGAATTTATTTACAAAAAAGAAGCAAAATAAAGTCAGAAAATTCAGGATTATATGACAAAACTGTTGGTGGACATGTATCTGCAGGAGATAGCTTTGATATGACTGTAATACGAGAATGTGCTGAAGAATTAGGTTTTCCAGCAACTGTTTTATCGCCAGAAGAATTTGAAAAATCAATCAAAGTAACTAACCTGGAAATTATTGGGATTTTTAAAAAAATTGAATATATCCCTAACTTAATATCAGAGAGAATAATGAAAAATAAATCTAAATTTATTCAACCGTTTATGAATTCTTTCTACATTGGATATTATGATGGTCCGATAAAATTTGCAGACGGAGAAAGCTCAGGTATCGAAGTTTTTTCTCTAGATGAATTAAAAAAAGAAATCAAACAAAATCCAGACAAATTTACTGAAGATATAAAATACATGATTAACAGATACGAAAAATATTTAATTCCTATAAAATAGAATTTGAAATTAATTTATCAAAAAACCACCTCTTATATTTCAGGTGGTTTTTTATTTTCTTTAAATTTCTTCCCCCTAATAGGGGGAAGTCAGAAGGGGGTTATTCTTATTTTTTTCCAAACAAACTTCCAATCAATCCTTTCTTTTCTTTTTTCTCTTCAACTTTTACTACTGGTTTTTCTCCGGTTCTTTTAGAATCTGAATGATTTCTATTAAAATTATTATTTGGTCTTCCGTTATTTCTATCATTATTTCTATCATTATTTCTATTTCCATGACGATAATCATTTCTTCTATCATTATTTCTAAAATTTCCATTTCCTCTATTATTTCGATCACTATTTCTTGGACCTCTATCTTCTCTATTATTTTCTGTAAAATTTTCTGGTTTATCTTTCAAAATTTTCATGCTTAAATTTACTCTGCCCATGTTGTCTATTTCTTTGACTTTTACTTTTACAACATCACCTAATTTTAAAACATCACTAGGTTTATTTGTTCTTTCCCAAGAAATTTCACTCACATGTACTAAACCGTCTTTTCCAGGAAGCAATTCTACAAAAGCACCAAAATCTTCCAATCTAACAACTTTTCCATCATAAATTTCACCAGCTTCAATTTCTTTTGTTAAATCAGTAACCATTTTTATAGCTTTTTTCATTCCTTCACCATCTGAAGAAGTGATAAGAACACGGCCGTCTTGTTCAATATCAATTTGAACACCAGTTTCAGCAATAATTTTATTAATTACTTTTCCACCAGGACCGATTACATCTTTTATTTTTTCTGGATTAATTTGAATAGTTTCAATTCTTGGAGCATATTTTGATAGTTCTGCTCGAGGAGAAACAATCGCACTATTCATAACTCCTAAAACTTGTAATCTGGCTTCACGAGCTTGTTTAATTGTTTGTTTTACTAAATCCCAATTTAAACCATTTGTTTTTGTATCCATTTGGATAGCAGTAATTCCATCAGCAGTACCAGCAATTTTAAAATCCATGCCACCTTTTCCATCTTCTACATCTTGGAGGTCAGTCAAAACTTTCCAATTACCATTTTCATCAGAAGCAAGTCCCATTGCTATACCAGCAACAGCTTTTTTTATTGGTACACCTGCAGCCATAAGTGACAAACTTGAACCACAAGTTGATGCCATTGAACTAGAACCATTTGAACCCATAACTTCAGAAACTACACGGATAGCATAAGGAAATTCTTCTTCGCTTGGCAAAACTGCGAGTAAAGCTTTTTCTGCAAGTGCTCCATGTCCAACGGCTCGACGTGAAGGTCCGCGCATTGGAGCTGCTTCTCCATAAGCAAAAGGAGAATCATTATAATGATGCATATATCTTTTTGTGCCATCTTCTTCCATTGAATCTAAAGTCTGCACGTCACCAGGAGCGCCCAAAGTTACGATAGAGACAACTTGTGTGTCACCACGCATAAACATTGCACTACCATGAACACGAGGTAATAGATCTATTTCAGAATATAATTCACGTATATCAGTTAATTTTCTACCATCTAATCTTTGATCTTTTTCTAAAATTCTTTTACTAATTTCACTGCAAATATATTCTTTAATATTTTTTAAAGAATTTTCAATTAAATTTTCTCCGATAACTATTGCACCATCTTTATCAGTTTTAATTTCTTTTCCTGTTAAAAATTCTTTTAAATCATGTTTTAATTCATCAATCATTTTGTTTCTTTCATCTTTAGAAACTTTTGGAGAATTAAAAATTTTGCTATCAGTTTGGGCAGCGATAAAATCTTTTGTCATTTGATTGACGATTTCTTTTGGATCTTGTAAATCAGTTACAGTTTTTTCTTCTTTAACTACACCGAGTTCTTCTTGAATTTTTTTAATTAAATCCACAACTGCTTTCATTTGTTCACAGCCCCATTTCATAGCTGAAAACATTTGTTCTTCTGGAATTTCACTAGCTCGAGCTTCTACCATAACTAATTTTTCTGGAGTACCTGCAACTAATAAATCTAATTTGTTATTTATTTCTAATTCTTGGTCTGTAATATTTAAAACAAATTCATCATTTGCATTTAAACCAATTCTAGCTCCAGCAATAGGACCATGCCAATTTATTTTTGAAATTGACAAAACAACACTAGCTGCAAGCAATCCAACAAAAGAAGCATCATTTTCATTATCAACAGACAAGGCTGTCAAAACAACTTGTACATCATTTCTAATACTTTCATCAAACAAAGGACGGATAGCTCTATCAATCATCCGAGCTGATAAAATTGCTTCATCACTTGGACGTCCTTCTCTTTTTATAAAACGAGAACCTTTTATTTTTCCAGCTGCATATAATCTTTCTTCAAACTCAGTCATGAGTGGAAAAAAATCTATATCACGGACATTTTTGCTCTTAACTACAGTAGCCAAAATGGTAGTTTCACCATATTGTACTAGACAAGAGGCATCGGCTTGAAAAGCCATTTTATTTATTTCGATTGAAAGTTTTCTTCCACCCCAATCGATAGACCAACTTTTTGGTTTTAACATACATTTTTAAATTAAGTTGATCTTGATACTATAGACCCTTATTCTTTTTAGGGATCTAGCTGTCTCAAGACCAACAATGAATAAATTTTAAATTAAAAATTTTTTTGGATTTTCACTTAGATCAATAAAATCATCGGCCAATTCCATTAATTTATTTGAAGAAGTTTCGCCAAAAGCTACAACTTCAACTTGTTTTCCCATACTTTGTAAATATTCAACTAATGGAAGATAATCACCATCTCCTGATACAATAACTATGGAATCAAGTGAATTTGATAATCTAATCGCGTCAACAGTCAATCCTACATCCCAATCAGCTTTTTTATTTCCTCCATTAAAAATCTGTAAATCTTTTTCTCTAGTTTCTATTCCTAAATTATATAAAGCCTCAAAAAAAGGTTGTTCTTCTTTACCTTCGGTACTAATAACATAAGCAATAGCTCGAATTAATTTTCTTTCAGCTAAAGCTTCGCTAACTATATTACCAAAATTAACCTTTTTGTGAAAAAGATTTTTGGCAGAATAATACATATTCTGTACATCTATAAACACCCCAACGCGTTGATCGGGGTGTTTTAGAGGATTTTTTTTATTCTTCATTTTCATTTTCTTCAATATTATCATCTAAATCTATATCTTCTTCTTGAATATATTGTTTTGTTTGTTTAAGTTTTAAACTTTTAACCAAATTTTCGTAAGAACTTGCGTTTTCTCTTTGTAAATATTTCAATAATCTTCTTCTTTCACCAACTTTTCTTAACAAACCACGACGAGAAGAATGATCTTTATGGTGTTTTTTTAGATGTCCAATCAAATCATCTATCTCAGCTGATAATATTGCCACTTGAACTTCAGTGGAGCCAGTATCGCCTTCATGAGTTTGATATTTCTTAATTATGTTTTTCTTTTTTATTTTAGTAAGCATAACATGCAAATTAATTAGCGGGCTATAGATACGCATGTGAATCCAAGTCCGTATCGCTAAAAGCGATTTTATAAATTAGGCCTCTACTTTAACATATAAGCAAAAATATGTCAATAATGATAGTGATTTTTTTGCTTAATTTAGATAAAAAAAGTGGGTTTTAACCCACAATATTTGTCAATTTTTTATGTCTTTTTTTCTTTCTTTTTAAAGAAAGAAAATTAAAATCATCATCAGAACTGGTAGAGTCAGAATCGTTTTTAAAGTCCTTTAAGCCTTTTTTTGTGATTCTTTTTTTCCTCAGCTTTTCCCAAGCTAAGCACAGATTTTGCTTAGCTTTTTCTTTTTTTGCTAAGAGTAAAATTTCTTTCTCTTTTTTTTGTTTAAAAAGAGAAATTATTTTATTCACATTAATTTGAATGCACTGTTTATTTTTCTTTTCTTCAAACAGATTATCCAAAAAAAATTTTATGGTTTTTTCGCCTTGGTTTAGATATATATCTATCCAAGGTTCTTTTATTTCAAAAACTTTTATAGTTTTTAAAACAAACCTGAGAAATTCTTCTGTATAAAAACCCTTTCTCATTGTATCCTCCTTTTTTTTCTGTAATCAAATATTTTTCCAGCTGGAAATTTCTTCCAGTTTTTTATTTACCTCTTCTCCTTTGCTTTCTCCTAAGAGAAAAGAAGAAAGTCCTTTTTTGTTCAACTCTTTTTTCAAAGAGTTAACTGAAAGAACTTTAAAAAGAGAAAAAATAAAACCTTTTTTTTCAGGAGAAATTTTTATAAAAATCTCCTGAAACCCCGACACACTTTGAAGTGTGTCAAGAACTTTTACAGTAACACAAAAGTTCAAAAGAATTGTTTTATCTTCTTTCTGAGGAAGATACAAAAAAATCTTTTTTTTAAATTTTCCTCTCATTTTTGATTCTCCTTTATTTAAAGTGCTATTAAGTAGATTAGTCTTTTTTAATTTTTCTGTCAATAACAAAAAAATGAATTATAAAAATTTATCTTAGACATTTTATTTTTTTGTGCTATAATAAAAAAATAAAAAAAATTTATGATTAAACCAATTATTGAAACAATTAAATCAAATACTAATTATTCTCTTGTGGACAGTGGTGACGGAGAAAAATTAGAAAGATATGGAAAAATAATTTTACGTCGTCCAGACCCACAAGCTTTATGGCCAAAAAATTTACCAGAAAAAAAATGGCAAGAAGCTGATGCTTTTTTTGAAAGAAGTGGTGAAAACGCAGATTGGCTTTATAAAAAAAATATTGAAAAAAAATGGCAAATAGAATATGAGGGGTTAAAATTATGGATCAAACCAAGTGCTTTTAAACATACTGGACTTTTTCCTGAACAAGCTACAAATTGGCAATGGTTTGGTGAATTGATTGAAAACGAATGTAAAAAAGGCAAAGAAATTAGTGTACTTAATCTTTTTGGTTATACGGGTGGAGCTAGTCTCTATGCTGCCAAAAAAGGAGCTAAAGTTTGTCATGTTGATGGTAGCAAAAGTGCTATCAATTGGGGAAAAGAAAACGCTGAAATTTCTGGTTTATTGGAAAAACCAATACGCTGGATTTTGGATGATGCCATGACTTTTGTTCAAAGAGAAATTAAACGTGGCAAAAAATATGATGGTATTATTATGGATCCACCAGCTTTTGGACATGGACCAAACGGAGAAATGTGGAAAATAGAAAAAGATTTTTTGAAATTATTATCAGCTACAAAACAAATTTTAACTGAAAAACCTCTTTTTTATTTAATAAATGGTTACGCCTCTGGTTATTCAGCTTTAGCTTATGGAAATTGCCTCTTACCTTTACAAAAACAACTTGGGGGCAAAATAGAAATTGGAGCTTTAACTATTTCTGAAGAAAATGGACAAAGAGTTTTGCCATGCGGAATTTTTGGCCGCTGGTCAAAATAAAAAAATATGTTTATAGATAATTTAAACCCGATTTTATTCCAATTCGGTTTTATCACTATTCGTTGGTATGGTGTTTTTTTAGCCTGTGGAATTTTAACTTGTTTTTTTATTTATCAAAAATTATGGCAAGAAAAAAAATATAATCTTGATTTACTTTATGATCTTTTAATTTGGTTAATCATTGGCGGACTTATTGGCGCCAGACTCGGACATATTATTTTTTATAATTTAACATTTTTTTTAAACAATCCTTGGGAAATTATTTTTATCAATCATGGTGGTTTGTCTAGTCATGGTCTAACTATCGGACTTTTACTGACTTTGTATTTTTTTGTTAAAAAGAAAAAAATAAATATACAAAAATATATTGATATTTTAATTTTACCAATCCCACTTCTAGCGTTTTTTATCCGAATTGGAAATTTTTTTAATTCTGAAATTATTGGTAAAGCAAGCGAGCTACCTTGGTGTGTATATTTTCCAAAAAATAATCTAGAACTTGTTTGTCGTCACCCAAGCCAATTGTATGAAGCCCTAATTACACTTACTATATTTTTTATTTGTCTTTATACTTATAAAAAAATAAAGTATAGACCTTATTTTATTTTAAATTTATTTTTACTTCTTTATTTTTCTACCAGATTTTTAGTTGAATTTGTAAAAGAAAGACATATTTTATTTGACTTCCCGCTCAGTATGGGACAAATTCTTAGTATTCCTTTTATTATTTATTCTGTTTATTGGTTTTTTAAAAAGCGAGTAAATAAATAGGTAAGTAAAAAACCTTGACAAAAACCTCAAAAAATGATTATATTTAGTTAGCTCGTTATCAATTTATTAAAAGGAGAATTACAAATGAGAGTATTCGTTTGGTTTCCAGAAGAAGAACAGAAAATAAAAATACCTGGAAAAAATGGAAAAGCTCTTTATCTCGAAATTAACTCTGAGGCTAAAGACTTACTTATAGGCACTCTTATAGTGTTTTACACTAGAAGAGGAAATAAAGGAAGTAAGATAGTCTTTAAAATTAAAGATGAGCCAACTTATGATTCAGGCACAAGCCGACTTTTTTTTAGAGTTGTGCTTGATGAAAATGAAGCCACGACGAAACAAATTGAGTTTTTTTTCAGAAAATGGAAATATACTCCCAGAGAGTTCGACCAGAGAGTTCGACGCTAAAAAGAAATAAGTCTCTCAATTTTCTTTGCCTTTCCGCCTGGATTCGTCCAGGTCTTTTTTTATATTTAAAAAAACAACCATATTTCAGATTGCTTTTCAGCAAAAAACTTTTGACTTTTTACTTTCAACTTTTGACTTATAGCAGTGGTTTCCCTGTCATTTCATTTGGAATCTCTAAACCAGCGTGTTTCAAAATCGTTGGTGCAATATCAGCTAAAATTCCTACAGGAGTCAAAAGAGAAATATCTATTTTTTTTATATCCAAAATATTTTGTCCAACAAAACGATTACCAATAACTAAAAATGGTACTGGATGATTATTATGTTCTTTATCAATTTCACCAGTTGCTAAATTTATTAATTCTTCCGAATTACCATGGTCAGAAACTAAATAAACAGTTCCATTTTTCTTTACTATTTCTGGTATAATTTTTTTCAAACAATCATCAACTGTTTGAATAGCCTTGATTGTAGCGTCTAAATTCCCAGTGTGCCCAACCATATCTGGATTAGCAAAATTGATAGCGTAAAAATCGTATTTATCTTGTCTTACACAGTTTAAAATATTTGTAGTAACTTCAGTGGCACTCATTTCTGGTTTTTGATCATAACTAATAACATCTGGAGACGGAATAAGTATTCGATCTTCATTTTTAAATTTTTCTTCGGTCATACCATTTAAAAAGAAAGTAACATGGGCATACTTTTCAGTTTCCGCAATATGTAATTGGCTTAAATTATTTTCACTAAAAACTTTTGCTAGAGGATTTTCTATAATCTCAGTTTCAAACAAAATTTTATTTTTAAAATCTTTTTTGTATTCAGTAAAACTTATAAAATCCAAATTTTGGTATTTGTTTACTTTGAATTCAGAAAAATCTGAATTAATAAAACATTCAGTCAATTGTCTGGCTCGATCAGCTCTAAAATTAAAAAATATAACTGAATCATTATTTTTAATTTTTGTTATCGGATTGCCTCGTCTATCAGTAATAACGGTCGGCAAAAATTCTTCATCAAAAATTTCTTTTTTATAAGATTCTTCAATAGCTTTTAATGGATCTCTAGCTTTATTATCAGCTATTCCTTCAGCGATTGCGCGATAAGCTTTTTCTATTCTATCCCAATTATTATTTCTATCCATGGCATAAAAACGACCACACAAACTAGCAATTTTTGCTGTTTTTTGATTTTTTGTATATTTAATTATTTCTGCCACAAATTTTTTTCCTAAATCTCTGGCAGTGTCTCGCCCATCCAAAAAAATATGTATAAAAATATTTTTTTTGACTTTCAATGTTTTTGCCATTTCCAAAAGTGCTTCTAAATGTTCAACAGAAGAATGAACTCCTCCATTACTTACCAAACCCATCAAATGTAAATCACCATCATTTTTTTTTGCTTTTAAAAATGCGTCTAGCAAAATTTTATTTTTAAAAAATTGTCCAGTACTTATAGAACGATCAATGCGAGGTAAACTTTGATATTTCAAAATTCCTGAACCGATACTCATATGGCCAACTTCACTATTTCCAACTTCGCCTCGTGGTAATCCGACAGCTAAACCAGAAGCTTCCAAAAGCATAAAAGGATAATTTTCTAGTAATGAATTCAAAAAAGGAGTTCCGGCTATGGAAATGGCATTTGTTTGATTGGCTGGTGCGATACCAAAACCATCCAAAATTATCAAAGCTATTGGTTTTTTTGAATTCATCTAATTTAATTATTTTTTAAAATTTTATCAATTTTTGCTAAAATTTCTTCAATACCAGAAATGATTTGTTTTTTCTTATATTCATCTGTTTCTTTTTCCAATTTTACTATATGCATATTGTAATCATAAATAATATCAGTTAAAACCGGCAAAAATTTCATTTTTTTATCAGCATCTAAAATATTGTATTTTTTGAAAAAATATTCAATTGTATGTTGGCTAATTTCTTCAGACATAATTTTAAATTAATTTTTTTCTCATTTTTATTATAGCAAAAAATAAATAATAAAAAAAGCGTCTCCTATAAAAAGCAAGACGCTAGTAGACCTCCTAGCATTACAATCAAATTTTATTGATCATAATGCTTTTATTAAAAATAAAATTATTTTCTGCAGTTCTCTGCAGGACTACAATTTCTCCTGATTTTGTTTCTTCAGGAGATGAACAAGAAAAAACAAAATCATTTCCCAAAGGAACGAACCATGCCCCTTCAAATTGAACGGGGACATGTATTTCTTCCTTGGAAAAAACCATGTAGGCTCTGCCTGTTTTGTTTTTCATTTTTTTTCTCCAAAATTATAATTTTTTTTCGATTTCAAAAAAACTTTCATCTTTTACCACAGCAATTTTTTTCAAAATCACTACTGGTAAAGTTTCTCCATCTTTTAGAACAGCCACATGGAGTTGTTCTGGCGAAATTGGCAAGAACAAATACTCAGGTTTGGCAAATTCTTTTGGAACATGTGCGAAATCTCCATTGGGCAGAGGGATCCTTTTGTGTTTTTTCATTTTCCCTTCCCCCTTTAAAATGTGTTCCAGTTATAACTAACTGAAATTTTTTTCTCAATATTTTGAGTAAAAATCTCAACTCCCTGGATAGAACGAATTTTTTTCAGAATGTCTTCATTTTTTTCATCCTTGCGGATTTCGAAAAATGAAACCAAATAAGGGTTGTCCCTTATTTTTTTAATTTCGTCAACTTCTTCTCCTTCTAAAAAAGCTTCCCACTGTTTTTTAGTGGGATAACAGAGAAAGGAACGGAGATGTTCTGGGATTTTTTCCATCTCCGCAAAAAAATTTGCGGATTTCCGTAATGCGTCCTCAGACAGAGGAAGGATTACGATCAGATTAACTTTTTTCATTTTTTTCCTCCTTTAAATTATAAAGAACATCTAAAAAATAATTTATTTTGTGTTTTTTGTCAAGTCAATTAAAAATAAATAATACAAATTTTTATTTTTTGTATTCTTCTGCTATAATAAAAATATAAATTAATAACTTATATGCAAAATAAAAAAATCTATATTGCTTCTGACCATGCTGGCTACCGACTAAAAAAAAGATTGATTCGTTTCATCACCAATGAACTTAAATTAGAATTAGTTGATCTAGGACCAGAAAAATATAACAAAGATGATGATTATCCTGATTATGCTGTAAAAGTTTGTCAAAAAATATTAAAAGAAAAAACTCGTGGAATTTTAATTTGTGGAACTGGAATTGGGATGTGTATTACTGCTAATAAAATAAAAGGAATCCGAGCTGCACTTGTCACAAATATAAAAATGGCTGAAGCTGCAGCAAAACACAATAATGCCAATTGTCTGTGTCTTGGTGGAAAAATTTTATCAGAAGATTTTGCAATGGCAATTATCAAAACATGGTTAAAAACTGAATACAAAAAAGAAACTCGTCATGAACGACGATTAAAAAAAATAGAAGCACAAGAAAAAAAATAGGTATAAACACCTATTTTTTTATTTTTGCTTTTTTAACTGCATATTTGATTATTTCTCCAGCTATATCTCTACCACTAGCTTTGGTTATTCCTTCTAAACCTGGGTTAGAATTTACTTCCAAAACTTTTGGTCCAGAACTAGTCCGTAAAATATCTACTCCTGCAATATCTAATTCACAAGCTTTTATAGCTGCAAAAGCGACATCTTTTTCTTTTCTTGACATTTCAATCACTCTTACTCTACCACCAAGTTGAAAATTTGATCTAAACTCTCCTTTTTTTACAGCTATTCTTTCCATCGCAGCAACTATTCTTTTGCCAACGATAAAAACTCTGATATCTTTTCCGGTAGATTCTTTTACATATTCTTGTACAGTAAGTGGAGCGCTGCCTTCACCATTTACCATCATATCAATAAGAGAAGATAAACCTCTTTTCTTTTCAACAATAGAAACACCCATACCATGTGAACCTGACATAGTTTTAATAATTACTGGATAATTTCCAATATCTTTGACAATTTCATCTATATATTCTGGAGTTCGTAAAATATAAGTTTTTGGAATTGGAATTTTATTTTTACTTAAAATTTGTAAAGTTTGTAATTTATTTTTTGATTTGATAACTGCTGATTTTTTATTTACTACAGTTATTCCAGCTAATTCAAATTGTTTTATCAAACTAGCATGAAAATCAAGGGACTCTGTTAAAAAATTAGCTCTAACTAAAAGCACTTCAATTTTTGGTTTTTTATTTTTTACCAAAACTTCTGGTTTTTTTTCACTAAATTTCATTTGGACATCTCGAGCAAAAATTGGTTCCAATTCATGACCCAATTTTTTGGCTGCAATTGATAAAAGTTCTAAATCAGTTTTAACTGTTTTACTCAAATGATTTGGATTTGAATAAGTTAACACATGTATTTTCATATTAAAAAAATGTTTTTTTAAGCGAACGAGAAATTAATTTACTTGTTTTTAAGATATTTTCTTTTTTTCTAAAAAATTGATTGATTTCAAATTGCATTGCATAATCTTTGCGGTCGCCATGTCTATGAAATTGAATAGCTGAAGTTTTGCTCCAACCAGAATGGACTTCACCAATAGTAATTTTATATTCCATTACTTTTTTAGGAAAATTTTTAAAAAGTGAGTCGGCTAAATTTAATTTTAATTTTTTAATTAAAGAAATTTTTAATGTTATTATTCCTGTATTAAATAAAAATTTACAAGCTTTAGAACCAAAAATATTATTTGAACAAAAATGTTTTTTTGCTCCAACCCCAATATCAACCCCAATTTCATCAGATTTAAATCCATGCAAATAAACTACAACTGCTTTTTTAAAAGGACTAAAGTCTTTGGCTTTTTTAGCATACAAATCTACATCTTTGAAAAATTTTTTCATTTCTGGTTTTTTTCTCTTCCAAAAATATTTTTGACTTTTACTGCCCCAACGTAAATTATTAAAATCTTCTATAAAATATGTATCTTTAATTCTTCTGTTTTCTGGTTTTTTAAATTTTTTGTTAACTACCAAAAAAGCTTTTAATTCATCAGCAACTTTTCTGGCCAAAAGACCTGTTTTTAAATCATCACCAGCAGCATGCGGTGCTACTACGACAAAAAAAGACAAACCTTCTTGTTTTATTCCGTAATCGGTCTTCTCAACCATATTTTATATAAAAAAATAATGGGAAAATTATAACACAAAATAAATAAAAAATCAAGTCTAACTATATAAAATTTAACTAAACAGATTCTGGATTTACTTTATTATTCTTTTTTATCATTTCTTCCATAGCGTTCCAAGTCAAAAGTCCTTTTTGCGCTCCATATTCTCCAATCACTCCACCAGCATTGGCTGTTCCATATTTCAAAGCTTCTTTAATTGTTTTATTTTTCATATAAGCTACTAAAAAAGCACTAGCAAAAGCATCGCCAGCTCCAGTTTTAGCTTTAGCTTTTATATTAAAAATACTCATATGATACATTGCTTGACCATCAGAAACATAAGAACCATTTTCTCCATCAGTAATTACTACTATTTTAATTCCCATTTGACGCAAACTGTTGAAAATTGATTTTAAATTTCCTTTTTTTCCACTTATTCTTTCTGCCTCTTCTTTATTCAAAAAAACAATTTGCGCTAAAGGAAAAATCTTTTTAATCTCTTCCAAACCATATTTTATTTGATAAGAACCCGGATTAACAGCTAATTTTATTTCTGGATTTTTTTTGAGATGAGCTATTAGTTTTTTTTGTGTATTTCCAAAATTTTGACCCAAAGAAGTATAATAAATCCATTTAGTGTCTGGTATTTTTTTTAAATCATATTTTCTTTTGACATGATAAGAAAATATTGTACGTTCCCCTTGATAATTTAAAACTACTGAATAACGTGTTTCTCCACCTTTAATCAATTTTAAATAATCAGTATTTACTTTTTTTCGTTCTAATTCATTTTTTATAACCAAACCATTTAGATCATCACCTAATTCAGTAATAATCGCTGATTTCAAGCCAATTTTTGCAAAAGAAACTGCGGAATTACAAGCATTACCACCGATTGATTGTGTAGTAAAATTGATTGGAATTTTATCCGCAAAATTAAAACAAATTTTACAGTTTTCTTTTTTTAAATCACAACTTAAACTAGCATCATCAATAACTAGAAAAGTATCTATAGTTGAATCGCCAATACTTAAAATATCAAACATATTATTTTTCTCTGATTAAAGTTTTTAAATTATATTTTTTATTTTGTTTATGAAGTCCAAACATTATTTCTAAAAATTCAACTAAACTACACAAAGTAAAAATTCCAGAAGCAATAATAAAGACTAAATTTTCTATTGATAAAGCATAAAAAAATAAACATAAAAACCCAATCATAAAAACAATATCTTGTTTTTTTTCAGTTTCTAGAAAAATCCCATACGAAATAAGAACTATACCAATAAAGGCAAAAATCTTAATAAGCGTTAAATAAATCATATTTAAAAAATTAATAAATTAAACTTTTTTATATTATAAAACATTTTTATAATTTTTGCACTTTATTATTCAAAATCCAAACGAAATTCTTTACCATATTCTTTAAAACCTTGTTTTAAATACCAATCGTGTATTTTTTCTCTTTCTAAACGACTAGTGGCGATTAATTTGTAACAATCATTTTTTTTCGCTTCCGCAATAACATCAATCAAAAGCTTGGTACCCAAACCACTACCCCGATATTTTTCTTCAATAAAAACATCTTCCAATAATCCGTATGGTTTTTTATGTAAATCATTATAAATAATATATAAATAAGCATGACCAATTTCATTCTCATTTTCGCTAAAAGACAATCTCACAGCAAAAAAATCTCTTTTTATATCTTTATTTAATTTTATCATAAAATTTTTTTTAATTTTTTACCTAATTTTATCGGACATAGACCACCTTGGGCTTTCTCAAAATCACACGCCATAATTTTTCGAGAAATTTTTTCTGGATCAAATACCAAAGTCTGCCAATCTTTTGTTTGATAAAATTTTGTTTGTTTACTAGTAAATTTATGAACATTATTTAAAATTAAATCAAAAGTCCGAGGTAAATATTTTTCTAAAGTTAAGACAACTTCACTAAAAATTTTTGGACCTGTTTCTCCTTTTTTTTCATAAGCATTGCCACAAATATAAATTAACTTAGCTTTTGATTTTTTTATAGAATCAAAAATTCCTTGTGGTAAAAGAGCTGGAATTAAACTGGTATACAAACTACCAGGACCAATTATTAAATAATCAGCTTTTTCTATTTCTTTTAATAAAGGTTTGTAAGCAGAAACTTCTGGTATAAGACCAACATTTTTAATCTGTAATTTTCTATCATAATTTGGTCTATCAATAGCACTTTCAGAAAAAATTTTTTGTCCATTTTCTAAAATCGCAAATAAATTAGTTTTTTCTAAAGTACTTGGCAATATTTTTCCTAAAACACCAACACTTTGTGAAAAAGCTTCCAAAGTTTTTATAAAATCTCCATTATATTTTGTAGATAAAACTAAAAACAAATTTCCTAAATTATGACCACTTAATTTTCCACAATTTTCAAATCTAACTGAATAAAAAATATCTTTTAAAATTTTATAATCATATTTTGATAAAGATAAAACAGCTCGCATAATATCGCCCGGAGGCAACAAATCAAATTCTTCACGTAATTTACCACTACTACCACCACTATCACACATCGAAATAGCTCCAACTATATCAAAAAATTTTTGGTTTTGTTTCAAAGCTGATAAAGTAATTGCACTACCATTACCTCCACCAAAAACAATAATTTTCTTTTTCATAAATTTTATTCCACGGTTACACTTTTTGCTAAATTTCTTGGTCTATCTACATCTCTTCCTAATGAAACAGCTATATAATAAGCAAATAATTGTAAAGGCAAAGCATTTAAAAGTGGTTCCAAAAGTTCCATAGTTTCAGGAACAAAAATAATATTATCACTTAAATCTTTTACATTTTCATCACCTTCATTGGCAATCAAAATCATTTTACTATGTCTAGCTTTTACTTCTTCTAAATTAGCTCGCATCTTGTCGTAAAGTTGATTTTTTGTGATTAAAGCTAGAACAGGAAAATTTTCTGACAAAAGAGAAATTGGGCCATGTTTCATTTCCCCACCTGGATAAGCTTCGCTATGAATATAAGAAACTTCTTTTAATTTTAAAGATCCTTCTAGAGCCACTGGATAATTTATACCACGTCCAAGAAAATAAAAATCTTTACTTTCTTTAAATTTTTCTGCAATTTGTTTTATTTTTTCAGCTTGTTTTAAAATTTTTTCCATTTTTTCAGGAATTTCTAATAAAGCCTTTATCAAACGTTGTCCAGTAGCTAAAGATAATCTTTTTAATCTACCAAATTGAATTGCATATAAAACCAAAACTGCTACCATATTTGTAAAAGCTTTAGTAGAAGCTACTGCCAATTCTGGTCCAGCATGAATATAAGTTCCACCTTGAGTTTCTCTGGCAATAGTAGAACCAACAACATTTACTATACCTCGCACAAACGCTCCACGTCTTTTAGCTTCTTTAACAGCAGCTAAAGTATCGGCGGTTTCACCTGATTGGGAAATTGCAAAAACTAAAGTATGATTATCAATAATTGTATCTCGATAACGAAATTCTGAAGCAACATCAACTTCAGTCGGGATTCCAGTCAATCTTTCAAAAACATATTTTCCAACTTGGGCAGCGTAAGATGCTGTTCCACAAGCTATTAAAAAAATTTTATTAATGCTTTGCATTTCTTCAGCTGTCATATTTAAACCACCTAACAGAGCTGTGCCTTCTTCTAAATGTACTCGTCCACGAATAGCATCTTCAAAAACAGTCGGCTGATCAAAAATTTCTTTAAGCATAAAATGTTCAAAACCTTGTTTCTGGGCTTGTTCATCATTCCATTCAATTTCTTCAATATTTTTTATTATTATTTCATCTTTTAAATTATAAGTTTGCAAATTATTTTTAGTTATTTCTCCGATTTCACCGTCATTTAAAAAAATTACTTTTTTAGTATAAGCTAACATTGGACTGGCATCACTCGCTACATAATATTCATTTTCTCCAATGCCAATAACCAAAGGACTTCCTAATCTGGCCACAATGATTTTTTCTGGTTCAGTTGGGGATAAAACTGCAATACCATAAGTTCCTCGAACATATTTCAAAGCTTTGGCTACAGCTAAACGTAAATCATCAGTATAAAAAGAACTAATCAGATTTGCCAAAACTTCTGAATCTGTTTCAGAATTATATTTATATTTTGAACCTAATTTTTCTTTTATCTCCCGATAATTTTCAATTATTCCATTATGAACTAATATAACTTTGCCATCACTTGAAATATGAGGATGGGTATTATTTTCAGTTACACCACCATGAGTTGCCCAACGAGTATGAGCAATACCAATTTTTCCAGTTAAATTTTGATCTTTTATTTTTTCAGCTAAATTATCTATTTTTCCGATCGATTTAACTTGTTTAATTTTTTCTTTATCCAAAATTGCAATCCCCGCGCTATCATAACCTCGATATTCTAAACGACGCAAACCTTGTAATAAAATTGGCAAAGCTTCTTTGTCTCCAATATAAGCAATTATTCCACACATACTTTTATAATTTATTTTTATTAAATATTTCAAAACCCAAAGAAAAAGCTTTTTTATTTTCTAACCAATTTGCTTTTTTTTCTAATTTAGTTTTCAAAATTTTAAAAACTTGTTTTTTTGTTAAAATTTTATCTTTTGTTAATAAAGAAGTCAAAAATCCAAGCAAAAAAATATTTAAAGATGTTTTTTCAATATTTTCTTCTTGTAAAATATGTAAAAATTTTTTACTATCAATTACTAAAGTTTCTTTTGCACGATAGACCTGTGTTCTTTCATCAGCTTGCTCAGATAAAATTAATAAAATATCAGCTACAGAAAATTTTGGATATTTTATTTCTTCATCCGATAATCTTACAAAAACCAAAGAAACACCTCCACGCTGTTCCAAACCAAAATTTGGAATTGCACTGACAAAAAATTTTTTATCAGAAAAAATTGCTTCAGAAAAAATACTAGCTATTGTTTGTATTCCCTGTCCGCCATCACCAGCAAATAAAATATTCATAATAAATAAATTCAAAAGTAAAAAGGGAAAAGGAAAAATTTTTTATTTATTTCCACTTTCCTTTTTATTTTTTAATTTTCTGATTAATTTTTGACTTTTTAATTTTGTATTTTGAATTTTATTCTATTTCTCCAATTGGAAAAGTTTTTTTCATATTTTCTAAATAGTCAATTGTTGCTTTACCTTTGGTTTTCCAATTTGTCGGACAAAAAGATAAAATTTCTATTAAAGAAAAATTTCCTTTCAACTGATTTTTTATTGCTAAAGACAAAACTCTTTTTAAATCTTTAATATCATTACAAGAAGTTCGAGTTAAAAAAGCTTTTTTATTTAAAGAACGTAATAATTCTGGTCCCAAAAAACTTTCTCCTTCAAAACCTTGTGGTGAAGTATCAGTTTTTTGTCCTTTTAATGTAGTTGGAGCTGTTTGTCCACCAGTCATCGCATAAATAGAATTATTAACTACAATTACAGTTATTGCTTCATTTCTTTTTGCTGTCCAAAGTAAACTTTGAAGTCCTATTGCATAAGCTCCGCCATCTCCAGTATATGCTATTGAAATTGAATCAGGATTAGCTTTTTTATAACCAACCATTGTCGGAGCTACGCGGCCATGATGAGTTTGAAATGTATTGATTGGTAAAAAATTCCAAGCCAAAAGAGAACAGCCAATATCTAAACCCAAAACTGCTTTGTCTTCTTTTTTTAAATCTTGCAAAGTTTTATATAAAGCTTGTAAAATCATTACTTGTCCACATCCAGGACAAAAATTACTTTTAAATTCCATAAATTAAATATTATTTTTTACAAATTCTTCTATTTCTGTTTTTTCAATACCTAAAGCTGGTTTTTGTAAAACAACTATTTCTGGTAAAAAATTCAAATTTTGTTTTATTAAATCAGCTAATTGTCCCAAACTTGATTCCACAATAAAAATTTTTTTTATCTTATTCATTTTTTCATTTAAATCTTGGACAGGAAACGGACTGAGTGTACAAGGTTTAAATAAACCAATTTTGATTCCTTTTTTTCTTAAATCTTTTATTGATTCGTAAGCAACCGCTGCAACAATTCCATGGGCGATAATCGCATAATCAGCTTTTTCTAATTCAAAAGAATCTGATTCACTTATTTCTTTTGCCAACAAAACAAAATCTTCTTTATCTGAAAATAATTTTTCTGCTAATTCTTCTTCAGCTGTATAAATATTTCTAATATTTTTTTGTTTTTTTTCAGTAAACAAAGGAAAAGCTTTTTCATTTCTAAATTGATTAACAATTTCAAAATCTTGTTTTG
This sequence comes from Patescibacteria group bacterium, assembly GCA_041651535.1. Taxonomy (GTDB): domain Bacteria; phylum Patescibacteriota; class Patescibacteriia; order Magasanikbacterales; family UBA922; genus JBAZIZ01. The sequence goes on from JBAZIZ010000004.1 coordinate 99,432, forward strand.
TCTTTAAAAGATAACCATCGGTTAAAACAATAGCTGGGAAACGATATTTCCAAGCAACATTAAAAGCATAACGAATAAAACGATATAATTCTTTTAAATCACTTGGAGAATAAACTATTCTCAAGCCTTCACCATTTCCGCCATGAACTGTTAAATTTACTTCTTGTTGCGAATAAATTACTGTTCCTGAACTTGGACCGCCTCTCTGGGCAATAATTGCTACAAAAGGTAGACGCATTCCTTCAGCCATACTCAAAGCATCTTGCATCAAAACATTTCCTGGGCCAGAAGTTGCTGTAAAACTTTTTTTACCAGCTATTACAGAACCACACAAAGCAAAACCAGCGGCAATTTCATCCTCGGTTTGAAGATATTGTAATTTTTTATTTTTTTGCGCTTGTTTTATCCATTCATTTAAAATATCACTTGAAGGTGTGATTGGATAACCATACATAAACTCAGCTCCAGCTTCAATACAAGCTTTAGTTGCTACTTCATAACCATTTAAAAAAAATTTTTTCATAATAAAATTTGTGATTATTTTTCTTGTTTTTTTCTTTGATCAGCTTCGGCTAATTGTTCTGGGTTATTTATTCCAAACCATTCATTTGAATTTTCAAGACAAATAACTTCGTATTTCTTTTTTTGTTCACGAGCCATGGCTAAAACAGTTGGTAAACCATATTCTCCTAATTTTCTTAACATTGGCATTTTAGGAAACATTTCTTCAAACCATTTTCTATTAAAAACAAATGTGTTAGTATTTATTTCATTAATTTTTTTTTGTTCTTCTGTAAAATATTCTTTTTCAATAATTTCAATGTCACCATTTTCATGACGAACTATTCTTCCTAAATCGCCTGGCTGAGGCAATTTGACAGAAAGCAAGGTTAAAATATTTGAATTTTTTAAATGATGTTCAATAATTTTTTCTAAAGTTTCTGCTTTATAAAAAGCACTATCATCCCCATTTAAAATCAAAACTGTTTCAATGTCTTTTGGTAAAGAAGAAATTCCGACAAAAGCAGCATGAGCTGTACCTTTTTGTTCTTCTTGAGTTGCATAACTTACTTTGTCAGAAAAAAATTCTTTAACTTTTTCTCTTTGAAAACCAACTACTAAACAAATTTGTTTATCTGTAAAATTCATTTTTTGCAAAGTTTCAACTGTATAACTTACTATTGGACGGCCACCTATTTCTTTCATTACTTTTGGAATATCGACACAATTTAATCTAGTGCCTTTGCCAGCAGCTAAAATAACTCCGCCAATTTTATTGATATTTTGTTTGTACATACTCAAAAATTTCAGTTAAAGTGTTAAAAAAAGGAATCTGACTTTTTTTATAATCTTCTAGGCTATATTTTTTAAGATCAGTTTTAGAAATTACAACCACATTATTAAAAAAATTTTTTATTAAAATATTTTCTTTTATATCATCATTTATAAATAAATACTGTTTATTCTTTTTAAGCACTTTATTTAAATATACTTCTTTTCCACCATCCAAAACTTGGACTTTATCAAAATATTTTTTTACATTTGTAAATCTTATCTTTTTCATTTGGAAATCTTTCTGTCCTACAGATAACAAAATATTTTTTTGAGAAAATTTTTTCATATTATTTAAAAAATAATCTGCATCATCAGCCAACTTTATCTTCAAAAAAATCTTATTCAGTTCTTTTAAAGTATTTTTACAATCAAAATTGTAACCAAAATTCTGCAAAAATTCTATATGTTCTTCAAAACTATAATCATTTATTTTGGGAGAATAGGTATTACGAGATAATAAATAACTTTTTTCATAATCTTCTCTAGTTACTCCTAAACTCATAAAAAAATCCGCTATTTTTTTTTTAAAATCATAACGATTAAATAATGTCTCGTCAAAATCAATAAAAGCTATTTCAAACATAAAAAAATTATAATTTACCACGACTAGCTAAACTGGCTTTTTTTGCTGAAAGTAAAAAAACCTTTTGTGCTGTTGCAAAATTTTCATCTTTTCCTTGCCAAACTTCCAAAGCTGAATTTTGTAAAGCTCTACCAAAAGAATAAGTTAATCTCCAAGGTAATTTTTTAAATATTTTTTTATTATTAATTGCATTTAAATTAGCACAAGCTTGATCTTCCGATTGTCCACCAGACAAAAATACAATGCCTTTTACTTCTGCTGGGACACTTTCAGTAAAACAAGCAATTGTTTTATTGGCTACATCAGCTGGTAAATCAATCTTGTTTTCTAAACCTGAAATTATCATATTTGGTTTTAACAAAATTCCAGGTAAATAAACATTTTTTTTCTTTAATTCTAAAAATACTTTATTTAAAACTTTTTTTGTAGTTTCATAACAAGCTTCAATATCATGGCGACCATCCATTAAAACTTCTGGTTCAACTATAGGCACAATATCATTTTCTTGACAGATAAAAGCATAATGAGCCAAATCAAAAGCATTACGGTTTAAACATTCTTCACTTGGTAAATCTTTTCCAATATTAAAAATTGCTCGCCATTTAGCGAAAACTACACCTGTTTCTTTATATTTTTTTATTCTTTCTGCCAAATCATCCAAGCCTAGAGTATACTTTTCAACTTTATTATCAGGAAAAAATTCTGTACCTAAATCAACTTTTATACCCGGATTAATTTTGTTCTTTTTTAAAAAATCAGTAAAAAGTACATTTTCATTATTTTTTTGATATAAAGTTTCTTCAAATAAAATAACACCACTTAAATATTTTTTTGCTTTAGGAGCAGTAAATAACATTTCTCGATATTTTCTGCGATTTTCAGGAGTTGATTCTAAATTAATTTTTGTAAATCTTTTGGCAATAGAAGCAAAACTTTCATCTGCTGCTAAAATTCCTTTTTTAGGCTGTAAAAGACTTTTTACAATCTTATCTAATTTTCTTTTATTCATATTTTTAATTAAAAAACAGTACTTATAGAGTACCATTTTTAAAAAAAGTTTTCAATTGTTAAAAAAATTAAAAATCTAAACCTGAACGACCTAAAGCTCCATCCCACAATTCTTCTAATTCATATTCTAAATCCAATTCTTCAGCTTGGTCCCCATACCATTGGTCAAAAGCGACTTTTAATTCATCAATATCTGAAGCATTTTCTAAAGCATCTTCTAACATCGCGTATTTTTCTTCATGAGTTCTAGCCATACCTTCCTCAATTTCTTCTAAAACTTCTCTGATTTGTTCAAGAAGTGAGGTTTTCATTATTTCGTATTGTTCTTCCATAAAAACTAAAAAAATTAAAAATAAAATTATTCAAAAACAAATATATCACAACAGAAAAATAATTCAAGTAATTTTTCTGTGGATAATATCCTTCTTTTTTAGATTACAGAAAATCTAGGTCAAGCTATTGACTTTTCAAAAAATATGCTATACTATGGGTGTTAATTTTTAATCCCGAAAACATGACTATAAAAAACGTTTTTTTAAATATTTTTTTAAAATTTATTTTGTTCGTTTTGTGTGGATTCGGAATTTTCTTTTTAGTTTTTTTTGCTTATTATTTTTATCAAATTAAATTTGGTGATACTGAGAAGATAAATAAAATAAATGCTAATTTTAGTGCAGTTAGCCAAAATCAAGAGACTGATTTTCAAACCACTGAAATAAAAAATTGGGAAAATCTAATTAATAATTATAATCCTAAAAAAGGTGAGGATAATTCTCAAATAAAAATTATTGCTTTTATGGATTTTGAATGTTCTTACTGCAAACAAGATTATAAAAAAATATTAGATATACAAGAAAAATTTCCAATTAGTCAAATTATTTTTAAATATACTCCAATTTTAAATGGCACTGAAAATTTATCTTATAAAACTGCTTTAGCCAGTGCCTGTGCCAATGAGCAAGGTTATTTCTGGGAATATTATGAAAAATTATTTACAAATGAAAATCATACCCAAAACAATCTTTTTCAAATAGCTTCTGATTTAGGATTGGACACAGAAAATTTTCAAAATTGTTTCAATTCTGAAACTTATAAAAATCAAATCAACCAAGATTTAAAAGATTTTTCTGATTATAATTTTAGAGGCACACCAACTTATTTAATAAACGGTTATATTTTAGAAGGAGTGCAGGCTGAAAAAAATTGGACTGAAAAAATTTTACAACTCATAAATAATTAATTAAAAAATATGCGAAAACTTTTTTTTCTGTTTCTATCCATATTTTCTTTTTTACCTTTGTCCGTTGGAGCTGTTAATTTAGATACAAATCATTGTTGGGAAAAACAAAAATGTATCACCTATCGTGAACAAACTTTTTATTTAACGACAAACGAAGCAAAAGAAGGTTTCAAAATTACATCAGAATCTATGCTGATTTGTGATACAGATGAAAAAGGCAAAAGTAATAAATTTGATGGTGAATTTGGTTTTTGTCTAGCTTCAAGTGCAGCTACAACCAATATTTCTATTGCTGGTAGAAATGATTTTACAGATTTAACTGATTTTATATCTTATATTTATAAATATGCTTTTGCGGCTGCTAGTATCGTAGCTATAATTATTATAATAATTGCTGGAATTCAATGGATTATATCTGGCGGAGAATCAAATGCTATTTCTGAAGCTAAGAAAAAAATTGCTGGAGCAAGTATTGGTTTAATTCTTTTAGCTTTATCTTACTCTATTCTTTACACCATAAATCCTTATTTAGTAAATTTTCGACCAATGAATATTTATATGGTTAATGAAGATTATTATGCACCTTATTGTTCACAATTAAAAGATAAAAATACTTCCTTATATACAAGTCCGGCAACTAGTGCTAATAAATCTGAATCAGTTTCTTCAAGTCGAGCAATTTGTGGAAAAAATTATTATGTTGGCGCTGGAGAAAAAACTTGCCAAGGTAGTTATTGTGAGAAAGCTGGAACAATGTGTGCTTTAGCTGCTTTAAATACAACAACACCAAGTTGTATTGAAGCTAATATCACAGGCAAAGTTGTAAATAATGGTTTCCTTTATATTTTAAGTGAGATTGTGGATAGTGTTACTTTTTCTGAAGGCTGGGAATGGACTTGGGTAAATGAACCTAAAATTTATTATGTTTGTAACGATGGTACATTTAATGATTTAGAAACAAAAATTTCAGAAACAAAAGAAGACAATGACTTAAAAGTACAAATATATAAAACGGGTTTAAGAAATCAAAAAATTGATCAAAATTTATGTAATAAAAATAAAGGGTTAAAAGGATTTTTACTTGCTATTGAATTTAATGAAAATGGCGATGCTTCTGATGAAAAACACTTAGTCGGAATAACTGAATGTAATGATGCAAACATTTGTGTTGGAGTTGATATGAGTGATGTCTCTACTTCTGATATTTTTAATAAAGTAAAAACAATAGATATTTTAAAAGCAGCTAAAGAAAAATATTTTATTGATGAAGCAGAATTATTAAAAGGTATAACTATAAATATAAATGTTAAAAATTTCCAAGATATTGATGACGAAGACACTGAAAGAAAATTTTATGAATATTTAAGTAGATAATAATATGAATGAAAAAATTAAAATAAAAAATGCCAAAGTCCATAATTTAAAAAATATTTCTTTGGAAATTCCAAAAAATAAATTAGTAGTTATCACTGGTTTATCTGGTTCGGGAAAATCCAGTTTGGCTTTTGATACAATTTATGCTGAGGGTCAAAGACGTTACGCTGAGAGTCTAAACGCTTATGCTCGTCAATTTATGGACATGCAAGACAAACCTGATGTTGATGAAATCACTGGTTTATCACCAACCATTGCTATCGCCCAAAGAAACAATACTCAAAATCCTCGTTCAACAGTTGGCACTAGTACTGAAATATATGATTATTTAAGATTGTTATTTGCCAGACTAGGCGTACAATATTGCCCAAATTGTAATCAAAAAGTAAATTCAAATACTGTTGGTGAAATTACTGAAATTATTCGAAAAAAAATAAAAAATGGTGAAGAAGTTTTACTAAGTTCACCTATTATTCGTCAAGAAAATATTAAAGTAAAAAATTTAAAAACAAGATTAGAAAAAACTGGATACGGTGAAATTCTGATCAATGGATCATTAAAAAAATTAAAAGATATTAATATTTTTCCTTTTAAAAATGATTCTTTATATGATATTGATATCGTGATTGGCGAAGTAAAAAAAATCAATCCAAAAAATCTTTTAAAAGAAATAGAAAAAGCTTTAGATTATTCTAATGGTTTTGTTAAAACTATAAATTTAGTTGATAATGAAGAAAATATTTTTTCTCTATTACCTATTTGTTCAAAATGTAATAAAATTTTTGAAAAAATAAATCCTACTTTATTTAGTTTTAATAATCCGCATGGAGCCTGTCGCCGTTGTACTGGCTTGGGAAAAACTTTGGAAGTTGATCCGGAATTAGTAATTCCAAATCCAAAATTAACAATTGCTGAAGGTGCTATACAACCATGGACACGTTTAATTGGAAATGGACAAAATTATTTAAATATTTTAGAAAAAGTTGCTGAAACTCATGGTTTTTCTATTCATACACCAGTCGAACAACTTGATCAAAAAGCTATTAACACTGTTTTATATGGAACTGATGGTACTGAATATTTAATTGAAAATAAAAAATGTCATTATGAAGGAGTAGTGCCAAATTTAACTAATAAATATTTAGAAACAAAATCTGATTATGTAAAAAAAGAAATAGAAGTTTACATGAAAGAAAATGTCTGTCCGATTTGTCATGGCAAAAGATTAAAAGCTGAAAATCTAGCAATAAAAATAAACAACCAAAATATTGCTGACATAGTTGAAATGAGTATTGAAGAATCTTATGAATTTTTCAAAAATTTTGTTAAATCAATGAACGAACAAAATAAAAAAATTGCTGAACCAATTATCAAAGAAGTTTCTAAAAGATTAAAAAATTTACTTGAAGTTGGTTTAAATTATTTAACTTTAGACAGACCGCTAAACACTCTTTCTGGTGGTGAATCACAAAGAATTAGATTATCAAGTCAATTATCAGCTGGGCTTTCTGGACTTATCTATATTTTAGATGAGCCAAGCATTGGATTACATCCAAAAGATAATGATAAATTAATAAAAACTTTAAAATCTCTGCGTGATACAGGCAATACTGTAATTGTGGTGGAACATGATAGAGATTTGATGAAAGAAGCTGATTATATTATTGATATTGGTCCAGGAGCTGGTGAATATGGTGGAGAGATTATGGCAGCTGGTACAAACCAAATGATCCAAAAATCACAAAAATCTTTAACCGGACTTTATTTAAGTGGTAAAGTTAAAATTGAAGAAAATAAAAAATTTCGTCAAGGTAATGGGAAATTTATTTCTATTTTAGGTGCCAAAGCAAATAATTTAAAAAATATTGATGTCAATATTCCACTAGGAAAACTAGTGAGTATTACCGGGGTTTCTGGTTCTGGTAAATCAACTTTAATTTTAGATATTTTAAGTAAATATTTAACAAAATATTTTTATCGTTCAAAAGAAGAACCAGGAGCTTTTACTAAAATAAAAGGAATAAATAATATTGATAAAGTAATTTCTATAGATCAAACTCCGATTGGACGCACACCTCGCTCCAATCCAGCCACTTATACTGGTTTATTTGCTTTGATTCGTGATTTATTTGCTGAATTACCAGAAGCTAAAATGCGCGGTTATACAGCTGGAACTTTTAGTTTTAATGTCAAAGGTGATGGACGTTGCGAAACTTGTGGAGGCGAAGGTTATATCACAATTCCAATGCATTTTTTAAATGATGTTTATGCAGAATGTCCTGATTGTCACGGGACTAGATACACAAAAGAAGTTTTGGAAGTTCATTATCGTGAAAAAAATATTGCTGAAGTTTTAGATATGACTATTGAAGAAGCATTTAGATTTTTTCAAGGTAAACAAAATATTATAGAAAAATTACAAATTTTACGAAATGTTGGTTTAAATTATATCGGACTTGGACAACCTGCCACAACTCTTTCTGGTGGTGAAGCACAAAGAATAAAATTAGCTACTGAACTTTCACGTCGTTCAACTGGAAAAACTTTATATATTTTGGATGAACCAAGTACTGGACTTCATTTTGAAGATATAAAAAAACTACTTCATGTTTTAAATCAATTAGTTGACAAAGGAAACACTGTTTTAATAATTGAACATAATACTGATATTATCAAATCTAGTGATTGGGTAATTGATTTGGGTCCTGAAGGTGGAAAAAAAGGTGGTGAAATTATCGCCGAAGGAACTCCAAATGATATCAAAAAAAATAAAAACAGTTTTACTGGACAATATCTTAAAAAGTAAAAAATTAAAAGGAAAAATTCAAAAATAAAAAAATCTGTTTTAAGCAGATTTTTTTGTAAAACAAAACCCGAGCCGAAGCCCGGATATAAAAACTCCAAAAAAATTTTTCAAAAACCGATGGTAATAAACCACCAGTTTATATTAAAAAAATAAAAAAACGGAGACAAAATCATACAGCCTATCACTCCCAAAAGACTGAGGATGATTCCTGCGATAAAAAATCCTCCCAGAAAAAGAAAAAATTTAAAGAAAAAATTTTTTCTTGTTTCACAGGTTAAAAATTCGGTCCCTATTCCAAAAATGATAAAGACCGCCCAAAAAACAAAACCGAAAATTTCACTAGTTTTCATGACAATCTCCTTTTTTTTCTTTTTGTTTAATAAAAAAATTAGAAATCAATTTTAAAATATAAAAAACAACGAGACAAAAAAAAGAATGACTAAAACTTACAGAAGATTCTTTCCAATTTTGACTTATTTTTGCCTCTAAACCGATAATCCCCAAAAAAATAAAAGCAAAAAAAAGCAAAAAACAAATAAACGAAACAAATCTTTTCATCTTTTCCCCCAACATAAATTATTAATGAGCAACTAATAAAACGATAGCAAAATAGAACTAACCTGTCAATAATAAAATTTTACTTTTTTATTTTAAAATGCTAAGATAAAATAAATTAAAAATGCAAAATTAAAATATGAAAAAAATAATTATTGGTTCAAGCATGAAATTTCGCAATATAATCAAAGAAACAATGAAAAAATTGGATGATTTGGGTTTTGTAGCAGTATTTCCAAATATTGATTATAGTGAAGAAAATAGAGATGTAGCTCTTTCTATTCAAGAAAAAGCAAAATTAGCAGAAGAACACCACAAAGCAATAGAAAAAGCAGATGCTGTCTATTTTATTTTACCAGAAGGTTATATGGGAACAAGTTGTAAAATTGAACTTGGTTATGCACTTGCACTTAAAAAGGCAATTTATTTTTCTGAATTAACTAATGATTTAGGTATTGATGCTTATCCAAAAAAAATTATTTCTTTAAATAATTTAGAAGAATTTAAAAATGAATTAAAATAGATAAAATACTATATTTTCTTGTTTTGAAACAATAAAATAAATACATACTTAATTTTATCAAATTTTATGAAAAAAATTCTGTTTTTTTTCTAAAAAAACATGATTTTTTATTTAAACAATGGTGGTTTCGTCTAGGAATTATTTTATATATAATTTTTATACTTTATATTTTTGCGTTTGCCATTAATGATTATATGGATAGTTTTTTAAAATGTTATGATATCACCACTGACTTACACTTTAAACATTCTTATTATTCAACAAACATGCAATATGAAAACGCCATGTTAGAATGTAAAAATAATGTTTTTAGAAATCTACCAATAGCTGCAGGATATGGATTATTGTTAACAATTTCTTCTCATTATTTATTTCAATTTATTTTCTTCGTAATAATAATAAATTTTATATATTTAGGTAGCAAAGAATAAAAAAACCATAATATTCAAAAAAACAGTCTTATTTTTCTAAGACTGTTTTTTAATTTTGCATTTTGAATTTTTAATTTATTTTCTCTCTTCAATTTCTTTTTTAATTTTTTCTAAAAATTTTTCTTTAGAAATTTTTAATTGTTCTTCCTCACCACGAATTCTCACAGTCCAATCTTCTCCAGCAATTTCATTATCACCCACAACAACCATGTAAGGAGGTTTTTGGGCAGTCGCTTTTTTAATTTTTTTACCAACTGTTTCATCAGCATCATCACTTTCTGATCTAATTCCCAATTCTTTAAATTCAGCAACTAATTTATTAGCAAAATCAATATGTTTTTCTGAAACTGGAATAACTTTTATTTGAATTGGAGCAAGCCAAACTGGCAAATTGCCAATATAATGTTCAAGCATAATACCCATAAATCTTTCTATTGAGCCCAAAATAGCGCGATGAAGCATTACTGGACGATGTTTTTCTCCGTCTTCTCCGATATAAGAAATATCAAATCTTTCTGGTAAATTCATATCAACTTGAAGTGTGCCCATTTGCCAATCGCGACCAATCGCATCACGCAAAACAAATTCTAATTTTGGTCCATAAAAAGCTCCTTCCCCTTTTGAAATTTCAAATTCATAATTATTATGTATCAAAGCATCAGCCAAAGCTTTTTCTGATTTATCCCAAACTTCTTCACTACCAATTCTCTTTTCTGGACGAGTTGAAAGTTTTATTCTTACTTTTTCAAAACCTAATTCTTTGTAAGTATCTAAAATAAACTTTACTACTTTTACACTTTCCTCTTCTATCTGTTCTGGAGTACAAAAAATATGTGCGTCATCTTGAGTAAATTCTCTAACTCGTAAAAGACCATGCAAAACGCCCGAAGCTTCATAACGATTTACTTTTCCAAATTCTGACATTTTGATTGGTAAATCTTTATAAGATTTTAAACCGTTTTTATAAACTAAAATATTTCCTGGACAATTCATTGGTTTTACACAAAATTGTCTTTCATCTTCTGTTTTTCCAGAATAATTATGTTCACCATATTTTTCCCAATGACCAGATGATTCCCAGAGTACTCTATCCATCAATCTTGGAGTTTCTACTTCTATATAACCTGATTTTTCTTGTTTTTCTCTCATGAAATTTATCAGTGAACGATAAACAATCCAACCAGCTGGATGCCAAAAAACCGCACCAGGAGCATATTCAGGTTCAAAATGACATAAATCCATTGATTGTAATAATTTTCTATGGTCTCTTTTTTCAGCTTCTTTTAAAAATTCAAAATATTCATTTAATTTTTCTTTTGTTTCAAAACAAACTCCATAAATACGTGTAAGTTGAGAATTTTTTTCATCGCCACGCCAATAAGCTCCAGCCAATTTTGTTAGTTTAAAAAAACCAACTTCTTTTGCTTTTTCTACATGAGGACCACGACATAAATCAGTAAAATTTAAAGTTTTATATAAACTTACATTTTTTATATCATTTCCAAATGTATCAGCTAATTCTTTTTCTGAATTTATTTTTGTTGTTCCTTTTTCTTTAAGATCTTTTAAAAGCTCAACTTTATAATCCTGTTTTTCTGATTGAAAAAATTTTATCGCTTCATCTATTGGTAATTCCATTCTTTCAAAAAGCACGTTTTGTTTTTGTAATTCTTTAGCTTTTTCTTCAATTTTTTTTAAATCTTCTTCATTGATAGAATCTTTACCAAAATCTATATCATAATAAAAACCATTTTCTACTGTTGGCCCAACACCAAATTTAGCTATTGGATAAAGCTCTTTGACTGCAGCGGCCACTAAATGAGCGCAACTGTGACGCATCATTTCAATATTTTTTTCTTGTTTATTTTCCATATTAAAAATTAAATTTTAAATTATTTATTTTTTATATTCTGATTTTAAAATACTCATCATAATTAAATCAGCATATTTTTTTGTAACTGGACTTATCACTCCTTCTCTTTTTACACCTTCTGTTTTAAATCCAACTCTTTTATAGACTTTTATTGCTCTTTTGTTTTCTTTATAAACATCTAATTCAAAACGATTGTATTTTAATTTGTTAAAAACAAAATCAATCAATAATCGTATAGTTTCTGTTCCATAACCTTTATCCCATTCTTTTTTTTCTCCGATAATTATCCCTAACGAAATTTTTTTATTTTTTTCAGATAATTTTAAATTAGTATTCCCAATAAGTAATTTGTTTTCGTTAACAATACTAAAAAAATATCTGTCTTTTTCTTTACTGATTTTTTTTATATATTTTTTTTCTTCTTCTAAATTTTTAACTTTTTGTACTGTTAAATATTTAATGACTTCTTTATCTTTTAGCCACTTAAAAAATTTTTCAGCATCAGCAATCTTGACTGGTCTCAAAGTTAATCTTTTTCCTTTTAAAATTATTTTTTTCATATTTTTTTAATTTAAAAACCCCGACAAACAACTTTACAAATATAAAATTATCTATCGGGGTCCTTGTGTGAAAGACTTTTGGCAAAACCAGCAAGGTTTAAATAATTGAATATACAATTTCCAATACCTTGACGGTCTGCTGTTCTAAAGCTCACCAAAGGTGAGCGAAGGACGGTTCCACCCGTTTTTTTACTTTTTAAATTTTTATACTCCGAGAGTGGTATCTAAACGTTTTTCTCTTTAAAAAGGTTTTCAGCCACGACCTTTTTTCTCTTATAAAGGAAGCTAACGCCAGAATTGTTTCTCGTCCAAACGTATATAATTAAATAATAGTATTTTTATCAAAAAATGTCAAATCTTATAAATTAAAAATTAAAAATGCAAAATTAAAAATAACCTAGTTATGGTTATTTTTGAATTTATTATTATTGAACCAAGAATTTTGGATATTTCAATATTTTCTTTTATCAATTCATTAACCTGATGCTCTTTGATTTTATTTGTATCTTTTAATAAACTAAGCCAAAATTTTGTTTCATTAGATGATTTTAAAGAATGGTTTAGAAAATTTATAAAATCTTTTTTAGTACTCCCAGCTTGTGCTTCTATTATATTTGCTCCGATACTAGTTGAATTTCTTAATAATTGTTTGATAATTATTGAAAAACTTATTTCTTTATTTTTTGTTTCATCCAGTGTTTTGATAACATTAATCGCAAATAAATAAGCCCTATATTTAATATTATTTTTCCCCTCCCATTTTTTCATATTTTTTTAATTTTGCATTCCTGCCTGCCGGCAGGTAGGTTGAATTTTTAATTTATTTTATTCTTCTCTAATAATAATCTCTACATTATCAGCTACATGAGGAATTGTTCTCATCCAAACTGGTTTAAAATTCATTTCAACACTTTTTACATGAGGTATTGCCATAACATATCTTTTTACTTCGTCTTCAGATTTTCCTAAAAACATTATTTTTTGTAATTCTCGACTATTTTGATCTATACTTACTAAACCAGAGTAAGACAAATTTAATTCAGCATCATTTTTAGCTAAATCTATTTTTTTGATACTAAGAGAAGCTTCATTATCAGAAGATTTTAAAACTTCACTATTGTTAGTAACTTCTCTATTTAATAAATCTACTGCGTAAGTATCAATTTGTTTTTTATCATAAAAAACTGCTGATATTGTTGCTTTTCCACTCAAAACAAAATTATCAGCTTCTTCACCTATTTTTTTGCTATTTTCAAAAGTATATTGTTCTACTTGATAAAGACCTTCTCTATCAGAAAATTTTTCTCGCAAACTTTCTTTGCCTTTTTCTTTTAAAAATTCCACTAAAGCAGTTTCAGCTTCGGCAATATCTTTTTCATCTATTATACCAATTTTTCTAATTCCACCTTCCATTGCTTTTTCACTTTTAGCATAAATCTGACTTTGTTTTTCTTCACGCAAACCAGGAATAACAAAATCTCCAGCTTCAATATTTCCATTTGGACCTTCCTCATCAGCCACAACTTCTGCTTTTACATTTCCTTTGGCTGGAACATTAACTCGCGATTTTAATCTAAACAAAATTCCATCTTTATTTAAAAGTCTAGTAGTAGCTACTAAAGGTTGATCAATTTCAGTTTCATTGTAAAGAGTAACTTCTCCTTCAGCTTTTGCTAAAATTGTTTTTTCTCCTTCTGGATAAAAAGTATTAGAAAATTCCACAATCGTACTGGTTACTAAAGCATTTAAATTTAATTCTTTATCACTAAGTAGTAGCGAAGAATTTATTGAAATTGGTTCTGAAGAAGTAGAAATTACAATTTCTGCACTTTTGCTTGACATAAAAATAATTGAGGCAAGCAAAAATAAAGTTAAAAATAAAAAAGTAATCGCAATTATTTTATAAAATTTGATAGACTGCGAAAACTGATTTTGATTATAATTTTTGTTACTAACCATATAAAAAATGAAAAATAATTTATTTTTTTAATTTGTTTAATCAATAACTCGAAAAACTTCTTCTAAAGAAGTTATCCCTTGATTAGCTTTGACAACTCCATCTTCCACCATAGACAAAAAACCTTGTTTATGAAGTAATTCTTCTATAAAAGATTCTGCAACATTCCCCGCAGAAATCGCATTTTCAATATCTTTATTTACAATATAAATTTCATAAATTCCAATTCTGCCTTTATAACCAATGCCACTACATTTTTCACAGCCACGTTCACTAGCAACAAAAAATTTTTTATTTTCTTCAATATTTTTTTTCTCATCATTTGGCATAGTAGAAATTATTTTTTCTACTTTTTTCTTTTGTACTTCTGGTAAATTTGCAAAATCAATTTCTTTTTTACAATGCGGACATAATCTTCTTACTAATCTTTGTCCCATCATACAATTTAAAGCAGGAGCTAATAAAAATGGTTTTAAACCCATTGCTAAAAATCTAGGAATTGTACCTGCAGCATTATTTGTGTGTAAAGTTGATAACATGAGATGTCCAGTTAAAGCTGCCTGAACAGCGATGTCCGCAGTTTCTAAATCACGAATTTCTCCAACCATAACAATATCAGGATCCTGACGTAAAATAGAACGTAATCCTTTTGCAAAAGTATAATCTTTACTTCTATCAATTTGACTTTGATTGATTCCTTCTAAACGATACTCTACTGGATCTTCTAAAGTAATTATTTTTACACCTGGTTTATTTAAAATATGTAAAATTGAATAAAGTGTTGTTGTCTTACCAGAACCAGTTGGACCAGTCGTGATAATCATCCCATTTGGTCTTTGAATTTCTTGCTTTAATAAATCAAAAGCTTTTGTAGATAAACCTAAATCTTCTAATTTTACTCCTTTTTCATCTTGAAACAAAAGACGCATAACTATGCTCTCCCCATAAACAGTAGGGATTGTAGAAACACGAACATCAACATCTCCACCGGGTTTTTTTATAGTAAATCGACCATCTTGTGGTTTATTAACTATGTTTATTTTTAAAGATGATTGTAATTTTATTCTAGAAAGTAATTTTTCAAACAAATCTTTTGGCAATTCTGCTACATCATGTAAAATGCCGTCCAAACGAAAACGCAAAATAATTTTTCCTTCTTCAGCTTCAATATGAATATCACTAGCTTTTGTTTTCATACCAGCACCTAAAATTATGGTGATCATTTCACTAATTTTTTGTCCTGTTTTGAGAAGTTCGCGTATAGAACGAAAATCAACGACACTATCAGAAACTTTTTCCAAATCCTCAAGTTTTATTTCTATATCTTTACTAATTGGTTTAACATTTGGCATTGTGTCATAAAGTCTCATAACTCGTTTAAAACTAACTGGTGAAATAACATATAAAGCACCCCCAACATTTTTTCTGGATTTTAAATCATGAAGTAATTCTTCAACTTCAACAGCGGTTGGGTCTAAAGCACCAATTCTAATTTCTTCATTATCATAATAAAAACAAACAGCCCCAATTTTTAAAGCTGTTTCCTTTTCTATTTGTTTTAAAGAATCATGACTAACTGGAAATTTTGTCAAATTAATATGAGGAAAATTTATTTTTGCAGCAAATCTTTGTGCTTCGATTTCTAATTCTTTTTCTTTAATCTCAGTCATTTTTTTATCAAAAACTCCTTCGGTTTCATCCGAAGATATTTTTATTTTATTGTTATTAACTAATAAATCATTAATATTTCCCAAATCACTCATAAAACTTATTTTTTAAACCAAGATAAAATTCTACTTACTATTCCTTCACGGCGCATTTTTATAAATAAAAATGTCCAAACACTTACATTAAAAACATTAAACAAAGAAGAAATAAGTATTAAATAAATTGCAAAAGTTAAAACTCCAAAAATTATACACAAAACTGAAAAAAATACATTTGCTGAAAATAAAACTCCAAACATCAACAAAATACTTGGAAATAAGAAAATATAAAGACCTAAAATAGCTAACAAAAACAAAAGTAAATTAGCTAAAATCATGATAAAACCAACTTCAAATGAGACTAACCAGTGTTTTTTAAAAATATGCCAAGATAATTTAATTGCTTCCTTAAAATTTTTGTCTTCAGTAATTACAAAAGCTATCGCATAAATCATTAAAAATGATACAAGAATTCCAATCAAAGAAACCAAAAGAAATGAAAAAATAAATAAAAAATCTGACCACCATGAATTTAAAAATAAAACTTCAGCTAAAACAAAGATTAAAGAAAAAATTACAATTGACAAAACACCTTTCTTTAAAATGTTCAAAAAGAAAACTGGCCAAAACTTTTTAGCACCAGCATGCCAAGAAAGTGAAATATTTTCATATTTTCCTGTGTCAAAAAATGTAGCCGCATTTTTTATTAAAGCTCCTTGAGATACAATTGCGATATAAACAAAAACTAAAGCGAAAGCAAATAAAAAAGCTAAAACCCAAAATAACCATGACCATTGGCTAACACTTAAATAAATATTAGAAAATTTTATTCCAGACAAAGAAGAATAAAAATACCAAAACAAAGATGATGGTGTTTCTCCTCTAGCGACTAAAGTTATTTTAGATAAAAATTCAAAAATCCCAAATTGTCCTAATATCGAAATAAAAAAACCGTAAAACCAAACTGATTTATGTTGCCAAGTAAATTTTAAACCAACTTTTATGGCTTCATTATATTTTGGTTCTGACATATTTTTATAATAAAAAATAAAAGAAAATTGTTTCCAACTTAATTATAACATAAAAAGCTAAAAGTAAAAAGAGAAAAGCGAGTAAGCTCATAAGCTAGTAAGCTGATAAGTGTTTGGTTTTTTTCTTACTTGCTTATATACTTTCGTGCTTACTAACTATTTCTAACAAACAAAAAACCGCTGCGATAATTTTACAACGGTTTTTAAATCTTAAAAATTTAATAACATAGATTTTATAAAGTTGTAGTAATACCATAATTATTCAATAAAGTTTCTATGTTATAATCTAAAGGCAAATCATTTTCCGCTGAATATTTAACCGCATTAGCAATCAACATTAATTCATTCAGTTCATCAATTAACTGGTTGTGGTAATCTAATTTTTGATAATAATTAGTATCTTCTAATAATTTAGCTTGTTGTCCCAATATAAAATTCATAGCTATGGGCTTCTCTTCTATAGAATAGTATTCGTCCTCAATTTCTACTATTTCTTCTTTTAAGGAATTAGCTTCTTCATTTCTTTCTTCCATTATTTCAAGTAACAACGTATTAACACGAACTGCTTCTTTATATATGTTTTCAATTCTTTTTTCTTCTATTTGTTTAAGTAATTCTTCTTGTTCTTCTTCGGCTGCTTTTGCCTCAGCTTCAGCCTGTTTTTTAGCTTCCTCTTCAGTTTGTCTTTTTATTTCAAGTTCTTTTTGTCTTTCTTCTTCGGCTTGTTTAAGTAATTCTTCTTGTTCTTCTTCGGCTGCTTTTTCCTCAGCTTCTTTTTTTGTATTTTCTTCAATCCCCACTATTTCTTCTTCATCTTGGTTTTGTTCTTTCTGTAAATCTTCTACAAAAATTTTTATTTTTTCTTGATTTTGTGTTATAGAATCTAATTTCGTTTGCTCTTTCTCTTCCACATTTTCTTCCAAAGTGGAAGATGTATTTTCTATTTTATTTTTTAACTCTAAATTTATTTTCTGTAAATTCTCAATCATTTCGTCTTTTTCTGATTGATCATTTTCACACCCAGCACCCAGAATAGTAAAAAATGTAATTATAAAAAATAAAACGATTATTTTTTTATTGATTGTGCAAAACATAATTATTATGATTAAATATATTTTTTAAAACAAAAAAGGACGTGAGTTTGGATACACTGTTGCTTCATCCCGCAAAAGGAATTGGCTAAGTGAACTCACGCCCATCTCTGGTACCTAGTCAGAAAAACCATAAGATGGGCAATCAATTTGCGGAATTATTTTTGCAGTGTATCCAAAATAATTATATTATAAAAAATCAATATAGTCAAAAAATATTATTAAAAAACCACTATAAGCTATAGTAGTTTTTTAATTTTGCATTTTGCATTAATTTTATTTTTTTTCTTCAGTTTTTTCTTCTTCATTTTCTTTTGTATCTTTTGTGTCTTTTTTTGTTTTTTCAGTATTTTCTTCTTCTTTTTTCTTACCAACTCCTTCAAGTTTTAAACCTAGACGGTGTTCTTGTGGTTCGATAGAAATTATTTCAAATCTTCTTTTTTCACCAATACTAAATTTTTCTAACAAAACTTTTACATCACTAATTCTTTTGTCAGTCAAATCAGAAATATGAGCTAAACCATGAATTTGATCATCAAGTTTGATCATCAAACCAAATTGTTCAATTTTATGAATTTCACCTTCAACAATAGAACCAATTTTATATTTTTCTTTTACTGTTTTCCATGGATCATCTACCAATCTTTTTAAAGATAGATAAATTTTTGATTTATTTAAATCAATAATTTGAGCTTTTACTTTGTCACCTGCTTTTAAAACATCTTTTGGGTGATCTATTCTTTGCCAAACTATTTCTGAAATATGAACCAAACCTTCTAAACCTTCACCAAATTTGATAAAAGCTCCAAAAGGAGTAAGCGCACTTACTTCACCGGAAACAACATCACCAATTTTATAAGAATCTAAAATATTTTTTTGTTCATCTTCCCAAATTTCTTTTTCAGAAAAAATTAGTTTGTCTTCATTAGCATTAGCATCCAAAACTTTTACTTTTATATTTTTACCGATAAAAGAACGTAAATGTTCTAAAATTCTATTTTTATCACCACCTTGAACACGTGGATAATTATCAGGATTAAGTTGAGAAACTGGCATAAAACCTACTAAAGCATCAGCTTTTAGCATAAGTCCGCCTTTGTTTGCTTGTAAAACTTTAGCAGAAATTACTTTGCCTTCTTTGGCATATTCAGCCATTCTGTCCCAAATCAATTTTTTACCAGCAGTACGGAATGAAAGTTCCATTTCGCCGTTTTCATTTTCTACTTCAACAACAGTGGCTTCAACTTCGTCGCCAACTTTTGTATCAGAAAATTCTCTTGATTCACTAAAAAGTTCATTTCCTCTAACAACGCCGATCACTAAACCGTTGATATCGATTCTGATTTCGCCTTTGTCTATGGAAATAACTTTCCCTTTAATTAAATCCCCCTCTTTTGGTATGTTTGCGTAAAAATCTTCTAAAAGATCCGCAAATTTTTTACTATTTGTCATATTTTCGCGTATAACGCGTCAAATGATTAACCTGAAAAATCAAGTTTTTGAGAGCTTACCTCAAAAATTTATTAAAAGCCTGTTAAGCTTACCACAAAATCATCTTTTTTTCAAGAGACGACACTGGGGACAATTTTTTTATAATAAACTGTTAAAAATAGGCTGTAAAAATTAGTTTTTAGACTATTTTTTTCTTGCCAAAAAAGTCTTGATTTGATATAATAGACTAATATTTTTTCATAATTTAAATAAATTTTATGCATATAACTTGGCTTGGAAACACCGCAATAAAAATACAAACAAAACCTGCTGATGTTGATTTGACAGTAGTCATAGATCCTTACAAACAAGAACAAGGAGAATTTCCTCGTAGTCTAACTCCAAATATTGCAATTTTCACTCGTGGTGAAAAAAATTCTATAACTTTATCAGGTAATCCATATATTTTATCTACAGCTGGCGAAGTTGATATAAAAGATGTCATGGTTTCTGCAGTAGAAGGACATAGCGAAGAAGAAACTATGATCCGAATTGATGTAGAAAAATTAAGTTTAGGACATTTAGGATTAACAAACAAAACCTTAACTGAAAAACAAATTGATTTATTATCAGGTGTTGATATTCTTTTTATTCCAGTTGGCAATGAAAAATCTTTTGATACTGAACAAGCTATCAAAACAATAAATAGTATTGAACCAAGAATTGTAATCCCAATGGCTTACAAAAGTGATAATGATCCAAAAGCTAAAGACATAGATAATTTCTTAAAAGAACTAGGTTTAAAAGATATAAATCCAGAAAAGAAAATTATTATTAAGAAAAAAGATCTTCCAGAAGAAGAAATGAAAATTATGTTATTGGAAAAAGAATAAAAATAATTTTATGAACGAAAAAATTACAGAAAATTCTGATTTTGAAAAAACAGTTGATGAAATATCAGATATTTTAAAAGAAGAAACTAAGAAAAAAAATTTAGAGAAAAAAAAACCAATTTATGAATCACCAATTGCTGGACAAAAAATACTTTTTTGGGGTGTTTTATTTTTTGTGTTATTAATAATTTTTTTGTGGTTAAGTAATGTTTATGGGTTATTTAATAAAAATCAAAATATTGCACAAGAATCAGAAAAAATTATTGATGAGACAAAACAAGATTTAAAAGAAGTAATGAATAATATTGGAACAAAATTAGAATCAATAAAAATTGAAGAAGATACAGTCTCGACAACAAATTCAAAAAATGAAGAAGGAAAAATGATTGAAAATATTTTAAATGAATTAAAACAAATAAATACTTCAACTACAGATGTTGAAAAAAATAATTTAAATTAAATTTATGCCATTAATCAAGAAAAAATCGACTTTACAAAAAAAATCTAACGAAAAAACAGAAACAGAAGTTATAAACACAGAAGAAACTACAAAAAAAACTGATAAAATTTTACCAATTGTTTTGGAAGAAGAAATGAAAACTTCTTATTTGGATTATGCCATGAGTGTTATTGTGTCTCGTGCTTTGCCTGATGTTCGCGATGGTTTAAAACCAGTTCATCGTCGTATTTTATATGCCATGTGGAATATTGGGTTAAAACACACTGCTAAATTTAGAAAATCAGCTCACGTAGTCGGAGAAGTAATGGCAAAATATCATCCACACGGCGACAGTGCTATTTATGATTCAATGGTTAGAATGGCTCAAGATTTTAATATGAGAAATCCTTTAGTCAATGGACAAGGAAACTTTGGTTCTATGGATGGTGATGGCGCAGCTGCAATGCGTTATACTGAAGCAAAATTAAAAGCTATTTCTGACGAAGTATTAACTGACATTGAAAAAAACACTGTTGATTTTGTAGCAACTTATGATGGATCACATCGTGAACCAAAAGTATTACCAAGCAAATTACCAATGCTTCTTTTAAACGGTAGTATGGGTATTGCTGTTGGTATGGCAACAAATATACCTCCTCACAATTTAGGTGAATTATGCGATGGTATAATTTATTTAATTGATAAACCAAATGCTAGTATAGAAGAACTTTGTGAAATAATAAAAGGACCAGACTTCCCTACTGGCGGGATAATTTATAATCAAAATGATATCAATACAGCTTATGCTACAGGAAGAGGCGGAATTGTGGTACGAGCTAAAACAAAAATTGAAGAAATGGCTGGTGATAAATATAGAATTTTAGTTACTGAAGTTCCTTATCAAATAAACAAAGCAACTTTATTAGAAAAAATTGCTACTTTAGTACAAGAAAAAAAGATTGATGGTATAAAGGATTTGCGTGATGAAACAAACAAAGATGGAGTTCGCATCGTAATTGAATTAAAAAAAGATGCTTATCCAAAAAAAGTTTTAAATCGACTTTTTAAATTAACTGAGCTTCAAACAAGTTTTCATGTAAACATGATTGCTTTAGTAGATGGTGGAATCCAACCAAGAATTTTAAATTTAAAATCAATTTTAGAAGAATATGTAGCTCACCGACAAATCGTAGTTGTTCGCCGTACAGAATTTGATTTAGAAAAAGCAAAAGATCGTGCTCATATTTTAGAAGGTTTAAAAAAAGCTTTAGATAAAATTGATTTAATAATTGCTACAATTAGAAAATCAAAAGATAAAGAAGAAGCAAAAATAAATTTGATGTCTAAATTTAAATTTAGTGAAAGACAAACACAAGCAATTTTAGAAATGAAATTACAACAATTAGCCAATTTGGAAAGACAAAAAATTGAAGATGAACTCAAAGAAAAAATGAAAATCATCGCCGAGTTAGAAGCAATTTTAAAAAGTCCAAAAAAAGTTTTGGATATAATAAAAAACGAAACAAAAGAAATGAAAGAAAAATATGCTGATGAAAGACGAACCCAAATAATTAAACAAGGTATAAAAGATTTTAGCGTTGAAGACTTAGTACCAAATGAACCAACACTCATTATCTCAACAAAAGATGGCTATATAAAAAGATTGCCACCAGATACTTTTAAAACTCAATCACGTGGTGGTAAAGGAGTAATCGGATTAACCACAAAAGAAGAAGATGTTGTTGACCAAATTATTTCAACTAACACTCATGATAATATTTTATTTTTTACTAGTCGCGGAAGAGTTTTCCAACTTCGAGCTTATGACATACCACAAACAACTAGAACTTCAAAAGGACAGGCTTTGGTAAATTTCTTACAACTTGCTCCAAATGAAAAAGTTTCAGCTATATTATCTATGGATGATATGGGAAAATATGCTTATTTAGTAATGACAACTAACAAAGGAACAATCAAAAAAACAAAATTAGAAGATTTTAAAAATGTTAGAAAATCAGGACTTATAGCTTTAAAATTAAAAGAAGATGATATGCTTGAATGGGTTTTACCTTCAAACGGCAACAATGATATTATGCTTGTATCTTCTCTCGGACAAGCAATCAGATTCAAAGAAACTGGAGTTAGAGCAATGGGTAGAACAGCCAGCGGTGTTCGTGCTATGAGATTGAAATCAAAAGATGAAATAATTGGTATGGGCGTGATTTCTACTGATTTAGTTAAGAAAAAAGTTTTAGAATTATTAGTTGTTTCTGAAAATGGTCTTGGTAAAAGAACTCCGATCAGTGAATACAAAGTTCAAGGTCGTGGCGGTAGTGGTATAAAAACAATGGCAATCACAGAAAAAACTGGAAAAATAATTTCTACACGTGTAATCAATAATACTGAAGAAAAAGATATTATGCTGATGTCTGTACACGGACAAGCAATCAGAACTGGAGTAAAATCTATTTCAACTTTAGGAAGAGCAACTCAAGGAGTAAGAATAATGAGATTTAAAAAAGAAGGTGATAAAGTTGCGAGCATTGCGATTATCTAAAAGAATAATAAAAATAAGACTCCTGTAAAAGGGAGTTTTTTAGTATCATACCAATTTAAACGAGAAACGTAAGTCT
Source organism: Patescibacteria group bacterium (assembly GCA_041651535.1). Classification (GTDB taxonomy): domain Bacteria; phylum Patescibacteriota; class Patescibacteriia; order Magasanikbacterales; family UBA922; genus JBAZIZ01. The sequence continues at coordinate 122,901 of JBAZIZ010000004.1, forward strand.
CTCGCTCAAATTGGTTTGGTACTTTATTGACAAAATAGCAAAATTGAGGTAGTTTTAAAGTAGTTATTTACAATTTAATTTTTGGAGAAAAAGATGAGTGAACAAAAAGAAAGTTTGATTGAGCTTCCAGATGGTTTTGAAGTGACTGACTATTTCATAAATTATGAAGCTGGCGATACTATATTATGGTTTTGCCGAACCTGTACAAAAAAAACAGGTTGCGAACACCAGAAATATTTAAGGCAAGCAATGGGAGAAAATTTTCCTTTTTGGTCTAAGAAATTTATTTTAGTAAAATGTTATCCTGACAAAAAAGTACCTTTCTATCCTAAAGATACTACTTTTTGTGAAGATTACGAAAGTTTCCAGACAAAGCTTCCCTTTCCATCTTTTTCTGATGGGGTATTAAAGTTAATTGAATATATAAATGAAATGTACGATGATAAAGATGAAGAGGAAACAAATGAGTGAACTAAAAAATATAGCTTGGAAAAATCTGAAAGAAGACTTCACAAATTTTTTTGAAAAACCAATGGTCTTTCCAACTAAAATTGGGGAGATTTATCCTTTGATCGACCAAAAAACAGGTGAAGATTTTCTTGGTATTTACATTGGTAAACACCAATTATACAAAGGAGAAAAAAAAGAAAAAATTCTTTTTGTTTTTCCAAACAAAAGGGATTTAATAATTTTTTCTTCCAACAACTTTTTTGTAAGTGAGGAAGAAGAGTGTTTTTTACCCCCGACTCTCCCAGCAGGGTTGTCTGTAAGCAAAAACTGTATTGCGGACAAAAAAATAAAAAAAATCTTCTCAAAAAATTCGGAATAAAATTAATCAAATAAACGGAGAAAACAATGAAAAATTTTTCAATAAAAAGCCATAAAAGTGATTTTGTTTTTGTAATTTATTTTGGTATTTTACTTTTTATACCAAAAAAAATAAAATACATAGCAACCAGTAATAATGGTAAACTCAGAGGCTTTTTCATAAAGCCAGAATTTAACGAAATAACCAAAAGCTGGGAAAGCCATGTCCCAGAAGACTGCTCAATTTCTTTGGGCAGAATAAAATATGATGGCGACCCAAGATCTTCTTTAAAGAAGATATAAAAAATTATTATTTTTTTTAAAGGAGAGATATATGAACTTTTACTTTTTTAATGATCCTCTTGATGCCGAAGCTATGTCTTCGGACGAAAGAAAAGTATCCGAAGATTTTGACAGATGTGGTTAAACCACAATCTGCAGAATCTTCTAACCTGGGCTTCGGCTCGGGTTTTATTTTTTAAACAAAAAGCTACTTAATATAAGTAGTCTTTTTATAAAAATAACCCCACCTTGATCCTCCCCCTAATAGGGGAGGAAAAAAATCTGAAATCTTAATTCTTAAATTTAAATATTTCTCTTTCTACCACTTGTCCTGGACGAGCATAAACTAAAGTTTTTTGTTTTTTAAATCCAACATTTTCAAAACCAATTTTTTCTATTTCTTTTTTACAATCAATTTCTAAAATTTTACCTTGAATATTAAATCTTGGGATAATGCCTAAAATAATTCCGTCCTTTTTTAAAATTTTCTTGAATTCTGTAAAAGCATCTACAAAAAGATTTCTTAATTCCATTATTTGCTTTAAAATCATTTTTTCATCTTCTCTGCCTCTGATCGGTTTACCCATAAACGGTTCAAAAACAATAAAATCAATTGATTTAAGGGAAATTTTTTGTGATAATTCTCTGACATCAGATTTAAAAATTTTAACTGAAATTTTTTCATTTTTTTTGCGAGAAGTATTTATTAACCAAGTAATATTTTTTTCTGTATCAGTCACTGCTTTGGCTGATAAATCACTACCGATAATTTTTTCAAAACCAAGATCAATAGCTTCAGTCAAAACTGTTCCACTACCACAAAATGGATCTAACAAAACTTTTTCTTTTTCTTGTCCAGCTAAATTGATCATAATTCTAGCAAGTTTTGGTGGCAACATTCCACTCACACTATCACTTTGTGGACGATCAAAATCACGTCGAGAAAATTCTTCTATATCTTGTATTGCCAAAGTTACAAAAACACCTTTTTTATCAATAAAAAAATCTCCACCTTTATCTAAAATATCATTATGAATAACGCTAGCACTATTTTTTATTTCTACATATCTAGCTGAAATTCCTTCTTTTTTTAAATTTTTTTTCATTTCTATTCCTAGTCTTTGGGCATATTTTTTATCTTCAGCTGAAATAGAAAACACTATTTTAGATTCTCGTTTTTTATTTTTCAAAAATTCCACTATTTCTTTTTGAGAATTTGAACCTAAAAATTGTGATATTTTTACCGTGCCACCTAAATCACGCATAATTTCTGTGGCATCAATTATAAAATCAATTTCAAAAAAAGCTTGTTTTTGTTTTTGTTCAAGCAATTCATATTTGATGTTTTTTCTTTCTAAAACTGAAAAAATTTCTTCCAAAGAAATTTGTGGTTGATGACCGAGTTCAAATAAATAAAGCATAAAAAAATATTATAAAGAAATTTCAATTTGATCTTTTTTTTCTGATGGTTCTGAAAGCAAAGAATTATTTTGTGTTTTTGTTTCTTCTACCAATTCTTTAATTGCTAAATCTGCTTCTGTACTTAATTTATTTTCTTCAAAAATAGTTGTAGTAGAAACAACAGTTTGATAAAAAGGATCCATTTTAATGTAAATTTTGTCTTTTTTTATTTTATTTTGCCAAGCCGTTAAAGTCTTTTCATACAAATCAAAATCAATTGGTTCAAAATCTGGATTAATTTTTACTAAAACATGATTTTTTCCAGTATCAATAGTTTTATAAATATTATGATAAATAAAACATAAAGAAGCAAGAGCAATCACAGCCACAAAAGCAATAATTACATAATTTAAAATTATAATTTTCTCAACTTTGTTTTTTTCAAAAAACATTTGGTTTTTCATATTTTATTCAAAACTGTTATAAAAATTTACTGTACTGTTCAAAATCAAAGATAAATTAGCAAAAACTGTTCCATTACTTTGATTTTTTTCAAGACCAAAAGAAATTTGATCTATTAAAAAATAGTAAGGCAATTCTTCTAAATCATCTAAATAATTTAAAATATCTACATATTTACCCACAAGTTTTAATTTGAAAACATAATGTGGTTTATTGTATAAATTATCTTTAGAAAGTGTTTTACAATCATTAAAATTCACATCTAAAGTTTGTAGTACATTATTTTGACTAGCCAATGATTCTAAAACTTTTATTACACTTAATTCATCCCCTTCATCCAAAGTCAAAAAATAAAAAGGCTCTACTTCTGACTTTATTTCGCCTAATTTATTGATTGAATTTTTTAAAGAATTTATTTTTTGATAAGATTTTTCAATTTCATTTTCAGTTATTTCAATATTTCTTTTTAAACCTTTTATGTATTTTACTGTTGGCATAATTATACCAAAACTCACCAAACATAGAGCTAATAAAATTCCACCTGTAGATAAAACTATTTTTTGTTTCGCAGATATTTTTTTTATAATCATATTTCCAAAGTTAAACTAAAATCAATATCACTTTGTTTGGCCAAATCAGACAATGGTGAAAAAGCTGTTTTAACAAAATCTAATTTTTCTAAATTTTCTTTGAATTCAATAAAAATTTTACGATCGGCCGCATTACCATTTATAATTATTTTATTTTCAGAAAATTTTAAATTTAAAGAATAAAATTTTATTCCAGCTGGAGTTTTTTCTGCTATTTTTATTAAAAACGGCGAAACTTCATGATAATTTTTTTGTAAATCACTCGTATTTTTTACTAATTGATTTATTTGACTGATTAACATTATTTCTTTAGTTTTTTCATTGCTAATATCAACAACATTTGAAGTTAAAGAATTAAAATAATTTTGTAAAATCCATTGTGATAATAAGAGAAAAATAGCAATAATACTGAGTAAAAGTAAAAACAATTCAAAAATAGATTTGATAAACTGAAAATTTCTAATTTTTTCTAAATTTTTCTTTTTTTCTGGAGATAATAAATTTATTCTTATTGGAAACATAAAATTAAATTGAATCTTTTACGAAAAAAGGATTATCGGCGGCACGTAAAGCCAAACCGATAGCTGTCGCGTAATTTAAAGAATCACCTGAAACTTTTTTATCAATTTTTGGATCATTGAGATTTTTCCATACCTTACCAACTCGGCATTCATTTTTTAATTCCAAAGATAAAATTTTATCTAAATGCTTTAATTTACTACCAGCCCCACACATGGTGATATGTTTGATACGATTAGTATCAGCAAAATGACTATAATAAAAATAAATTGCTTTTCTAATTTCTGTAGCAAAATCTCGACTATAATTCATAAGTAAATCCCAAACTTGTTTTTGTTTTTTATATTGTAAACCGTATTTTATTTTTATAGTTTCAGCTTCTTCTCGACTAATTTTTAATTTTTGAGCTAAAGCTGTTGTTAATAATTCACCAGAAAAAGAAAAATCAGCACTAAATTGGACAGTTTCATTATCATAAACAATAAAACTAGATCTAGTAGCTCCAATGTCTAGTAAACCCCGCGCTTCATTTTTATATTCTTTTCCAGCGGTAACCATAGTTCTAGCGACAGACAAAGCTTCATTTTCTAAAGCTAAAACTCCTAAACCTGCACTTTCTAATAACTTTGTGTAACTATCAGCTGTTTTTTGCATAATAGCTGAAATCAAAATTCTAGTTGTATTTTCTTTAATAGAAGGTAATATTTCCCAATCTAAATAATATTTTTCTTCTTCAGCAAAAGGAATGTGTTTTTTAGCTTCAATAATTATATCTTCATCAATAACCTCTTCACGACTTTTATTTAAAGTTATTAACTTTATAAAACTTTGTAATTCTGGTAAAGAAGCTACGACCCATAAATTTTTTATTTTTTTCTCTCCTTTTTTTGTGCCTTGCAACAATTTTAAAATATAATTTTTAATTTTTTCTTCTTGTTCTATATCTCCGTTTACCACAAGACCTGTCGGCAAAGAAATTTCTCGTGCTGTTTTTAATTTGTAAGCGTATTTTTTTGACAAATGATTTGAAACATTTTCCAATTGTACTAATTTAATAGACAAATCACTAATATCTAGTCCAAATGCGCCTGGAAAAGGATTGTTAAACATAAATAAAATTAAAAACTATTTATCATACTATACATCGGCATGATAATTGCCGAAGCCACAATCGCAACTGCTAAACCTAAAACTAAAATAATTGCAGGTTCAATAATTGTAGAAAAATTTTTCATTGTTTTGTCGACTTCACTAGAATAAAATAAAGATAATTCACCAAGCAATCTTTCTATTTCACCAGTTTTTTCTCCAACCATAATCATTTCAGTCACCATTGGTGGAAATAAATTTTTATTTTCTTCTAAAACACTAGATAAATTTACACCCTTTTTAATTTTTTCAGCTGCTTCTTTTAAAATATTTTGATAAATTTTATTACTACAAGTTTCAGCAGTTATTTCTACAGCTTCCACAATTGGCAAAGTACTTCTAAGAAGTGAAGAAAGAGTCAAAGAAAATCTAGCTAAATTTATTTGCTTAATTACCCCACCAAAAATTGGTAAATGTAAATTTATTTTATGAATTAAAATTTTAAATTTTGGTGATCTTTTCAAAAGTTGTAAAAAAGAAAAAATAAAAACTGTTAAAAAAATTAAAATTAAAATTAAATTCAATGGTTGACTCATAAAATCAGTCACTCCAATAAGAAGTCTGGTCGTCCATGGTAATACAATATTCATTTCAGAAAAAAGAGACATCAGTTTTGGTAAAACAACTGTCACCATCAAAATAGCAACGACAGTTATAGCAAATACGATCACAGCAGGATAAACCATCGCTCCACGAATACTAGAAACTAATTCATTATTTTTTTTCATTTGATTGACAATTTGTTCTAAAGATTCTTCCAATTTTCCTGACATTTCTCCAGAAGCAATCATTTTTACATAAATAGATGGAAAAATTTTTGGATATTTTTCTAAAACTTCACTAAATTGTTTTCCTTTTTCAGTATCTTCTTTTATTTCACCGATAATTTTTTTCATTTTTGGATTTTCAGATTCATTACTCAAAACTTGTAATGATTCTACCAAAGATAAACCAGCATGAACCATAGTTCTCAAATGATCAAGAAAAAATATTTTGTCATTTACTGAAATTCTATTCAAAAAAACAGCCAAATCAAATGGTTCTTTTTTTATTTTTGGATTTTGTTTGTTTGCCATATTTTTATTTCTTAAATTATACCACAAACAAAGATAAAATAAAATTTTTTAAATAAAAAACGGTTTTTGCAACCGTCTTTTATTTTTTTTAAAAAATTATTTTGCAGTAAATGCTAGTAAACCAGCAATTCTAGCTTGTTTTATTGCTTTTGCAATTTGTCTTTGGTGTTTAGCACACAATCCGCTTCTTCTTCTTGGTTGGATTTTCATATAAGAAGAAGTAAAACGACGTAATGTTTGATTATCTTTATAATCTATTTGTCTGTCTTTATGTTCACAGAAGAAACATTTTTTTTCTTTTTTCAAATTTTTCTTATTCATATTTTTTTATTAAAATGGGATATCTTCAACTTTTATTTCATCGTCTCCATTATTTTGTATTGGAGAATTTTCAATTGTTGGCACTGAAGAGTTGTTGCCAGAATTAAAATCACCACTTTTTGAACCACTATCAAGCATAATTAAATTTTCAGCAACTATCTCTGTACGATAACGTTTTACTCCATCTTGACCTGTCCAGTCTCTAGTTTCAATTCTACCTTCCAAATAAACTCTGCGACCTTTTGCTAAATAATTTCCAGCTATTTCTGCCAATTTTCCCCACAATACACAATTGTGATATTCTACTCTTTCTTGTTTTACTCCGTTATTATCGGTCCAGATTCTATTAGTAGCCAAACTTAGTGAAGCTACACTTTGTCCATTTGGAGTAGTTCTAACTTCAGGGTCTCGTGTTAGACGACCGATTATAGTGGCACGATTTAGATCCATATTGATAAAATTAAAAATAAATTTTGGACATTAAACATTGTCAATGTCCTTTTTTAAAATTTCCTCCAATTTTTTGTCAATTTCATCAATAGAAATTTCCTCCTTTTTAGTTTTTATTCTTTTTGTTTTTGGTTTTTTTACCTCAATTTCTTCAACTGTTTTATTTTCTTCACTTTTTTCTGATTCAATATTAGATGTTTCTTTTATTGGTTCAGATTCTTCTTTTGCAGTTTCTTTCTTTTCTTTTTTAAAAGATTTATATTCTCTTACATTTTCTGGTTTTTCCTTTGCACTTGGGGCAGTAGGATCAACAGCTAAAATATAATCGCGATCTTTTTTTGGATCGTAAGTTCTCAAAGTAACACGAATAATATTACCCAAAAGACGAATACTTCTTTCTAATTCGCTTGTTTTTTCATTTTCCAATTCAAAATGGAAAAGTTGAAAATAACCATAACGGATATGTTTTATAGGATAAGCTAATTTGCTTTTACCCATATCCTTTATGACTATATTTTGGGCTTCTTTATTTTTCAAAGTTTCTTTGATTTTGTCTACGATCGGAGCTACCTCATCTTCTGCAAGAGTACCAGGTAGCACACACAACAATTCGTAATTGTTCATAGATTAAATTAAGTAAATATTTTGTTTTAAATTAGATTTTTTCACCAAAGACGACCGAAAATAATATATCACAAAGACTTTTTTATGTCAAGCCTGTTTTCTTGAATTTTTTTAGATAATTTTTTAGCTTATTTGAGTGATTATTTATAAATAAACCACATAAAATTGCAGTCAGAGCTCCAGCTGTAGCAGTAAGGTATTTTTCAGCTAAATCTTGGGTGTTTTCTTTATTTTCAATATTTTTTTGGTCAGAAAAATTAGTTGATATTCCAGTTTTTTGAATATCGTTTTGATTACGAGGCAAAAGTTCATAATTTCCGTCAGATAAACGAGTCAAGATACCGTTTACTGATACTAAATCTCCCTCAGCTAATAATTTTTTATCAATTTCAGCTCCTTTTTTAAAATACACTTTAAGTTCTGCACTTCCGTCATCAATATACATATAAGAACTTTTTATTTCAGTTATTTCTCCATCTATTTTTACTAACCAAGAACTAAAAGAATTTACTTCTCCAATTTCTATTTTTTTACTTTCTGGTTCACCATAATTATCAATAACAATAATATCATTTTTATTGTTTGTTTTTAAACGCAATTCCCCATTAGTTTCTGATAATTCTCCTATAACTTCTACTTTGTCGCCAACTTTTAAATCAGGAAAATCTTTTTTATAAGAATAAATTTGTAAACCTGGAGAACCAACTATATAAAAATATTGGCTACCCAAAATTCCAGGTTCAACAGCTACAGTCCCAGTTAATTTTACAAAATCACCAACATCTTCATTTCTAACTTTTTCTAAATCAGTTTCAATAACTGGTTTATTCATATTACTCTTGTTAATAGTTTTTGTTTTTATTTTTTCTTTAATTTCACTTAAAATATTTTCCTCTCCAGGTGTGAGTGTTCCTGTCCATGTCCAAACATTATCTTTATTTCTGACATAAGAAGAATTTTCCAAAGCATCTTCATAAACAACGTTATCAATAATTGTGCCGTTTGGATACAAATAACGGACAGAATCATTTGTATTATTTAAAGCTAATTTTGTATCTTGTTTACCAAAAATTTTATATTCTCCTGCTAATATTATTGTACCTTCAGGAAAAGTATAAGCTCGAGAACCACCATCTTCATCATCTAATTTTAAACCAGAGACATTTATATCTTCAGAACTTGGGTTAAATAATTCAATAAATTCAGTACTATCACTGCCTTCTGGGTTGGCTAAAATTTCAGAAATATAAATTTTTTCTACATTTGGCAAACCTGCATATCCACCAACAAAATCTAAACTATTTTTTACATTAATTATAATTTTTTTCTCACTTTCATTTTCCGAATTTTTTACTTTTAAAACTACAGAATAAATCCCTTCATTTAAATAAGTATGGTTAGTTACAGATCCACCTGATTCTGAACCATCGCCAAAATTCCAATTAAATTCAATTTTTTCATTATTAGGATCAAAAGTATCACTGGCATCAAAAATTATTTCTTCCCGTACAATAACTTCAGTATCAACATCAATCGAAATAACTGGCGCACCAGATTTTCCTTTTATTATATTTTCTGTACCTGGCGTTATTTCGCTTGTCCAAACAAAAATTCCATTTTGATTTAAAGCAAAACTAAGATCATCTTCGGCTGAATCAATATATTTTATACTTTGAATTAAAGAGCCATCAGAAAAAAATAATTTTACTTCATCGCCACCACCATTATTTAAAGCAATTTTACTTTGTTCTCTTTTTAAAACATAAAATTCATTTGGTTTCAAAGATAAATTATTAATTTTATATTTAGTTTTTGACGAATCGCTTAACGACCACCCATCTAAATTAACAGTTGTTTCCCCTTCATTTTTTAATTCTATAAACTCATCTTTGCTATCATCACCTTTAGGATTAGGAAAAATTTCATTAATAATTATATCAAATGTTTTTTCTGAAATTTTTTCATCGTTTTCTCCGCCACTTAAAATATTTTTTTGACCTTTAGTAATTGTGTTTGTCAAAACAAAATCATAAAAATCATTATCACTGTCTAAATTTTCAATTTTTCTAATCAAACTCCAAGGATCTTTTGGTGCTGGTGAATTATCTGCTAAATTTCCATCATCAAAATCACCGAAAACCATTTTATCTATTTCTAAATTATCAGGGGCAAAAAGAACAACCAAATCTCCAGAATTATTTAATTTTCCTTTGGGATTTTCAATAACAAAATAAGAATGAGAAGCAATTTCACCAGATAATAAAGTTTTACCTTCACTACCATCTTCCAAATACCAAGAATTTAAATTTATTTTTTCAGTTGTATTATTATATAATTCCACAAATTCAACTTCGTCATCTGCCGGATCACTAACAATTTCATTTATTAAAACTGAACTTTTTTTATAAATATTTACAGGACTGTTTACTATTATATTTTCAATTTCATTAGTAGTTTCTTCCTCAAAAGAATTTTCTATTAAATTAATAGAATTTTTTGTTGGTTCAAATATTTCTTTAAAATCCGAAATCGAATCAGTGTCTCCACCATTAGGTATTCTAGCTAAACTGTGTCCTTTTGCTGGTGCAATCAAAGAAATTCCATAACTAATTTCATCAATAACTTCTCCACTTTGATTTTTTAGATGTAAACTATCGCCAGAATTATTTAATCGAGCGCTTCCGATATCTAATATAAAAAAATTATTTATAATAAAATCATTATCATCAAAAGTAATTATTTTACCAGCTCCATCCCAAAGAGAATATCCAGCTAATTTTAAATTATTTTGATTAGAATAAAATTCTACCCATTCATTTCCTGCTAATGGATTGGGATAAAATTCATTAATTAATAAAATAATTTCATCTGTAGAATTTTGTTGTTCTCCTAAAATATTGATTTGTTTTGTAATTATATTTTCTAAACCAAAAGAATCAATTATTTTTAATCTAATGTTTAAAGTACCTGTCGTCAAAAAAGTTTTTTTCATTTCAGCTATTCCTGAGATAAAAATTCCATCGCCAAAATCCCAAGCATAATTTATTTCATCTCCATCTGAATCAAAAGAATTTATTGCGGAAAAAACTGTCTCTTCATTTATTTTTATTGATTCAGGACAATCTAAAATGGCGGTTGGTGCTGTATTTTCAATTTCATTTGAAAAATCTTCCTGATAATTAAAATTTTTTTGGCCAACACTGTTTGAATCTGGATGTTCTAACCAGTTTGATTCTAAATTTGAAGCTACAGAAAAAGCTATTCTTTCTAAAGAATGATTATTTTCTATTTTTTTATAAACAAATTTTTCGACAAAATTTCCACCAGAATCTTTTAAACCAATTTCTTCACCACTTTTATTTAAAGTTCCCCATGAACTATCTAAAACCAAAACTGAATTTTCTGGATAAATAGAAAAAAAATTTTGATCATCTTGAACTATCAAAGCATATTCACCTGATTCTAAAATAAAATTTTGTTTAATACTTAGAGGACTTATTTTTAAAGAATGATTTGTTTGTCCTTCAAAAAAAATCCAATTTGTTAAATCAATGGTAGTATCACTTTGATTGTAAATTTCTATCCACTGAAAACCACTTTCCCCACAACCAGTAGGACAAATTTCACTAAAAATTACAGAATCTCCTTGCGACCTAACATAATTAAAAAATATACTAAAAAATAAAAAAATAATAATTATAAAAAATAAAACTTTTTTATTCATAACCCTCCTTTAAAAAAATTATGGCAAACTTATTTTATAACCCATACCTGAAATAGTATGAATTATTTTTTTCTTATTTGTACAAGAAATTTTTTTTCTTAAACTTAAAATATGTGATTCCACTGTATTTGAAAAAAGATCAAAATCACTTTCCCAAACATGCTCCATAATCATTTTTCTTGATAAAATTATACCTTCGTATTTCAATAAATATTCTAAAAGCATGTATTCTTTTTTTGTTAATTTTATTTGTTTACCACCTCTGACAACTACTTTGCGTCCAGAATCTAAAACTAAATCATCAATTCTATAGATATCTCCTTTTAATTCTTTTGGGCGACGCAAAAGAGCTCTAATTCTAGCAACAAATTCATTGTTATCAAAAGGTTTTGTCAAATAATCATCAGCTCCAGCTTTTAATAATTCTGTTTTTTGTTGACTGTCTGAAAAAATTGATAAAATTAAAATTGGCATTTGTTTGTGAAAAAATCTAAGTTCACGACAAATATCTTTAGCTTTTTTGTAAGGTAAAAAATTATCTAAAATCAATAAATCATAATCATTTATTTTTGCTAACTTTAAACCTTGACCACCGTCCACAGCAAAATCAACTGAAAATTTTTCTTTATTTAAAATTTTTTTTATATTTCTTAAAATCTGAATATTATTTTCAATTATTAAAATTTTCACAATAAAAAAATTATTTTACTTATTATATTATAAACTAAAAAGATAAAATTTTTATAAAATTTTTTGAGTTATCAACAGAAAATAAAAACAAAAATAATTTTATATTTTTAAAACAGTCTTTTCTTAGACTGTTTTTTTATTTTTTAAAATTGTTAATTATTCTGCAATTCATTTTTATAGTAATGTTCGTAAATTGTCATAAAAGCAATACACAACGAAGCAATAATTGGGCCAATAATAAACCCAGAAATTCCCAACCAAATCAATCCTCCCAAAGTTGAAAAAAAGACAATCAAAGGATGTAATTCTATATCTTTTCCTAAAAGTGGTGGACGAATAACATTATCAACCGTACTAATTATAATTGCACCGATAGCTAAAACTACACCTTGCCAAATGTTTCCTGATAAAAACATAATGATTGTTGCTGGTACAGTTATAATTGGAGTTCCTAAAGCTGGAATTATAGCGGCTAACATCATAATAACTCCCCAAACCAAAAAACCTTTTATACCAACAATCGCAAATAATATTCCACCAAGAAAACCTTGGAAACCACCGACAATGAAAGTTGTTTTAAGTGTTGCTTTTGTAGTTGAAATAAATTTGCTGTAAAGCATTTTTTCATAAACATCTCCAAGCGGTGAATAATGCATCAATTTTCCTAAAATTTTTTCTCCATCTCTCAAAAAGAAAAACAAAGTATAAGTCATGATAAAAAATTGAATTATAAAAGTTAAAGAATTTTTTGTTATATTAGTAATACTATCAACAAGTAAATTACTTCCCCATTCAGTAGCTTTCAAAACAAATTGACCACCTTCATAACGAAGAGTTTCAATAAATGGACCAAAAATAGAATTATTTAACCAATCGGCTATAAAATTTGGATTATCCCAAATAGAATTAGCACTGATTATAGTATAGATTTCTACAGTTTGTTTTAATAAAAGTAAAATCAAAATTGTTAAAGGAATAAATAAAACTAACATTATAACTAAAATACACAAAATTGCTGAAAGCGAAGAATTTTTCAAATGATTTTTTATTTTATTAAAAACTGGATGAAAAAGAATTGCTAAAACTGCTGCCCAAAAAATTGTATAAGCAAAAGGCTTAAACAAAAACAAAGAAGCTATTGTAAGTAAAATAAAAGAAGCAAAAAAAACAAAAGATCTCATTTTACCAAAAGCTATTTTATTTGTATTGTCTGTTTTTGACATAATTAAAAAAATTAAATACAGTTAAATTATACCATATTTAGGTTTTGACAACAAATATTTTGATTAAATAATATTTTCTTTTTTGATAAATTTCCATTTTCCAACTGGCAAAGTATTTAATCTTAATTTTTTAATTCTTACTCTTTTTAAAGATTGAACATGATAACCTAAATTACCAAACATTTTTCTGATTTGACGATTTTTACCTTCTTTCAAAATAACATTCAAAAGTGTTCGTCTGCCTTTATTAAATTCTCGTAAAATTTTTATACCTTGAACAAATTCAGTTTTTTCAGCATCCAAAAACATTCCAATTTCTAAAACCTTTTTTGCTTTTTTATCTAAAGCTTTGTCAATCATAACTTCGTATTCTTTTTCATGTTCAAAACGAGGATGAGTTAAAATGTTTGTAAGATTTCCATCATTTGTCAATAATACTAAACCTTCAGAATCTTTGTCCAAACGTCCTACCGGAAAAACTCTGGTTTTTAAATCTTTTTTTTGTAAATTATTTTCTTTTGTCAATAAATCTAATACTGTTTTTCCTTGTTCACCACTATTGCTACAAATATAATCGATTGGTTTATTTAAAGCTATATAAACTAAACTATTTTTTTTCTCTTCTTCGTTTTCATTTTTTAATTTTTTCCATTCTTTATTAAAAAAAACATCAACTCGATCTAAAGATGGATCAACTTTTGTACCTAATTCCGTTGTAACTTGTCTATTAACTTTTACTTGACCAGAACCAATTAATTCTTCAGCTTGGCGACGAGAACAAATTCCTTGACTGGCAATATATTTTTGTAATCTGATTTTTTCCATATTTTTAAATTAAACCATTTCATTAATAATTCCATCTGTTAAATCATTATTACTAGGTACTATATAATCGACACCTAATTTTTCTGCGACTTTCAGATAAACAGATTGACCAATCGCAACGTTATTGGCGAAATCTGGATCTTTCTCATAAAAAGATCTAAGTTTGTCAATTTCTGTTTCTCTTAATTTTTCTACTAAGAATCTGTAAGTGTTTATGTCTAACTCAAAAGGATGTCCGGGTAACGAACTATCAATAAATTTAAAACCTAATTTTGGTGCAACTATACTTAAAAAGTCTAAAACACCTGTAATAAAAAATTTTTTTATATTATTATCGTATTTTGTAATATTTTTTTCTAAAAATTCATCTAGTGAGTCCCAGTCTTTTTTTTCATCACAAAAACTTTTTTTAAGAAAATTGACACCAAAATCTAATTTCTGTGAATATACCATATTATAATTATTTCCTACTATTATTTCCGTACTGCCTCCACCGATATTTGTGGCAGCAAAGTTGTCATCTATATTAAGCAAACCAACAAATCCGTTGTATAAATAAAAAGCTTCCTTTTCATGATCTAAAATCACTACATCGACGCCTGTTAATGTCTTTATTTTTGAGATAATTTCCTCGGCTTGTTTTGATTTTCTAAAAAATTCTGTGCCTACCAAGTTCAATTTTTCAACATTTAATTCTTGATTCAAATCTAAACATTTTTTTATCGTGGACAATAATCTTTCTTCAGTGTCTGGTGACATCTCAGCATCAGCACCCAAATTAACTTCTGAAAAACGTTGAAAATGTATCAATTCCTTATCAGAATCAAATATTTTAAATATATAATGTTTTAGACTCTTAGTACCAATATCAATAATAGAAATATTCATAATATTATGTTAAATATTCCTCAATTATAACAAATTTTCACACAAAAAAGAAGGTTTTACTTTTTAATCTATGGTGCTATAATTAACACAAATTAACTAAAACAAATTTTATGAACAGCTTTGATCATATCGCAAAAAATCTTCAAAAAGAAAAGAAGGTGGTTTTTACAGCTCAATCTTGCAAAAATTTTCACCAAAGAATGCTAATTTGTAAACATGCTTTGGAGCAGGGAGTGGTTCCTTTAAACCCATTTAATGTTTTTGGATATTATCTTTATGAATTAGTTGACAGGGATTTAGTGAGAAATGGAAATAACAACCTTATGAAAAGATGTGATGAATTATGGGTTTATGGAGAAATTAGTGACGGTGTTCTTGCTGAAATTCAAATGTTTAAACAACTAAACAAACCTATAAAATTTTTTGACATTTCAAAATTACCTAAGGAAGTTAAAGAAGTTTCTAAAAATGAAGCGATTTTCGAAGATGAAATAAAAGAATTTATTGATTCTATTTAAAATCTTTAATCTAAATTCCTTTGACTTTTTGTTATTTTTCCTGTATGTTATAGCTACTTATTTTTCAAAATTATGAAATATAAAGTTATAACTTTTGGCTGCCAAATGAATAAAAATGATTCTGAAAGACTAGAATCAATTTTAGAATATCTAAATTTCAAAAAAACCAGAAAAACAGAAGAAGCAAATTTAGTAATTTTAAATAGTTGTTCAGTTAGAGAATCAGCTGAAAATCGTATTTATGGTTTTGTAAGTAATTTATCTAAAAGAAAAAAAATTGACAACAATTTAATTATTGGTGTTTGTGGTTGTTTACCTGGAAGAGATAAAGATAAAAAAATCTACGAAAAAAATTTAAAAGAAAAAGGAGTTGAACTCTATTTTTCCAATCAAGAAATGATAAAATTACCAGAAATGCTTCATAATTTAAATTCAAAAATAGAAAAAAAAGAATTACCAAAAGATTATTTTAAAATTGAAGCCAAAGCAGAAACAAATTATAAAGCTTTTGTGCCGGTACAACATGGTTGTAATCAATTTTGTACTTATTGTGTAGTTCCTTATTCACGTGGTTTAGAAATAAATAGAAAATTAATTGATATTTTAAATGAAATCAATTGTTTTGACCAAAGAAATTTTAAAGAAATAACTTTGCTTGGAGAAATTATAAATCATTACGTTGCTCCTGATCCAGAAAATTTTTCTGCTGAAAATCCTTATAAAAAAAATGATTTTGCTAAATTACTTTGGGAAATCAACAAACAAACAAAAAATATTGAAAGAATAAACTACACAGCGCCACACCCACTTTATATGGATGCTGAAGTGATTGACGCCCTTACTCTGCCAAAACAAATAAATTATCTACATATTCCAGTTCAGGCTGGCAGTGATAATATGTTAAAAAAAATGAATCGCAAACACGATCGCCAATTTTTTATTGATATCATTAAAAAAATTAGAGAAAAAAAACCAAATATTGCAATTGGCACTGACATGATTGTTGGTTTTTGTGGAGAAACTGCAGAAGATTTTGCAGAAACAATTGATCTTTACAAAAAATGTGATTTTGATATTTGTTATACAGCAAAATATTCTGATCGATCTGGTACTTTGGCTAATAAAAATTTTTCTGATGATGTTTCTATTGAAGAAAAGAAAAGACGCTGGTTTGAAATCCAACATTTAATGGAAAAAATAACTTACCAAAAAAATCAAAAATTTGTTGGCGAAACAGTTTCTGTTTTAGTTGATAAATTTGAAAATGGAAATTGTTATGGCAATTCTAACGAATTAAAATTAGTAGAATTTCCCAGCGAACATGATTTAACTGGAAAAATAATCAAAGTAAAGATAAACAAAGCTGAAACTTGGATTTTGTACGGAAATATTGTATTATAAAAGTGTATGAACAAAGAAGACAGAGTAAAATTACAAAAATTAGTAGTGGTGTTAGGACCAACAGCTTCTGGAAAAACAAACTGGAGTTTGAAAATGTCAAAAAAATTTGATATTGAAGTTATTTCAGCCGATTCTAGACAAATTTACAAAGACATGACTATTGGTACAGCCAAAGAAAATGGCGAGTGGCGCCGTAATGGACTTCGAAAAACATTCTTTGTAGAAGATGTTCCGCATCATAACATTGATTTTTTAAATCCAGGAAAAAAATTTACTGTAGCTGAATTTCGCGATCGCAGTGTCAAATACATAAAAATGGCTCATAAAAATAATAAAATACCTTTTTTAGTTGGCGGTACAGGTTTATACATTTCTTCAGTAGTAGATAATTTTCATATTCCAAAAATTGAAGAAAATAAACAACTTAGAAAAAGTTTTGAAGAAAAATCTTTAATAGAACTTTTAAATTTATTGGAAAAAATCGATCCAAAAAGTTTTGAGACAATAGACAAAAAAAATAAACGCCGAGTAATGCGTGCTTTAGAAGTCGCGATTATTTCCGGCGAATCTTTTATAGAACAAAAAAAGAAAGGTGATAAACTTTTTAATACACTGCAAATTGGTGTATTATGGAATCGTGATGAACTTTATGAAAGAATAAATAAACGTATTGATCAAATGGTAGAAAAAGGTCTTATTGATGAAATAAAATTTTTACTTAAAAAAGGATATAACTGGAATTTAAATAGTATGAGCGGAATCGGTTATCGTCAATTTAAAGATTATTTAGAAGGAAAAGACACATTAGAAAATGCCATTGAAAAACTCAAAAGGGACACTCGCCGTTTTGCCAAAAGACAATTAACTTGGTTTAGAAGAGACAAAGATATAAAATGGTTTGAAAATTATGATGAAGCCGAAAAAGAAGTAGAAAAATTTTTAAAAAATTAAACAATTTTTGCTAAAAATTATAAAAACCTTGTTTATGGAATTAAACAAGGTTTTATTTTAAAAAAATATTGTTTTGACTTTCCTAAACTTTTGCTAAATATTTCAAAACTTCACGCAAAATTCCTTCACTGTTTTTATTTTCTATATCAATTTTTTTTATGACCAATAAAATATCTTCTTTTTTATAACCCATAGAAATTAAAGCATCAATTACTTCTTCCAATTTATCACCGACTAATTCTTCGCCATTTGTTTTCAAATCATATTTAGCTACTTTATTTTTTAATTCCACAACTATTCTTTCTGCACTTTTACGACCAATTCCATTTACTTTAATTAAATAATTTACATCAGCGTTAGCAATCGCTTTTTCAATTTCTTCTATTGAACCTAAATCTAAAATATTGAGTGCACTTTTGGGACCAACACCATTGACTGAAATTAAAAGTTCAAAAAAGTTTTTTTCTATTAAATTTCTAAAACCAAAAAGATCAATAGAATTTTCTGTAACTTTCATATAAGTAAAGACTTCAATATTTTCCTCATTGCGTAAACTAAGAAAAAAACTTCCAGAAATATTTATTCTAAAACCAATATTGTTTTCAGTAATTAAATTTATAACTCCGTTTTTTTGTTTTAAAATTTTTCCTTTTAAATAACAAATCATATTTATTTTTTTAATTTAGCAAAAATAATACTCATTTTTTCTACCGGTTTTTTTGTTTTTAAAATTATATTATAATCAGCTCCTCCATGACCTGATTCTATTTTTTTTCCTTTTTCATTATACATTTCTTTTATAGAAAAAATCAAATCTGGATTTTTTATTTGCATAATTCTGATATTATCTCCAACTCTGATCGCGTTATGTGGACGAATTAAAACTTCAAAAGTTTGGCCATTTTTTTTGGAATCCAAAACTTCGCCAACAAATTCTTCTTCACTTTCAATGTGAGTTTCAGTTAAATTTTGTTCTACAGTATCTCGACCAAATAAAAAACCAGTAGTATAACCACGATGTACTAAGTCATCTAAATATTTTTTCTTTAAAAATTTTAATTTTGTTTTAATTTTTTTAGGATCTTTTTCTTTAATAATAAAATCAAAAGCTTCCCGATAAGCTTTGACAACTGTAGCTAGATAAGCTGGACTTTTTGCTCGTCCTTCAATTTTAAAACTACTTATTCCAGCTGACATCATTTCTGGTAAATATTCTATAAAACACATATCTTTGGAATTAAAGATATAAGTTCCATGTGAATCTTCTTCAACTGGAATATTTAAATTAGGTCTTTTTGGTTCAGTTATATTTGCTTCAATAATTTTGGCGTCTTTTATTTTGTAAGCCCAGCGACAAGGTTGGACACAATCTCCTAAATTTGCCGAACGGCCAACAAGCCAAGAACTAAGCATACAACGTCCAGAATAACTCATACACATTGCGCCATGAACAAAATATTCAAGTTCACAACGAGGATTTTTTTGAGAAATTTCTTTTATTTCTTCTAAAGTCGTTTCGCGACCAAGAATTATTCTTTCAAAACCATTTTTATGCCAAAATTTTACTGTGGCAAAATTTGTAGCGTTGGCTTGAGTAGATAAATGTTTTTTAATTTTTGGACAATATTTTTTTGTCAATTCAAAAACTCCTGGATCTGAAATTATTAGAGCATCAGGTTGCCACTCATTAATTTTTTTTAAATATTTTGGTAATGCTTCTAAATGATGATTGTGAGCTACAATATTTACTGTTATATAAACTTTCTTTTTTATTTTATGAGCGTAGTCAATAATTTCTTTGACATCATTTAAATCAAATTTGTTTATTCTAACTCGCAAAGAAAAATCAGGTATTCCTAAATAAACAGCATCAGCACCATAAGCAAAAGCATATTTAGCTTTTTCTAAACTTCCAGCTGGAGCTAAAAGTTCAATCTTTTTTTTCATAATTATTTTTTATTACGCGAATGGCGGATCAATCCTCCAACCGGCAAAATTTCTATACCTTTTTTTTCTAATTCATCCAAAAATAAATTCATACCAAGTGAATCTGAAGCCATATGACCAGCAATCAAAACATTCATATAATATTCATTTGCAACTTTTCTAGCACCATCACGCATATGCATGCCAACAACAGTACTTACACCATAATTAGATAATTCTTTATATAAACTATCCGCTGGGTTGGTACCGCCAGTCATTTCCATAATCCATTTACCAACTTTATTTCTTTTATTACCTGCAAAGATATAAGGTCCAGCTCCTCGTTTTTTTGCTTCAGCATATTCAGGAATTTCTAATAACAAATCGACCATTTCACCCAAAGTTTCTGGTTTCATTTTTGTAAAATATTTTTGTAAATATTCATGAACTAAATTATCAGTAATTGTGTGAATATTTAATAAATTTACTTTTAATAATTTTGCCATGTCAATAATTTTGTAATGATTTGAAGGATGAACACTGCGACTAACTTCAGAAATTCTTTCTTCCATAATTTTTTCCGCAACATGAACAGGAATGCCAGCATCTTCAAAAATATCAATTTGCATATTCATCACAGCGTGTAAATCTGCTAAACTTTTTCCAATTGGATGATGCGCAATCACTAAATCAATTTTTTGATTTCTTTCACCAAGTTGACTAGCAAGTAAAAGTTCACTTTCAGCGATATCAATACCAGTTAAAATTCTTTTTACTTCTGTTTTACCGTCATCATTATGTATTCTAGAATCAGCATAAGGATTAGTTAACATTTCTTTATCAAAAAATTTTTGCTCATTTTTTGACAAATTTTCATAATCTTTTTGAATATTTTGCAAATACTTTTTAATAGCATTTACGCCACGTGGATCACTTTTTAGACCCATTTTTAAAGCGAGATCAAAAATTTCTTTTACTTTCATATTTTTTATAATTAAAACAAATTATGCTCTTATCTTAGCAATAAAAAAATAAAAAGTCAAAAACAATTTAAAATCATTTATCCCCTGTTTTTTCTTGACAAAAAACCTATTTTCAAATATAATAATGCGCACGTGTTTATTTTTTTGGAGGAAACAAAATGTTTAAAAAAAGGCCGCCACATGAAGTGGCAAAAATTTGTAAAAAAAGGCAAATGTCGTTGAAGGAGTATGGTTCTGAGGAAAGTTTCATTGAAAACGATGAGACTGAAGAAGAACCTACTTCGGACGATGAAGAAGAGACGGTTTTTGAAAAAAACTTCTCTTAAAAACACAAAAAACACATTTTTAATAAAGGAGGAAAAAATGTGCAGAAACACGAATTCAGAAAATTCTTCTGAGCTAACGCCAGAAGAATGGGAGAAAATCAAAGAAGCAGTGGGCAAAACACCACCTGGCTTCTAAAAATTTTCTCTTATTTCTGAGATTACAGGCTCATTGATTTGAGCCTTTTTTTATTACAAAAAAAACAGTCATAATTTTATGGCTGTTTTTTCTTGTTTAGTAACTCAATTTTTTTCTAACTTTTACTTATTTCTAAAACAATATTTTTTTCCGCAATCTTTTTTTCTTCACCTTCATTTTGCTTTTCAGTAATTTCACTAGCTAAAACATTTTTCTTTATTTCTGAATTATATTTTTCAAAAACATTTCTTATGAGTTCATCTTCAGTTTTAAAATAAATTTTAACCTGATCGCTGATTGTTAAATTTTTCTCTTTTCTTATTTGATTGATTGTTCTTACAATTTCTCGGACTAAACCTTCTTCTTTTAATTCTTCGCTCACAAAAACATTCAAACAAACTTTTAAATCAGTGTCTTCTTTAACAATTTCATTTTCAACTAATTTTGTATTATCTAAAAATAAAACTTGTTTAACATTTAATTCCTCAGCTATTATATCCAAATAATTTTTATCAATTTTATTTTTATTTATTTTTAAATAATTTAATGGCTGACGAACTTTTATTTTTGCTTCTTCACGCAAGGCTAAACCAAACTCAACTATTTTTCTTACTGATTCCATATCTGACAAAACTTTTTCATTTATTTTATCTTCAAGACTTTCAGGAAAATATTCTAAATGTACTGATTCTTGATTTGGATTTAATTTCAAAAATATTTTTTCCGCAATAAAAGGTGTGAATGGGGCAATTATTTTTGTTGTTTCTGTCAAAACATAGTGCAAAGTTTGTAAAGCTTTTTCTTTATCTTTTGCATCATCACCTTTAAAACGATCACGACTTCTTCTAACATACCATTGTGAAAGTTCAGTTATAAAATCTAAAATTGGACGAGCAGCTTCGGCTAATTTATATTCTTGCATCTTTTCATTAACTTCTTTTAACAAACTTTGTAATTTAGAAATTATCCAAATATCCAAAACATTATCTGAATCGGCTTTTATTTTTTTCGCAACAAAATCTCCAGAAAACATTTCGTAAAAAGAATAAATATTCCACAAAGTATTTATAAATTTATTATACATTTCTTTTACACCTTCTTCAGCAAAATTTAATTTTTCAGCATGCATGACTGGTGAAGTAACTAGATAATAACGCATTGCATCAGCTCCATATTTTTCCAAAACAAGCATTGGATCAGGAAAATTATTTTTTGATTTTGACATTTTTTGTCCGTCTTCAGCCAAAACTATACCGTTAACAATTACATTTTTAAAAGCTGGTGAAGAATCGTCTTTTTTTATCGCTGGATTTTTTCCTCCAGTCAAAGCTGTGGCTAAAACGTGGAGTGTATAAAACCAACCACGAGTTTGATCTTGTCCTTCAGCAATAAATTCTGCTGGAAAAATTTTTTCAAATTTTTCTTTATTTTCAAATGGATAATGCATTTGTCCATAAGGCATAGAACCAGATTCAAACCAACAATCCAAAACTTCTGGAATTCTTTTATATTCTTTGCCGTCTTTTTTAATAATTATTTTGTCAACAATATGTTTATGAATATCTGTAATTTTTTCTCCAGATAATTTTTCCAATTCTTCCACACTGCCTATACAAATAGTATCGCCGTCTTCACTACGCCAAATAGGCATCGCTGAACCCCAAAAACGATTTCTAGAAATTGCCCAGTCACGAGCACCTTCAAGCCAAAGACCAAAACGTCCATCTTTGATATGTTCTGGAACCCAATTTGTTTTTTTATTATTTTTTAATAATTCTTCTTTTAAACTAGTAACATCTACAAACCAAGAAGAAGTAGCATAATTTAATAAAGGAGTATCACAACGCCAACAATGCGGATAACTATGCTCATATTTTTCTTTACTAAATAATTTTCCATTATGAGCCAACCATTTTATTATTTCAATATCAGTACTACTATGATCTTCTTTTGGTTTTACTTCCAAACCAGCAAAATCAGTTACATCTTTGGTAAAAGTTCCATCCATATTTACATGTTGAACAAAACCAACTTTATATTTTCTACCAACTTCATAATCATCTTCACCAAAAGCTGGAGCAATGTGGACTATACCTGTTCCGTCTTCAGTACTTACAAAATCAGCTCCAACTACTTGAAACGCATTTTCTGTATTAGCAAAATATGGAAATAAAGGTTCATATTTCAAACCAAGCAAATCTTTTCCTTTGACAACTTTTAAAACTTCAAAAACATCATTTTCTTCATCTTTAAAAATATCTAGAAGTCTTTCTTTGGCTATAATATAAATTTCATCATTATGTTTTACAAAACTATATTCTATTTTTTCTCCCACAGCTAACAAAACATTTCCTGGTAATGTCCAAGGAGTTGTTGTCCAGGCGAGTATAAAAACATCTTGACCAAAACCAAATTTTTCTTTTGAGTCTAAAATTTTAAACTTTGCTGTCGCTGAAATATCTTTTATATCTTTATATCCTTGAGTTACTTCAAAATTAGAAAGTGGAGTCACACAATGAGGACAAATATGCATTGCTTTTTTTCCTTCATAAATCAAACCTTTATTCCAAAGTTCTTTGAAAACCCACCAAACTGTTTCCATAAAACTAAGATCCATAGTTTTGTAATCATTTTCCATATCTACCCAGCGTCCAGTTCGATGGATTATTTTTTTCCAATCTTCCGCATATTTCATAACTGTTGCTCGACAAGCTTCATTAAATTTATCTACTCCGTATTCTTCAATCGCTTTTTTAGAATTCAAATTTAATTTTTTTTCAATTATATTTTCAATTGGAAGTCCATGACAATCCCAACCCCATTTTCTTTCTACTCTTTTTCCTTTCATTGTCCAATAACGTGGTACAACATCTTTCATCAAACTAGCGACTATGTGTCCATAATGTGGAAGTCCAGTAGCAAAAGGTGGACCATCATAAAAAGCGTAGGGATTTTTTTCATCTCGTTCTGAAATTGATTTTTCAAAAATCTTTTTTTCATCCCAATATTTTAATATTTCTAATTCGTTTTCATTTGAGTTATATGGCATATATAAAAGTTTATAAGTTAATAAGCTTGTAAGCTAATTTATTTGTTAAATTTTTTGTTTTCCTCCCCTATTAGGGGAGAAACAAGGTGGGGTTATTTTAAAAAAAATAACCTCCTCCTGATCCGCCAGCTAGCGGAAACTTTAAAGATATAAAAAAACACTTGCAAATATAGGAACTTGAAATTCAAGCGGTACCATCCTATTTCTACAAATGTAGCACTTATTTTAGCTATTACGGGCAAACCCGAGAAGTTCTACTTTTTTTCCGCCTAAGACGGATAAATTTCTTCTTCTAACCTGTAAAAAATACTTTCTGCTGATAACAGATCAAAGGTTTTTATAATTATTTTACAAAATGATTATATAATTATTTATGTTTTTTGTCAATTAAAAACATTTTTTTAAAATTATTTATGCCAACTAAACTTAAATTGACTTTCCAAATAAATAATTGCTATAATATAAACAAAATAATTTTATTCATAAAACTCCTTGATTTAAAATTTATATAAATATTTTAGCAAATTTTAGCTAAAAATTTAATAAGTTTGTATAAAAGATGTTATGTGAAATAGCCATAAATTTCTTTACTATTTTTTAAGATTTTTTTTGGCAATTTATTTCGGGTCGAACATAGCTTGTGATATAATTTAGTCAGTTTAATAATTTAATCAATAAACCTATG
>JBAZIZ010000005.1:0-95201 GCA_041651535.1 Patescibacteria group bacterium
CTACCAATACATTAGCAAATACATTCACAGCTACTTCAACATTATCTAGTGCAAATTTTACTGCTGGAGTGTCAACAACAATTAGGATTAAATCAACTCAATATAATTATGTTTATGATGAGGTTGAAGTGATGGTGGGGAGTGGAGAAAGTATAATTAATTTTTTTGTTGCTGACACTGGTAATAACAGAATTATGAAAAGAACAATTTCAGATCTTTCTTATGTTAGTAAAATAGGATCTTCTGGATCTGGTGATGATCAATTTAGTTCTCCAACTAAAATTGCTCTTGATCAAGATAATATTTTTGTAATGGATATGGCAAATTATCGTGTTGTAAAAAGGTTAAAAAATGACACAATAGATTTTGTTTCTAAAGTCGGTAGTTTTGGAACTAATGCTAATCAATTTAGTAACATGACCGATATAGTCGTGGATGATCAATATTTTTATGTTTTAGATGCTCAAAGAATTAGAAAGTTTGATAAAGAAACAATGTCACAAGTGTCGGTGACAGCAAATATATATGGTTCTTCTGGTTCTTTGTGTGCCGATGAAACTTATTTATATTTATTAGATTCTGGCTCCGGAAGTCTTTTAAAGAGAGTTTTGAAAAGCAATTTAAGTTTTGTTGATTCGATAAATATAGGTTCTTTAGGTACAGCAACTGATGAAGGTTATTCTATAACATGTGATAATACCTATATATACATTGCTTTGGATACTACCACAAATATTCATAAAATATTGAAACTTTTGAAAAGCAATTTAAGTTTTGTCTCTGAAAATTTATATAATAATGGATTATTGACTTCACAAATGGGAACACTAAAACAGATTGCCTGTGATGAAACGTATATATTTATAGGTAACAATGTTTATAGTGACGGTTGGCAGATATTTATAAATAAATATCTTAAAACTAACATGTCTTATGTTTCAAGAGTTGGTGGTGTTGCAGGTAATGGAAATGATCAATTTTCAACTGGTGTGGGTTTTGCTGTTGAACCAAATATTTTTGATTAATTTAGTTTTTTAAAAAAAAGACAGGCAGATAAAACCTGTTTTTTTAAAATTAAAAGAAAATTTATTTTATAGCTAGTTTAATATAAAAATAAATTTTATTGACAAAATCAACTTATTTTTTTATAATATTATTACTAATGTTGATCTGATTTTGGCAATCAGGGAATTAGCGAAAATTTATAAAGTGTCTCGACTTAGTCGGGAAACTTGGGTGGAACCTCCCATAAAATTTATGGGACCCAAGACCGTTTGTATCGGTCTTTTTTTATAAAATAAATTTTAAAAATATGAAAATAAATTCTTTAGAGGAAATAGTTTCTTTTGCTAAAAGTCGTGGCTTTATTTTTCAATCTTCAGAAATATACGGTGGACTTTCTTCATGTTATGATTTTGGGCCTTTGGGCGTTGAATTAAAAAATAATGTAAAAAAAGCTTGGTGGAAAGCGATGGTCCAAAAAAGAGATGATGTTTTTGGTCTTGATTCCGCTATTTTTATGCATCCAAAAGTTTGGGAAGCCAGCGGTCATTTGGAAGGTTTTACTGATCCATTGGTTGATTGTAAAAAATGTAAAAAACGTTGGCGTGCTGACCATTTATATGAAAACAAAGGATTAAAACCAGATTTTAAACCAGGTATGATGAATAAAAATGAAATTCGTTGTCCAGAATGTGGTGGAGAACTTACAGAAGTACGAAATTTTAATTTGATGTTTAAAACAGAAATGGGTGTAGTTGAAGGAGAAGGTAATACTATTTATTTACGCCCAGAAACTTGCCAAGGTATTTATGTAAATTTTTTAAATGTACAAAAAACCATGCGCAAAAAACTTCCTTTTGGAATTGCTCAAATTGGTAAAGCTTTTAGAAATGAAATTACTCCGGGTCATTTTATTTTTCGTACTCGTGAATTTGAACAGATGGAACAACAATATTTTGTTCATCCAAAAGACAAAAAAGAATATTTTAATAATTGGAAAGAATTACGTTTTTCTTGGTATTTAGATTTAGGTATAAAAAAAGAAAATTTACGTTTTCGTCAACATGAAAAAGATGAACTGGCTCATTATGCGAGTGAAGCTTGGGATATAGAATATAATTATCCAAGCATGGGATTCAAAGAATTAGCGGGAATTCATGACCGAGGTGATTGGGATTTGTCTCGTCATAGTCAATTTAGTGGAGAAAAATTAGAATATCTTGATCAAGAAAATAATGAAAAATATATTCCACATATAATTGAAACTTCTGACGGAGCTGACCGTGCAACTTTAGCTTTTTTAGCTGATGCTTTTGAAACCAGAGTTGGTAGTGAAAATTCTAAACACGAAGAAGAAATTGTTTTGAAACTTGATAAAAGATTAGCCCCAATAAAAATTGCTTTTTTGCCTTTATCAAAAAAAGAAGATTTGCAAGAATTGACAAAAAAAATTCAAAAAGAATTAGCAAAAGAATGGATGACTATGTATGACGAAACTGGTAGTATTGGTAAAAGGTATCGCCGTCAAGATGAAATCGGAACTCCTTATTGTTTGACTGTTGATTTTGATTCATTGGAAGATAAAAAAGTTACAGTTCGTGATCGAGATACTATGGAACAAGAAAGAATCATGATTTCTGATTTAAAAAAATATTTTTCTGAAAAACTAAATTAAATTTATGTATTCAATTGAAAAATTAAAAAATGGTTTGACTGTTTTATATGTACCGCGTGCGGAATCAAATTCAGTGACAACATGGATTATGGTTCCTGTTGGTTCACGTTATGAATCAGACAAAATTGCTGGAATTTCTCATTTTATTGAACACATGATGTTTAAAGGAACAAAAAAAAGATCAAACACTTTAAAATTAACTAGAGAAATTGATAGACTTGGTGCTGAATACAATGCTTTTACAGGTAAAGAATATACTGGTTATTATATTAAAATTGATAAAGATTATTTAGACAAATCTCTAGATATTTTATCTGATATGCTTTTTTCTTCATTATTCAAAAGTACAGAAATGAAAAAAGAAAAAACAGTAATTGTGGAAGAAATTAAAATGTACAAAGATAATCCACTTATGTATATTGATAGTTTATTTGAAGATTTGCTTTATTTTAAAACTGATTTAGGTCGTGATATTGCTGGTTCTGAATCTAGTGTTTTAAATTTAGATCCACAAGAAGTAATAAATTTTCGAGATAAACACTATTGTCCACATAATATGTTTTTAGCTGTGGCTGGAAAAATTGATGATAAAGTAAAAACTAAAATTGAAAAATATTTTGGAAATGAAAAAAATAAATTACAAACAAAAAATACAAAACAAGAATTTAAAAAAGCGGTTTTTGGTTCAGAGAAAAAAGACAAAAGAATTTTTATTGATAAAAGAAAAACTGATCAAGCTCAACTTATGCTTGGTTTTCCTGCTTTTAAAATAGGGGATAAAAGAAACAAAATTTTGGCAGTTTTAAATGTTATTTTAGGTGGTTCAATGAGTTCTCGTCTTTTTATTCAAATTAGAGAAAAAAATGGTCTTGCTTATTTTGTACGTAGTGGCTCAGAAAATTTTCGTGATACTGGTTATTTATATATTCGTGCTGGTTTGGATGCTAAAAATATAAATAAAGCCATTGCAATTATCAAAAAAGAAATAGAAAAAATTTGTAAAAACGGTGTAAGTGCTAAAGAATTATCAGATGCGAAAACACATATACGTGGTTCTTTAGTTTTGGATATGGAAGATTCAAGTGTTGAAGCTAATTATTATCTGAATCAAGTTTTTTATGAACAAAAAATAAAGACGATCGAAGAAAAACTTTCTGAGATTGACAATGTTTCAAATGAAGATATAATAGCTATAGCTAAACAAATATTTAAATGGAATAAAATAAGAATCGGCTTGATTGCCGATGTTGAAAAAAAAGATATAATTTTTTAATTTTATGAAATACCTTTACGGAAATTGGAAAATGTATTTAGACAACACTGAATCTATAGAGTTAGCAAAAAATGTTTTTGCTATGGATTTTGACCCAAAAAAAATTGAAGTTGCTATTTTCCCTTCTCTTTTGTCTTTGTCTGAAATTTTACAAATTAATAAATCAGCTGTAAAAATAGGTTGTCAAAATTTTGATTATCATGAAAAAGGAGCTTATACTGGAGAAGTTTCGATATTTAGTTTAAAAAAGATTGATTGTCAAACTGTTTTAGTTGGACATTCCGAAAGAAGATATGTTTTTGGAGAAGATGGGAAAGTTGTAAAAAATAAATTTGTAGCTTGTTTAGAAAACGGTATAAAACCAGTTTTGTGTATTGGTGAAAAAAAAGAAGAAAAAGAAAATAATCTTACTTTTCAAGTACTTGCCAATCAATTACAAGAAATACTTTCTGAAATTGATTTAAAAGAAAAACAATTTATTTTAGCTTATGAACCAGTTTGGGCAATTGGCAGTGGTAATCCTTGTTTACCACAAGAAGCACAAAAAATAATTTCTTTTTTAAAAGAAGAAATAAAAAAATATACAGAATTAGAAATTCCAATTTTGTATGGAGGTAGTGTTAATTATGAAAATGTGATTGATTTTTTACAATATAGTGAAATCGATGGAGTTTTAGTAGGTTCAGATTCTAGCAAAAAAGAAAATTTTCAAAAAATGTTAGATAAAGTTTCAAAATTATAATTTTTTTATGTTAACCTCTTTACCTTTTATACTTTTAGGAATTTCATTATTGATAATTATTTTTATAATAGTGAAAAATTATAACAAATTAATTGTTCTAAATGTTAATTCAGTTCCAGAAATAAGAGAACAAATTAAAAAAGATCAATTTATCAGAAAAAAAGCAGAACAAAAAAATAGTGATGTTTATAAAAAATTATCTAAAAAATTACAACCTTTACAAGATTATTTTTATAAAAAAGCTCTTGAAGTACAAAAAAGATTTAGAAATTATTTTATAAAAATAAAAAATCAAGTTGAAAGTTATGAAAATAATCGAATTTTAACTAGAGAAGAAAAATTGAAGAAAAAAGAAGAAATAAAAAATTTAGAAAAAGAAGCCCGACAAGATTTGTCTCAAGAAGATTTGGATACAGCTGAAAAAAAATATTTAGCTATTTTACGTCAAGATCCAAAAAATAAAGATGCTTATAAAGGTTTAGCAGATGTCTATTTAAATCAAGGTCAATTAAAAGAAGCAAAAGAAACATATTTGTTTGTTTTAAAATTAGATCAAAACGATGAAGATACTTATTTAAAATTAGCTTCAATATCCGAATCTGAAGGTAAAATAGAAAAAGCTATAGAATATTATGAAAAAACTGTTTTGTTAAATCCAAACAATGCTTCTCGTTTTTTTAAAATATTTGAATTATTTTTTGCTTTAAAAGAATATGAAACTGCAGCAGAAGCCATCAAACAATCTTTGGAAATAGAGCCAGATAACCCACGTTATTTAGATAATTTTTTAGAAACCTGTATAATTTTAAAACAAAAAGAAAAATCAGAAGAAGTTTTTGCTCGTCTTAGAATGAATAATCCTGAAAATCAAAAACTGAATATCTTTAGACAAAGAATAGATGAAATATAATCAGATAATTGAGGATAAGTTTCTTGCCAAAAAAAAATTTTTATGATACTATTTTTGGGCAATGATTTGTTTTTTAAAATATATGCCAACTTAGCTCAGCTGGTAGAGCAACGGTTTTGTAAACCGTCGGTCCGGGGTTCGAATCCCCGAGTTGGCTCTTTTTTATTAAAAAAAGGGTCGGTTCCCGAGCGGTCAAAGGGGACAGACTGTAAATCTGTTGGCTTTAGCCTTCGAAGGTTCGAATCCTTCCCGGCCCACAAACAATTTTAGATTAATGATTTTAAAATCTAAAATTAAATAATAAAGATAAGTAAAATTATCTTTTTTTATTGACAAAAATACGTTTTTTCTTTAGAATAAAAAAGTTAAAATCTAAAATTAAAAAATTAAATTTAAAATTGTACGGGTGGTTAGCTCAGTTGGTTAGAGCGCAGCATTGACATTGCTGAGGTCGTTGGTTCGATTCCAATATCACCCACAATTATTATAAATATTTTTTTAATTTTATTTTCCACAATCGTTTTGTTCAAAGACTTGAAAAAAAAAGAAAAATGTTGTATAGTATTTTTGTTTTTTATGGGCATGTAGCTCAGTTGGTTAGAGCGCAGCACTGATAATGCTGAGGTCCTCGGTTCGATTCCAAGCATGCCCACAAGAAAATTAAGAATTAAGAATAATCAAATTATTCTTTTTTTTAATTATTTTTTTGATTGGTTAGAGCGTCCCGACGATACGTCGGGAAGGTCCTCGGTTCGATTCCAAGCATGCCCACAAGAAAATCAAGAATTAAGAATAATCAAATTATTCTTTTTTAATTTAAAATCAAAAAATAATTTTAATTTAGAAGATTTGATTTTTTTGTATTTTTGTTATATAATGTTTTTAATTAAAATAATTAAATTATGGAAGAAAAAAAAGAAGAAAATCTTAATGATAATTTTGAAATTCAAGAAAAAGGCCTCTTTAGTAAAATAGCCTTGTTTTTTTTAGAAATAATCAAAGTAGCTCTTTTGGCTGCAATTACCATTGGACTAGTTAGATACTTTTTATTTAAACCTTTTTATGTAAAAGGTTCTTCAATGGAGCCAAATTTTTATGAAAGAGATTATTTAATTATAGACGAATTAAGTTATCGTCTTCGTGAACCAGCTAGAGGGGAAGTGATAGTTTTTAATTCGCCAGTAAATAGTGATTATTATTTGAAAAGAATTATCGGTTTACCAGGCGAGAGAGTAATTATAGAAAATAATACAATCGTTATAAAAAATAAAGAAAATCCTACTGGTTTTGTAGTTGAAGAAAATTATATTAATGAAGACACAGGCGGTTCAACTAATATAACTTTAGGAGAAAATCAATATTTTGTTTTAGGGGATAATCGTGATTCAAGTTTTGATTCGAGAAGTTTTGGTGCTATAGATTCAAAAGCTGTAGTTGGAAAAGTGTGGGTTAGAGGTTTTCCTTTTGATAGAATAAATATTTTTGAAAAACCAATTTATAATAATTAATTTCATTTTTTTAATTTTTACATATGATCAAAAAGAAAATAGAAAAAAATAAGAAACTTAAAAATAAATCAGAAACTAAAATTATTAAGAAAAAAAATGATTCTGGAAAAACAAAAAATGTAGCCACAAGTGCTAAACAAAATATTTATAGTACTTTGCGTGGTATGAAAGATTTGTTACCAAAATCAGGAAAAATGTTTATGGACATTTTTCATGCTGCAGAAAATGTTGCGGATGCTTATGGTTTTTCTTATGCTGAAACTCCGATTTTAGAACAAGCTAGTTTATTTATTAGATCAATCGGAAAAGGTACTGATGTTATTGATAAAGAAATGTATGTTTTTGAAGATAAAGATGGTACAAAAGTTTGTCTTCGACCAGAAGCCACTGCTTCTTTTGCTAGAACTTATATAAATCATGGTTTACAAACTGTTCCTCAACCAGTAAAAGTTTGGTATTGGGGTCAAATGTTTCGTCACGATAGACCTCAGCAAGGTCGCTATCGTCAATTTCATCAATTTGGTTGTGAATCTTTTGGGGTAAACAATCCAGTTGTTGATGCTGAGCTTGTCGCTGTTGCTTATAATACTTTAAAAGATTTAGGAATAAATGCTTTTGTAAAAATTAATAGTATAGGCAGTATTACTGATAGAGAAAATTATTTAGTAGAACTTGTTGGTTATTTACGAAGTAAGAGATCTTATCTATCAGAAGAATCAAAGAAAAAAATAGTAAAAAATCCACTTAGAATTTTAGATTCAAAAGAAGAACAAGATATAGAAGTCATTGCTGAGGCACCACAAATTTTAGATTGGTTAAATGAAGAAAACAGAAAATATTTTATGAAAGTTTTGGAATATTTAGATGAAGCTGGAATACCTTATGTTTTAACTCCAACTTTAGTTCGAGGACTTGATTATTATACGGACACTGTTTTTGAATTATTTGAAGAAGTAAAAGATGAAACTGAAAAAAATGAAAATTCAGAAATTGCTCTTGGTGGTGGCGGACGTTATAATGGACTTGTAAGTCAATTAGGAGGTCCAGAAACTCCAGCAGCTGGTTTTGCTTTAGGTATTGAAAGAATTTTAAATATTTTGGAAAAAAAAGCTGAAGAAGAAATGAAACAAAATCAAGAAAAAAGTAATAAACACAGAGTTGATGCTTTATTTTTAGCCCAATTAGGTGAACAAGCTAGCAAAAAAGCTTTAAATATAATTGAAAAATTAAGAAAAAATAATTTTAAGGTTTACCATAATTTAGCTAAAACTTCTTTAAAAGCACAATTAGAATTAGCCGATAAAGCTGAAGTGAAATATACATTAATTTTGGGTCAAAAAGAAGTTCAAGATGGAACAATTATAGTTAGAGATATGGAATCAGGAATTCAAGAAATAATTGATCAAAATAAAATTGTCCACCATGCTCAAAAAATATTAAACTAGTTTTTTGACTTTTTTAAAAAAACGTGTTATATTACAATTATAAATTATTTATTAATTATTCACGAGGAGGTGAATAAATGTGTCAGAATTAAAAAGAAAAAAGAATGAGTCTTTTGAATCATTCATGCGCCGAGTCAAACAACAATGGCAAAAATCCGGAAAGATTTTACAAGTTCGTAAAATTCAATATTTTACTCCAAATAAGAGTAAAAATGAAAAGAAAAAACAAACTGTAAATCATATCAAAATGTCAAAGAGAAAAGAATATTTACAAAAAACCGGAAAATTACCAGCTGATGAAATAAAAAAATAAAATATGGAAACATCTTTGTTTCAAAAAATAACTATTGATTCACAAGACGCTCGTAAAAATCACGATTTAGAAAAGCTATCTGTTTTGCAGTTAGCTATTTCTGATATAAAAAATGAAAAAATAAATAAACGAAAAGAATTATCAGATGAAGAAGTCCAAAATGTTTTAACTAAACAGGTAAAACAATTAAACGACGCAATCAAAGATTTTGAAAGAGGTGGTAGAGAAGATTTAGTGAATAAATCAAAAAAAGAAATAGAAATTTTAACAGTTTATTTACCAACACAAATGACTGCTGAAGAATTAGAACAAATCGTAAAAAAAATAATTACAGAAATGAAACCTAACGGACAAGGAGATTTCGGTAGAGTAATGGGGACTGTAATGAAAGAAGTAAAAGGTAGAGCTGATGGAACAATGGTTCAGGAATTTGTAAAGAAGTATTTGGGTTAATTTATTAACAAAAAATAATTCAATCTAAGGAAATTACCATGCTTAGCCCTTGGATTTACAAAATTAAAAAATTAAAAAAGAAAACTGCTTTGACAGCTATTTTTACTGTTTCGGTTTTCTTTTTTTGTTTTTTGGTTGGAACACATGTTTTGGCTCAAAGTACAAATACATATACTTATGAAGCTGGAATACAAACAGTTGACCAAAATATAGCTTTGAGTGGCACTGATATTAGAGTTATTATTTCTAGAATTATTAATGTTTTTTTGGGTCTTCTTGGAATAATTGATTTATCACTCATGATTTATGCTGGTTTTATTTGGATGACTTCAGGTGGTGATGAAAATAAAATTAGTGAAGCAAAATCAATAATTAAAAATGCAATAATTGGTTTGGTTATTATTTTATCAGCATTTACAATTGTCAGATTTTTATTTAATGCTTTGGATAATCGAGATGGTTCTAGAGAAAAAACAGAAAAAAATATTTCAGATAATTTTTTTGGTTCTGGAGCTTTGGGCTCAGTTATTAAAGATCATTATCCAATGCGAGATCAAACAGATGTCCCAAGAAATACTAGTATAGTGATTACTTTTGCAATGCCAATAGAACCAAACAGTTTTATAATTGATTCAAATTCTTCTTGTGAAACAGACCCAACTAATTCTAAATGTTTAGGTGATTGTTTAGATTTAAATAATAACGGTTCTTTCGAATATGCTTCTGAATGCGATAGAATAAATACTTCTACTATAAAAATAATAAATTTAGCAGAAAATCCAGAATTAGAAATTAGAAATTTTAATAATTTTGAAAAACCAGCTGAAGCTATCGTTTTACCATCTTTTGAAGATGCAGAGCAAAATAATATTTATACAATTGTCGTTCGTCCTTTATCATATTTAGGTTCAGCAATGGAAAATCAAAAGTATTCAGTTTATTTATCTGAAAATTTAAAACAAAAAAATTCTGCTGATTCAATTTTTATTGATCAATACGCTAAATATTACTATTGGAATTTTGAAGTTGGAACAGAACTTGATTTAACACCACCAAAAGTAGAAAATGTTTATCCACAAAATGGAAAAATAATTTCAAAAAATGAAGTTTTACAAATAAATTTTTCTGAAGCTATCGACCCAACAACTGTAAGTGGAGATTTTTCTACTGATTCAGCATTTAATAATATTTTGGTCAATGGTAAGGGAGAAGTAGTTTCTGGAAAATGGCAAATTACTAATTCTTATAAAACAATTGAATTTATAACCAATTCTGTTTGTGGACAAAATTCTTGTGGTAATACAATGTATTGTCTAACTGTAAATTGTGATTCAGGTCCTGATGATGATCCAAATTGTGCTAATCCTTATGAGGTTTTAATAAATACTGCTAAATCTACAAATAATTTAGAAAATCCTTTTGAAGCTGTACCTTTTAGCGGGGTTTATGATTTAGCTTTAAATGCTTTAAATAATGTTGATAATGATAATAATGATACTCTTGTTTATAATTATCCAGGAGATTTTGGTGATCAAAAAATTATTTTGGACAATCAAAAAAATCCAGATAATTTTTTATGGAATTTTAGTGTAAGAAATACTATTGATAGATCAAGACCTTACATCCAAGCTATCAAACCACAAATTGACGCTCAAAATATAGAAGAAGACGAAGAAGTAAAAATAAAATTTAGTAAAATAATGCGTTTTAATAGTTTAAAAGATTCTATTCTTTTAAAGGAATATCCAGAACATGTTTGTGCAGATGCAGCTTTAGAAAATTCAGATTCAGAAAATTGTGAAAAATTAGATTCTTTATGGTTTTTGACAAATTCAAAAAATATTGGAGAAGAAAAAACAGAAACATATATTTTACATAGAAGTTTTGGACCAAATCAACTTGATTTGTATTATTTTCCAGTAGTTTCTAGTACTGTTCAAAGTATAAACCAAAATTGTTTATATCCTGGTTTTGGACCTGATGATACTTCTAGTGCTGTAGAAGATTGTGTAATAAATTTTTCTGAACAAGACGGTTCTATAATTAGTACTAATAATTGCGTTAATGTCACAGAAAATTCAGAAATTGACACTGCTTGTGTTTATACAAATGGTTCTGGAGAATTATCTAATGATGTTTTGCAACCAAATATAAGTAATTGTTTACAAAAATTGGAAACAGAAAGTGATAGTCAATATGAAGAAAATACACAAGCACCAGTTCCGACAACACCTTCTACTGTATTTTCTGTACCAAAACGAGCTGATCTATAATTAAAAACAAATTTTTCTATGTTTGAATTCAAACACAAAAAAATATTTACTATAATTTTTTCCTTATTATTTTTTGGTGGTTTATTTTTTGTATATGATTTTTCTTTAGCTCAAACTGTTAGTAATACTTTTCAAGGTGGAATTGATGCTGTCGATCAAAACATAGCTTT
The DNA here is from genome assembly GCA_041651535.1 of Patescibacteria group bacterium. Lineage (GTDB taxonomy): Bacteria > Patescibacteriota > Patescibacteriia > Magasanikbacterales > UBA922 > JBAZIZ01. Next base: position 11,765 of record JBAZIZ010000005.1, read on the forward strand.
GGGTGGTTCAGATTTGCGAATTATAATTACTAGAATTATAAATGTCTTATTAGGTTTACTTGGTATAATAATGTTTGGTGTGGTAGCTTATGGTGGATTTTTATGGATGACAGCTGGTGGTAATGATGAACAAATTTCAACTGCAAAAAAATTTATTATTAATGGTGTTATTGGATTGGCAATTGTTTTATCTTCTTGGGCAATAGCTAAATTTGTTTTAACACGTCTTGGTTGGGCGACAAACACAGGGCAAATTATCGGAGAAGAGGAACCTGGTCCTGGTCCTTCTGATTATTGTGATATCTATCCTGAATCTTGTCTTTTTGAAACAAAATTTTTAGTAAAAAGTATAACTCCTAACACTTTAAATGATAATGAAATTGAAATGCATAATGTAGTGGTTAGAGTTATTTTTAGTCACAAATTAAATACTGGTTTAGATGCAGATGAAATTTTTGATATTAAAACAAACGATGGTCAAAAAGCTAATGAAAAATTTAATTTTAGATCTATTGCAAATGGTTATGGAGTTGAAGCAAATCCAAAAGAAGATTTTACAGTTTGTGATTCAAAAGATTCAGAAGATATTTATTGTTTGCCAAGTGGAAAATATTTTGTAGAAGTTAAAAATAATTTAGAAGATATAAATGGTAATAAATTAGAATCAAGTGATGATTATCCAAAAGAATCAAGTTTTAAATTATCAAATTGGCAAAATACTCCTATTTTAGATTCAATTGTACCCGAATTTGATTTTAAAATTAATGGTACTAAAAATAATTTACAAATTTCTAAAAGTTCAGCTGCAAATATTTCTGTAGATGAAAGAGATAATAAAAGTAATTCTTACTTTGTTTTTAAAACTTATAAAAAAAATGAACCAGAAAACGCTGTTGTGAGATATGTTGACGGTCCACGATTAAATAAAAGTTCTAGTGCTGAATATAATTATTCTTTTCCTTTTGAAATTCCGTCTTCTTTTGAATATAATACAGTCTATGTAGCTGAAATCACAGTTTATGATTCAGATCATAATTTATCAATGAAAACTTTGGAATTTAGAGTTTCTCCTGACTATTGTTTTGATGGTGATGTTTCAAATGATGATAATTATTGCGGTAGTGGGGAAGGTGCTAGTTGTTTAAGAACATCAGATTGTAATGCTGGTCTTCATTTAAAGTGTATTGATACAAATAATAATGAATGTAATGGTAGTGGAAGTTGTACTTGTGAAAGATGGCCATATATAGAATCCATTGAACAAGATAATGGTAAATCAGGTAATTGGGTAACTATTTATGGTTATAATTTTGGTGATGCTGTTGGAACAATTAAATTTGGAAATATTAATGCTGTTTTAGCTCCATGTTCTGGAAATGATGTTTGGAATAATAATTGGATAGTTGTGGAAGTTCCAGAAAAAACTTTAAGCGAAAATGAAGTTGATTTATTTTTAGAAACTTCTGATAAAAAAAGTGAAACAAGTAATGATCTCTTTGGTCCTACTTTAAAATTTACTTATAATAATATAGAAAGACCAGGACTTTGTTCTGTTTTAACAGCAGATGCGAATAACCAGGCTACTTCAACACCAAAAACATTGATTCATTCTATAGGAAAATCATTTGGTTCTGAAATTGGTAATTTGATTTTTGGAAATAATTATAAATCAGGTATAAGAAATTGGAATAATACCGAAATATATTCTTTTGTTCCTTTTCTTGAAGCAGGGAAATACAGTGTATCTGCTGAGGCAAAAGGTGGAGAAAAATCAAACACTATACCTTTTAATATTTTAAAAACAGAGGAAGACCAAACTCCTTTTATTGCTTCTGTTGACCCAACTAGTACTACACCAAAAAGTTATATTACAATCAATGGAAAAAATTTTGGTTTTGCTAAAGGTCAAGTAAAAATAATATTATCTGATGGTAGAGAATTTTCTACTGACGACTTGCCAGTAGAATGTGGGGAAAATGTTTGGACAGATACACAAATTATTACAAAAGTTCCTAGTACCTCTGGTACTGGTTTGTTTGGTTTAAAAATTATCAGAGGAGATGGAGAAAATTTAACAAGTAATGTTGTAAATTTTGAAATTTTAGAAGGAAAACCAAATCCAAGCATATGTAATATTATCCCAAATAGTGGTAATGCGCCTTTGCTTGGAAATAATAATTTTATATTTTTGATTGGTGAAAATTTTAAACATCAAAATACTGGTTCAGAAACAGTTTATTTTTGGAATTATAAAGCCCAAGAAAATGACTTGAATACTTGGCTTAAAACTAAGTTGAATGTTTCTTCAAATGGATATATTTTAGGAATGAAATGTCCTGGTTTTGCCACAGGAAATTTCAGTGGTTCTGATATAACAAATCCAGATTTATGTATTATTAAAACAAATATTCCGTTTAGCTCAGATTTAGGTTTTAGTATGGCCACAGGGCCGATAAAAGTAAATTCTTTATTAAGCAATGGTTTTACTTACAATGTTAATAGTTGTTTAGTTTCAAATTATGAATTGCCAAGTGGTTTTAAATGTTGTGCCGAAGGTCCAGAAGCAGGTTTAGTCAAAAAAAATACATTTGTTTGTGAAGGAGAGAATAGAGAAGCAGGTTATGTTTGGCGTATGACAAGTGGAAAAATTCCAAGAGAATTTCGTGTCATTGAATCTTGTGGAGAAAAAGGTTTTTATTCGCCAACACCTTGGTTAGATTGGAATAGAAAAAACAATACAGAAGATTCTTGTGTTAACGCACAAATACAAATTAGTTTTACTTTGGGTGTTAAATCAGACACAGTAATTATAAATAATAATGAATTAAATACTGATAATATAAATATTTTTACTTGTGAAATAGATGAAGGAAATAAAATTTGTGATGAAAATGTTTCAGATAAATTTAAAATTTTAAATATTACTCCGGAAACAATTATTTTAAGAAAAAAAGATGGTTCAAATTTAGATTCAAATATTAATTATAGAATAGTTTTATCAAAAAATATTCAATCACAAGAAACTGTGGAAGAATTTGGAAATAATATTGAAATGAATGAAAATTTAAAAATAACCAGACCTCTTAGTGATTATAATGATAGTGCATATTATTTTGATTTTAAAACTTCTAACAAAGAATGTTTACTTACTGGTGCAGGTATAAATAAACCAAGTTTTACTACTTATCTTTTAGGTATTGTCCAAGATGACCGCTATACAAAAATTTATGATCTAGATAGAATTTTTTCTTTAAATGATCCTTACATGCATCCACTTTATTATAATGTATATGGTTTAGGGGATGAAGCTTGTATAGTTTTAAATGCAGAAAATGAAGATTGGCAGTGGGGTCCAACAAATAGTTCTAGTAATCCAGCTACTTCAGAAAGATCCAAAGTAGAAATTACGGATATTGCGATTGCAAAAGCTTGGCAAAATTATCCAGCTGGTACTGAGATTTTTGCACAAACTGAAAATACTGTTACCACAACAAATGATGATGGTGATGAAATTACACAAAAACAAACTATTACTGCTACTTCAACTTTGTATATTGATCTTGGTAATCCAAGAGTTGAGGAAAGATGGCCAAATTGTATAGAAGCTTGTATAAATACAGAAATTGGAGCTCGATTTAATATGATCATGGCTACTAATACTTATGAAAATAATTTTGAATTATATAAGTGTAATGATGGAGAAAATTGTTCTTCTTTAGGAAAAATAAATTCTGTAGAAGGAAGTTCTGACGAAAATAATTTAAGATTTTACGGACCTCTTACTTATTTAGAACCAGCAACTTGGTATTTAGTAAAATTGGTTGCTACCAGTACATTAGGTGGAGCACCTATTAGTGCTGTTTCTTCAATAAGAGGAAGTCAAATAACTTTAGGAAAAAATTTAACTGGAAATGACAGCGACGGTAATTATGTTTGGAAATTTAGGACAAAAGATTCTAACGCTCCTTGTGCTTTAGATAAAGTTGGTGTTGATCCAGATCCTTTTATTTCAACTTTTATTGGCCAAAAAATTAAATATACAACAGTTTGTCGTGCGGCCCCTGATTCTTGTAGTCCTTATGGACAATATTTAAATCCTTGGAATTTTGGTTGGGAATGGAAAGTAGCTGATGAACAAATTGCTACAAGCACCCAATTTAGTTTTAATGGAAAATTAAATTCTTTCTGTGACATGTCTTGTTTGCCAAATGGTAGTGATGTAAGTTATGAAAAATTTGATAGTTCTACTTATTATTATTGTGGTAATGGAGTAGTTGATCCAGGAGAAGATTGCGATATTGCTTTAGCAACTGAAACGCCTGGTTTGAGTTGTGGTTTTGATTGTTTGCGTCCAGGAAATAGTGATAAAAGTACTTGTGGTAATGGATCAGTTGAAAATAATTTTGGTGAAGAATGTGATCTAGGTTCTGCAAATGGTTCTAATGATGAAACTTGTTCAGCTATTTGTTTAAATAAAGGCAGTTCAAGAATTGAAACAGGAGACGTAAATGTTTCTTTGTGTGGAAGTGGCGGAATAACTTCAGGAGAAGATTGTGATATTGCTATAAATAAAATTGGTTGTTCAAATAATTGTCTGCATACAGGAACATCACTAATTCAATCTTGGTGTGATAATTATTATACAAAAGAGACAACTGCTGTTTATTCAGCTTATAAATATGATTTTTCAGATTTAGCTGAATCAATAAGAAATAAAGCTAATTTAGCTTGTAATTTAGCGACTAGTGTTTGTGGTAATGGAATTACAGAAAATGGAGAAGAATGTGATTGTTTCAATAGCTCAATCGCAGGTAGTTTTAGAGAAAATTGTTCTGAAGTTTGTTCAAATAAATGTTTAATTAAAAAAGATGTTTGTCCAATCGCAACTTTAGCAGAATGTAATCCTGATACTCAAGGTTGTTCAGCTGATTGTAGTTTTAATGGTTCTTCGTTGTTATATAGTAATCCTAGTGTTTGCGGTGATGGCTTTGTAGGAATTGGAGAAAATCCAAAATGTGAATTATCTAGTAGTTATGCGGGAAATATTTTAGGAAAAAATCCAATACAAATTATAACTTCATTAGGGGAAGTTACTACTGTAAAAGATTTCATGACCACGACAATTAAAGTTACTTCTACAGCCATGGCTAGTTATGATGATTTAGGAAATGTTTCTTCTTTGAATTTAGAAAGACCTATAGCTGGTAGTGGTAATTATGCTTTGCAATGTGGTTTTAGTGAAAAAGAAAATGGTGATAATGATTGTCCAGGAAATATTTTGGAAAATAATTATGGTGTAGCCAATAATTCTTGTTGTTTTGCTAGACCAGAAAGAATTGGACAATATCCTTATACAAATAGTTTAGGAGTTTGTCCAAATACTTTATTAAAAGTAAGTTTTAACCGCAAAATTGATCCAACTTCATTAAAAGTTAATGAAAATATTTATATTATTGAAGGTATAAATAAAAACGAATCTTGTGCTGATGACAGTCAAGATATAAGTACAGAAATTACAAATTATATAGCTCTAAAAGATACTGGATTTTTTACAAAAATTTGGAATAAAATAAAAATATTTTTTGCTAAAATTTTTGGTTTTGATGATAGTTATGCTTCTACTTTCCCTCTTTATTTTATACCAAAACAAAATAATGAATTTGGAGAAGTAAATTTAAAAAATATTCGTTGGTGTAAAACAAATAAAATTCAAAATATTTCAATTGAAAATGATTCAGAAAATTATAATACCACTAGTACTTTAAATATTAAATTAAATAATTTGCTAACTGGTGATGCTCATATCTTTGTCTTGTTGCAAGGTGGTAATACTAATATAAAAGATATGATGGGTGTATCTATAAAAAATCCTTTTTCAACTTCAACTTTAGATTCTTGGTATTTTAAAACGCAAACTGATGTTTGTAAAATAAACCAAATTACAGTAGACCCAGAAGAATATATTTTCCGTTCGCCAAATGAATCAAAAGTTTTTGAAGCCCAAGCTTTGACTGATAAAGGTCAAGCTATAGCACCTATTGCTGGTATTTATAATTGGGTTTGGTCTTGGATGCCAATTGAAAATCGAATATTTGATATTTCTGGTGGTGATATTGAAAGAAATACAATTTCTAGTAAAGGTGTAGAAGGGGAAATAAGTGGAGTTTTGAATGCAGACATAACCGAAGATATTTCAACTAAAAACAATCAAGTTGGAATATCATTTACAAAATTGTTTAATTTAACAGCTTATTTTTGTTCTAATATTTGGCCAACTGATGCCGAAGTAGAAATTTTAGGAAGCTCTAGTCATCTAAATGTTGAAAATAAATTTGTAAATAATTTGTTTAATTTTGACATGATGTATTGTGCAGACAATGGTAATCCTTTTACTAAAATTGATGATTTGCCACGTTTTGATAAAATTAAAGTAATTTCTAGCCCAGCAGAATTAGGCGAAGGTTATTGTGAAAATAATCCAACAATATCTTGTACACAAAATAGTAATTGTGGAGAATCTACTTGTATTATAAATAATTTAGTTCGTTATATTTTCTTTTCTGAAAGAACTAATGATGTAATCGGAATTCAAATATTTAGAAATGATAATAAATATGGTGACAAAGTTTTTTCTTTAGAAGAATGGTACAAAAATAAATTTAATACTAATGATCTTGGTAAAATGCAAATAACAGAAATTGCAGGCTATCCTGCTTTAACTGATGGAAAAAATTATTATATAAATGCTTTTAATTTAAATGAAAATCAAGTTTATAATAATATCTATTTATTTAGTGTAGATACTGGCGCGAGTGACGATACTTTAAATGTTTTTGAACAGTTAATAAATACTTTACGTTTTAATATTAACATGACTGACCATAATGTTTGTTTGGCAAATAATGGAAATTTACGTTCAAATCCTTCAGCAATTACTGCTTATGATTGTTTGACTGATTTTGATTGTCGAGATAGTTTAGGACAGCCAAAAAATGGTACAATAGGTATTTGTTCAAATCAGAAAACTAAATTTTTTAGAGATATTAAAAGATTAAATGATTTAACTGCAATTCAAACATCATTAGATACTTATTTTAAAGATACTTCTTATAATGATTTTAAAGCCGACTTACAAAGTGGATCTTATATTAATAATTATACTAATTCCAAATGGTCTTCTTGGGGTTATTTAAGTTCATTAATTGGAGGAAATTTACCTATGGATCCAATAAATGAATGGCGAGATTGCGAAGGTTATGATCCATTAACTTGTTGGAATTCGGCTAGCTCAACTTTTAAATGTCCGGTCTGGTCACAAATTTATGAATATGAATTTACGAGTTCTAGTCCACGTTCTTATAAATTTTATGCTCCTTTAGAATTCTTTAATTCTTCTCAAGATAATAATTTTTTGAGTAAATATATTGATCTTAATAAAATTAAAGTTTCAGAAAGATATTGTATAGATGATACAAGAAATGCTTATACTGGTGTGTGTGGTGATGGAGTAATCAATAAAAATTCTGGTGAAGAATGTGAAATTGGTCAAGCAAAAGTTGTCTATTCTTATTATGATAAAACTGGATTAAAGACTTGTTCTTCTGGTCAATATAGTAAAGCAACTTGTGATAAAAATTGTAAATGGAATTATTCTGCCTGTACCTCAATTGTAAGTGATTCGTATTGTGGAGACGGTATAATACAAAAACCAAATGGTGAAGGTATGACAGAATCTTGTGATGATGGTGCAAAAAATGGTCAATATGGAAGTAAATGCGGTTCTGATTGTAGAACAAAAACAGTAGCACAATATTGTGGTAATAACCAAATTGATTATATAGAAAAAAATGGAACAAATGGCTACAATTTAGGAGATACTTTATTAGAAAAATGTGAGAGTATAAATGGAATTTGTAATTATGTTTCGCAAACAGGAGTTATAAAAACACCAGTTGAAACTATTAAACCAAGAGTTCATATTTTATTGGATATTTCTGGCTCAATGGCAGGTTCTCGTTGGACATCAATATTACATACGCTTAATACTTTTGTTGATTCTAATAAAAATATAATTAATTTTAGTTTAGGTGTTTTTGGAAAAAATAGTGGATCGCAAGTTGAAGATTATTGTCCCGAAACAAATTTAAAAGATCACAGTTGTCTATATTTATGTGATAATAAAACACAACCTACAAAATATATTAATACTTTTTTAACCGCTTTAAATTCAATAGTGCCAAACACTTGGACACCAACAGGACAAGCTTTGAAAGATTTAAATGAAAATATTGACAGTATTGCGGATCTAAATGGAGAAAATTTACCTATTGTTTTTTTGATTACTGATGGAAATCCACAAAAAGACGCGTATTCTAGTACCTCAGCGTTTATAGCTGAAGAAATAAATTTGGCAACATCATCTTTAAGTAATTTATATTTAGATAAAGGTGTAAAGACTTTTGTACTTGGTTTTGACGGAATTAGTAACGCAAATATGAATGCTTTTGCAAAAGCAGGTGGTACGGATATTCCTTATCGTGTATCAGATACTAATACAATTATTAAAATTTTTGAAAAGATTTTTGGTTGTAAAACTTATAGTCCAGTTTCTAAATATTATACTTGTTCTTATGATTGCCAATCTTTTGGTGAATATTGTGGTGATGGAATTATTCAGTGGTCTGAAAGTGAAACTTGTGATGATGGTAATCGGATAAATGATGATTCTTGTTTAAATAATTGTACTATAAATACTTCATATATTGGAGTCTGTGGTAATGGTATAAAAGAAGATGGAGAAGCTTGCGATCTGGGAACTAGCCAAAATGGTAAAGCCGGTTCTGTATGTACAAACGATTGTCAAATAGTTGTTGGTAGTGAAAATATTTGTGGAAATGGTATAATAGAAAAAACAAACAACGAACAATGTGATTTAGGTGGATTAAACGGAAACGTGTGTACTATACAGAGTGGTAATGAGTCTTGTTATTATTGTTCAAAAAATTGCCAAGTTATGGTAAAAGAATAAAATTATTTAATTTAAAAATAACTTATATGTTTGATGATCAAAATTTAAAAAAACCAGGGACAATACCAAATAATTTACCTTTTGAAAAAGAGCCTGAAGATATGTTTTCAGAAACAAAAGAAGATCAAAATTTTTCTTCAGTTAAAGATTCGGCTTTGGATGCTGGGATATTGAAACCAAAAAATAATGATTTGAATCAAAAACCAAATAATTTTGAAAACAGTCCTTTTGCTGATTCAAATTTGTCTGGTTTAAATAATCAACCTGCTTACATGAATAATAATGATGTATACGCAATAAAAGAGCCAATTGGCAGTAAAAAAGGTTTAGTTTGGATTATATTGATTTTAGTTTTAATTATTTTAACAGCAGGAAGTATTTGGATTTATTATGGTTTTATAAATAACGATAAAACTAATGATTTTCCAAATAATTCAGTGACAAATACTGATGATAATTTAAATCAAGAAGAAAATGAAGTTAATACTAACATTATAGTAAATGGTAATCAAAATGAAAATCAAGATAATAACTCAGAACAAAAAACAGAAAACGATGTAAATGAAAGTATTATTGTTGGTGAGCCTGTAGACACAGATAATGACGGTTTAGATGATGTTAGAGAATATGATTTAAAAACTGATCCATTAAATTGGGATACTGATTTGGATGAATTAAGTGATGGTGATGAAGTAATAATTTGGAAAACAAATCCTTTAAATTCAGACAGTGACAATGATACTTATAAAGATGGTTCAGAAATAAAAAATGGCTATAATCCACTTGGTAGCGGACGCTTATTTGAAATTCAATAATTAAAATTAATCTTATCAAAATGTTTGGCAAAAAAGATAAAAATATAAAAGAAGAAAAGAAAGAAATATTAGATATAGAAACTATTCCTGATATTTTTTATGCTGGAGCTAATCCAGTTATTTATCAAGAAAATGTAAAAAATGTTGCGACTTCTTTATCAAATAATGGTCAGAAAGAAAAAAAGAAAATAAACAAAAAGAAAAAAATATTTTTTTTGATTGCTTTTTTAATTTTCGTATTAATTGCGATTTCAATTTATGTTGTTTATGATTATCTACAAACTAATTTAAAAAATAATATTTCTACAATTTCAGAAAATAAAAATACTTCAAATCAGCAAATAGATGAAAAACAAAATGTGTCTTCAACTGAAAATGAAAATATAGAAGAAAAAACTGAAGAAAGCGAAATTGTGGATACTGAACAAGAAATAAAAGATTATCTTTTTATTGATTTTCCTCCTTTGTCAAATATGGATACCGCTGATAGTGATAGTGATAAATTGACTGATTTGGAAGAAGAAGTTTTTGGTTTGGATAGTGGTGCATGGGATAGTGATTTTGATTCTTATTTCGATGGACAAGAAGTTGAAAATTTATATAATCCAAATGGATTTGCACCTGTAAAAATTATTGATTCTGGTTTGGTCAGAGAATATATTAATCCTTATTATTCATACAGAATATACTATCCAGCTACTTGGACAAAAGCTGAAGTTGATAACCAAGCAAAACAAGCAATTTTTAGTTCAATTAGTGGTGATTATATTTCAGTAAATGTTTTTGATAAAGAGTTAAATCAAGATTTTTATACTTGGTTTTCAGAAAATTCTAAAGAACAAAAAATTGGCGATTTACTAACTTTTGTTAATCGTTTTAAATATAAAGCATTAGCTAGACGAGATAATTTAGTTTATTATTTTGAAGACGAAGCTCATATTTATGTTTTAGTTTATAATCCACGTGATTTAGGACCGATAAAATATCGAAATATATTTAAAATGATGTCGCAAAGTTTTCGTTTATCAAATTTAGAAAATAATTCTTTGGAATCTGAAAAAAATAATTTAACTACAGAAGTACAAAATCAAGAAAATACAGAAAAAAATAATCTTGATAATGTTCAAACACCTGTTTTGGAAGAAAACAGTTTTATATAAAATATGGAATGTTTGATTTATAATCAAGTAAAAAATAAAATCCTACCAGATAAAAAAATTGTTGAAATAGTTTTTTTTATTTTTAAAGTAAAAAAAATAAATAAAGAGGTGAGTGTTAATTTGATTGGTGATAAAAAAATGCGTGAATTGAACAAAAAATATAGACATAAAGATAAAACTACTGATGTCCTTTCTTTCCCAAGTGTTGAATTTACTGGTGTTGAAAAACAAGATTTAGGAGATATTTTTATTTCTATTCCACAAATAAAAAGACAAGCGAAAAATTTTGGTATTCAAGAAAAAGAAGAATTTATAAGAATGTTGGTTCATTCTATTTTACATCTTCTAGGTTATGACCATTATAAGAAAAATGAAGCACTTTTAATGTATAATGAACAAGAAAAAATAGTTTTAAAAATTAAAAAAATATGTTTAGTTTAAAAAGATTAAAAAATAGTTTTTTTGATGCTTTTGCTGGGATAAGACATGTTTTTTTGCATGAACAAAATTTTAGAATCCAAATATTTTTTGGGATTTTAGCAATTTTGCTAATGTTTATTTTCGATATTAAAACTTGGGAAAAAATGATTGTGTTTATGATGGTTATTTTGGTTTTAGTTTTAGAATTAACAAATACTGTGGTTGAAACTTTTATTAATCTTTTAAAACCAAGAATGGAAATACACGCAGGAATAATCAAAGATATAATGGCCGGAGTTGTGTTTATTGCTTCTTGCGGAGCAGCGATTTTAGGAATTATTATTTTTTATCCCTATTTTATTTCTTTGTTTGGAAAATTGTAGAAAAAATGTTATAATAAGTAAAATTTTTATATAATCCATTAACTGGTATGTCAAAAACAAATAAAATTTATGATGACTTGGTGGCTGGTGTAGATATCGGCTCAAATAATATTCGATTGGTCGTCGGACAAGTTGGTCAAAATATGGCGGATAACCATAATGTTTTAAAAATAATTTCCGCAGTTGAAGTTCCATCTGAAGGTATTCAAAAAGGCCAAATTACTAGTATCGAAGATTTAGTTTCAACGGTTTCTGGAGCTATTGAAAAAACTGAAAAAATTATCGGCATGCCAGTAGAACATGTTTGGGTTGGTGTTTCAGGAACACAAATTATTTCTCAAGATAGCAAAGGCATAGTTTCTGTTTCACGTAATGATGGCGAGATCACAATCGAAGATATAGAAAGAGCTGTTGAATCTGCAAAATCTATTTCTACTCCAACTTTAAATCATGAAATTATTCATGTTTTACCAAAAAGTTATATTGTGGATGGGCAAACAGGAATAAAAGATCCTGTTGGTATGACTGGAAAAAGATTAGAAGTAGAAACAAAAATTATTCATACTGTTAGCTCTTATTTAAAAAATTTAAGTCGGGTAATTTATCGAGCCGGATTAGATATTGATGATTTTGTTTTATCAATATTAGCAGCTGGTGATGCTGTAACAAATAATCAGCAAAAAGATCTAGGCTCAGTGGTTATTAATATTGGTGGACCAACCACAAGTGTTTTAGTTTATGAAGACGGGGAAGTAATTCATAGTGCTGTGATTCCTATTGGTTCTTCATATGTTACAAACGATATTGCTTTAGGATTAAAAACTTCAATTGATATTGCTGAAAGAATAAAAATTGAACACGGAAATTGTAATAGTCGCGATGTTGGTAAAAAAGATTTTATTGATCTAAAAGATTATGGAGCTGAAAAAGAAGAATATGTTTCTAAATATCTAGTTTCTCAAATAATTGAAGCTCGTATGAGTGAAATATTTGAAAAAGTTGATAAAGAGTTAAAACAAGTCCAAAAAAATGCTATGTTACCAGCCGGAGCAATTTTAATTGGCGGTGGAGCAAAAATAAACGGAATTATTGACATGGCAAAAAATATCTTAGCTTTACCAGCTCAAAAAGGCTACATAACTAATATTGAAAGTATTAGTGATAAAATAAATGATATTGCTTTTTGTTCTGCAATTGGTTTAGTAAAATGGGGTTTTGTTTTGTCACAAAATAATGTACAGAAAAAAAATAATTTTAAAGTTGTCGATAAATTTTTGAGTAAATCCAAAAAGATTTTTAAAACACTAATCCCTTAAAATACATTTAAAATATTAATCGGTTTAAAACCCGATTTTTTTGTTTATTTTTTCTTGACATAATAATGTAAAAATTATAAAATATAATTAGTTATGACTAAGGAGAAAAAAACTATTTAGATGTATACAAAATGTATACAAAAAATAAAATTTATTTTTGTTCAAAATATATGCCACAAGTAAAACCAGAAATAGAAACATTTGCCAAAATAAAAGTAGTCGGAGTTGGAGGATCGGGCGGCTCAGCTGTAAATAGAATGATTGCGAGTAAAATTAGAGGAGTTGATTTTATTGCTATGAACACTGACGTACAGGCTTTACACAATAATGCTGCGCCAAAAAAATTACATATCGGAAAAACAGTGACTAGAGGATTGGGAGCTGGTATGGATCCAGAAAAAGGAAAAAGAAGTGCTGAAGAATCACAAAATGAAATTCGTGAAATGTTAAAAGGTACTGATATGATTTTTATTACTTGCGGTTTAGGAGGAGGAACAGGTTCTGGTGCTGCTCCAGTAGTTGCTGAAATTGCAAGAGATCTTGGAATATTAACTGTTGCAGTTGTTACTAAACCTTTTAGTTTTGAAGGTCCACAAAGAAGTGTTATTGCTGAAAATGCTCATAATGAACTTATCCGTAATGTTGATGCTGTGATTACTATTCCTAATGATAAAATTTTAGAAATAGTTGATAAAAAAACCTCGTTACTTGAAGCTTTTTCTATAGTTGATGATGTCTTACGACAAGGAGTCCAAGGTATTTCTGAAATTATTACTATTCCAGCTTTGATAAATATAGATTTTGCTGATGTAAAAGCGATTATGAATAATACTGGTTCAGCACTTATGGGAATAGGTAGAGCTGGCGGAGAAAATAGAGCTGTAGAAGCTGCTAAACAAGCAATTTCTAGTCCACTTCTTGAAGTTTCAATAGAAGGTGCAAAAGGTGTTTTAATAGTTATTACAGGTGGTCCAAATTTGGGTATGCAAGAAGTATCTGAAGCAACAGAAATGATTACTAGTGCTACTGATAAAAATGTAAAAGTTATTTGGGGAGCTAATATTGATGAAAGTTTAGGTGATGATGTAAAAGTTACTGTCGTGGCTACTGGTTTTGAAAATAATCGTGAATTAAATTTTAAAAAAGAAAGAAATGATATAGTAAACGAAAACGATGTTTATCCAATTAAACAAAATATTTTTAAAAGTGGTCTTTTTGGTTCAAAAATAGAAGAAGTAAAAGATGAAGAAGTAGATCATCACTCAAATATTTTTACTAAAAAGAAATTAATTGAAGAATTACCAAAAAAACCAGAGATAAAAAATTCTTTAGAAGAATTAAATGATAATTACGATTTTAATCGCAATAGACAAGATAATAATTTACATCATGATGATTTTTCTACAAAAGTTCAAACAAAAACTGACAAAGAAAAAGAAGATACTGAAGATTTGGAAATCCCAGCTTTTTTGAGAAAAAAAATGGACATGTAATAAAAAAAGTCAAAATTCAAAATTAAAAAGTAAAAAACCTGCATAGAGCGGGTTTTTTATTTTATAAGTTTTTTTTCTTGATTATTTATTATTTTAAAAATCTTATTACATCATTTTTTTTGTTTTTTACTTTTGACCATATTTTGTGCTATAATATAGACAATAAAATTTATACTATGTATTTATTAGTGTTGCAAAGAATATTATTATCATTTATTTGGGATTTTTTTTATTTCCCTCTTTGGTGGTATAGTTCGGGAACAAAAAAAGCTATAATTTATTGCTATCATTTTTTTGAATGTGGAAATGAATTTTTAGCCCCATGGATTTGGTTAAAAAATATTTTTGTACCAATGTTTGGACAATATGATTTTCAAGGACGTCTAGTAAGTTTTTTTGTCAGATTTTTTAATGTATTTTTTAGACTACTGGCTTTATTTTTTTGGTTTTGGTTTGTACTTCTTTTATTTATTTTATGGTTTATTTTGCCGATTTTTGTTTTTTTTATGTTTTATATTTCGGTTTTTAAAAAATAATTATGCAGTTTAAAAGTAATGAAAAATTAAATTTATTAGCTTGCACTGACTGTAATCGTCCAGATAACAAAGATAGTAAAGTTTGTAAAATTTGTAAGACAAAAAGTCTAGGTCTTTTTTACGATAATAAGTTTTATTTTTTTCCAGTTATTTTTTCTGATTTTCACGTAAAGTTAAAAAAAGCTACTAGAATTTTAAATAAATTTAGATTTATTTTTTCTTTTTTATTTTCTATTTTATTTTTTACTTTATTTTTTTTAGAAATTTACAGAAATAATTTATTTTTAGAATTATTTTCAGCTGAATTTTGGTTTAGTGAAGACTATGTTTTTCAAGGATTTTTTTGGTTAGCCATATTTTTTGTAATGTATTTTTGGTACAGACTGATTATGAGAGAAAAAAAGACATATTTTATAAATTATGAAAGAGGAATTGAAAAAAAAGAAGGAATATATAGTAAAACTTTAGAAAAAGATTTAACTTGGAATGATTTACCTAATTATTCAAAAAAAAATCAAATAAATATTTCTAAATTTTTAACTCCTGATGCTTGGAATGCTTTGCAAAATGCTTATGAATTGGCTAGAAAATTTAATAGTAGGGAAGTTAATATTGATCATCTTTTTATTAGTCTTTTAGATTTTCCAGCTATTCAAAATATTTTTATTAGACTAGGCATTCCAGCTAAAATTTTACAAGCTAGATTTGTTCAGAGATTAAAAAAAGAAAAATACAAAAGTCAAATTCTTTTTAATGAAGATTTAAACCAAATTTTATTTCACGGATTTTTTATTTCTAAAGAATTAAAAGATAATCGTTATCGTTTGACAGCTATTTTACTTTCTACAGTACAACAGTCAGAATTTTTACAAGAAGTCTTGTATGACTTAAAAATTGACAGTGAAAAATTAAAAAATGTAATTGAATGGGTAAGAATTAATGAAAAACTTTGGGAAAATTATCATGAATTTAGAAAAGCAGCTAGCGGAATAAATAAATATGGCATGGATCGAGCTATGACAGCTGTGGCTACACCTTATTTAAATAATTTTAGTCGTGATATTACAATTGCTGCTAAATATGGAAATTTAGATGCCTGTGTGGCTAGAGAAAAAGAAATTGAAGAAGTTTTTAGAATTTTAGAAGGCGGAAAAAACAATGTAGTTTTAGTAGGTGATCGGGGAGTTGGTAAATTAGCTCTTATCCAAGGTATAGTCCAAAAAATGATCAATGGCGATGCACCAAAAAAACTTTTGGATAAAAGATTTGTCCAAATTTCTACTTCGTCATTGATGGCCGGAACTACAATTGCTGGTGCTCAAGAAAGGATGATCAGAATAATGAATGAAGTTGCCAGAGCTGGAAATATAATTTTGTTTATAAAAAATCTTCAAGATTTACTCACTGTTTCTGAAGGACAAAAAGAAGGTTTAGATGTCTCAGAAACTTTGGCAGAATATTTGTCTAGTGGTAGATTTATTATGTTTGCAACAACGACAAAAGAAGCTTATAACCAGTTTTTGACAAATACAGAAATCGGTTCAGTTTTTAGTAAGGTTGATGTTGAAGAAATGAATATTAACCAAGCTATTCAAGTTTTAGAATCTAGAGTTTCTGTGGTTGAGTATAAAAATAGTGTATTTTTTTCTTATGAAGCAGTTGAATCTTGTGTAAATTTTGCAGATAAATTTTTTTATGATCAAAATTTACCAGAATCAGCTATATCACTTATGATGGAAGTTGCTAGTTATGTAAAAAGTAAACGTGGAAAAAATCAATTAGTGACAAAAGAAGATGTAGCTATAGTAATCAATGAAAAAACTGGAATTCCGGCTACTACTGTTTCTGAAGATGAAGGACAGAAATTATTACGTCTGGAAGAAGAAATGCATAAACGTGTTGTGGGTCAAGATTTGGCTGTTTCTATGATTGCTAATGCTTTGCGTCGTGCTCGAGCTGAAATTAGATCTGTAAAAAAACCAATTGCCAACTTTTTATTTTTAGGTCCGACTGGAGTAGGAAAAACTGAATTAGCCAAAACTATCGCTGAAGTTTATTTTGGTGGTGAAAAACAAATGATCAGAATTGATATGAGTGAGTTTCAAGATAAATCTTCAATTTATCGATTGATTGGTGAGCCAAATGTTCAAGGGACTGGAATTTTAACTGAAGCAGTCAGACAGAATCCTTTTTCTTTAGTTTTACTTGATGAACTTGAAAAAGCTGATCAAAATGTTTTAAATTTATTTTTACAAGTTTTTGACGACGGACGTCTTACTGATAGTGTAGGCAGAACAATAGATTTTACAAATACAATTATTATTGCGACTTCAAACGCTGGTTCTAGTTTTGTTCAAGATCAAGTTTCTAAAGGAATTGATTTAGAATCAGTTCGTGATATTTTATTAAAAAGTGAATTAAAAAATTATTATAAGCCAGAATTTTTAAATCGTTTTGACGGAGTTATTTTATTTAAGGCTTTAAATAAAGAAGAAATAAAAATTATTGCCAGTTTAATGTTAAAAAGAGTTGCAAAAGATCTAGAAAAACGAGGTATAGAATTAAAAGTTGAAAATAGTGCTTTAAATTATTTAGCTGAAATTGGTTTTGATCCAGAATTTGGGGCTAGACCAATGCGACGAGCTATCCAAGATAAAGTTGAAAATAAATTAGCTGAAATAATTTTGAAAGGTGCTTTAAAAAGAAGAGATATTATTGTTTTAGGAGAAAATTGTGAGATAGAAATAAAATCAGCAAATAAATAATATGTTTTTAGCTTATTTTTTATTTAGTTTTTTATTAAGTTGTATCACAACTTTTTTTGTGATTGTTTTGATGAGAAAAATGGCTATTTTTGATAAAGCAAAAAAACAAAGTAGAAAAATTCATAAAAAAAATATCCCTCTTGGTGGTGGTTTAGCAATTTTTATTTCTGTGTTTTTACTTATTTTTTCATTGCTTTTAAGTAAAAGTCATTTTTTTTACATTGATATATTGCCAAGACAAATTTTAGGATTATTTATTGGTTCAATTATAATTATGATTGGTGGTTTTTTGGATGATAAATATGATTTGCGACCACGATATCAAATTTTGTTTCCAATTTTAGCGAGTTTATCAATAATTTTTTTTGGTATCGGACCACATTTTATAACTAATCCTTTTGGTTTAGGAACTATAGATTTGAGTCGTTTTACTTTTAAAATATTTAATTTCGGTAATTTTGTACTTTTAGCTGATTTGTTAGTTTTTGTATGGTTAATGCTTATGATGTACGCTACAAAATTTTTAGATGGTTTAGATGGTTTAGCTTCTGGAGTTTCTTTTATTGGTTCAATTGTTATCTTTTTTTTGTCATTGCAAGATAAATGGTATCAGCCAGATGTGGCCATGCTTGCAATTATTTTTGCTGGAGCTTGTCTGGGTTTTTTGTTATGGAATTGGTCCCCAGCAAAAATTTTTTTAGGTGAAGGTGGAAGTATTTTTTTGGGATTTTTCTTAGGAGTTTTAGCAATAATTTCTGGTGGCAAAATAGCAACAACTATGTTAGTTATGGCAATACCAATTTTAGATATTTTTAGAGTTATTATTATCAGATGGAAAAAAGGACAAGCAATTTATAAAGGAGATAACGAACATATTCATCATAAATTATTAAAAATTGGTTTTAGTCAAAAACAAACAGTCTTAATTTTATTTTTTTTCAGTTTTTTGTGTGGCATGGGAGCACTATTTTTTCAAACTGGTGGTAAAGTTTTAACTTTTATATTTTTATCCATTGTGATGTTAATGATATTATTTTTTTCTTCTGTTAAAAATAAAAAATATGAGTTTAAAAAATAATAAACAAAAAATTTATTTGCTTGTATTTATATTTTTTTTATTTTTTGCTTTTTTTTGGCAAAGATTTTATTTTCAAAAAATTGAAATCAATCTAGCTAATCAAGAATTAAAAGTTTTAGTAGCTAAAAGTATTTACCAACAAAAAAAAGGTTTGGGTGGTAGAAAAGAAATGAAAAATTTTGATGCCATGCTTTTTCCTTATAATTCTTTAGCTAGACATGGAATAGTCATGCGAGATATGAATTTTGCGATTGATATTATCTGGCTAAAAAATACTGAAATAGTTGATATGGCACCACATGTTGATCCAGAACCAGGCGTAGATGAAGCAAAATTACATATTTATTACCCAAGAACAGTTGCAAATATGGTTTTGGAACTCCCAGCTGGTTTTATAGAACAAAATCAGTTAAAAATAGGTGATAAAATTTTGATTGTGGAGTAAAAACTTGACTTTTTAGTGATGATAAGATAAAATAGAGCTGTTTCCCATTAATTTAATAATAATCATTTAAATATGTTCGCAGTCATTGAAACAGGCGGTAAACAATATTTGGTCAAAAAAGGCGACAAAATAAAAATAGAAAAATTAAACGCCGAAGTTGATTCGGAAGTAAGTTTTGACAAAGTTTTGCTTACTAGCGAAGAAGACGGAAAAAATACTAAAATTGGAACTCCTTATTTAGTAGGAACACAAGTTGTTGCTAAAGTTTTGGAAAATTCACGTAGTAAAAAAATTAGAGTGATCAAATACAAAAGAAAAGTTAGATACAAAAGAGCTAATGGTCATCGCCAACATTATACAAAAGTTTTGATAGAAAATATAAAATAATCCGCACTAAGCGGGTTTTTTATTTATTAAAAAATCCACTTATTTGAGTGGATTTTATTTTAAAATAGTTTATTAATTTTTTAGTATTAAATTTTCGTTTACTTTTTTTATTTCTTTTTCTATAAAAGTATCAACAGCTGCCAAAGAATTATTTTTTAAAATAAGTAAATTTTTGGTTTCTTCTATATTTTTTGGAGTAAAAGCAACTTCAAAATAAACACCAACTTTTTCATGAGGATTTAAAGCTGTTGTTTCCCAATGAATATTATTATTTTTTTCATTAAAAATTATATTGTTTCCTTTGCTCACACTAGTTTTGCCAGTAAAAGAAATGTTAGCTGATAAATTTGTATCTAAAATTAAATTTTTTATACGACTACTGCCATTTTCAATTTCAAGAAAAACCCAATATTTGCTTTCTTTGTTAATTTCTGGTGGATTTGGTCCACGTCCGATTTGGTCTCCTTCGTTTGTGTAATATTTTAAACTTTGGTCAAAAATAATATTTGTGCCTATTTTAACTTCAGAAGTTTGACTATCAATTTCAAAAATATCCAAACTATTTTCAACTTCAGATTTAATTACCGGAGTTAAAACTAATTTTATGTCAGTTCCTTGTGGATAAGTTAAAATTGGTAAGATAATTTCAATATTTTTTTCTTCGTTTTGAACCAATTTATTTATAATATTAATTTTTAAATTTTTATTGTTATAAGTAGCAATAGAATTTAAGTCTTTTATTTTATTACTATCAATTAAGGTTGTATCAATCGGAATATTTATTTCTAGGTTTTTTAAATCAGTGTCACCAGAATTTTTTAAATTTAAGTTTAATTTTAAATTTTCAGCTGGAGAAACTGAATTGATATTGTTTTGCCAATTGCTAGTTAAAATTAAGTCTGGATGTAAAATCACAAAATTATGAGAGATAGTATTTTGTTTTATTACTGTTTGATTAATTTCTAAACTAGGTGTGATAGAATAATTTATTTGCTTTGACTCAAAAGAATTTTTTAATTTTAAAATTACGGAAAATAATTGTTCTGTTTGTGGTTTAAGTTCGGAAATTTTTATAGTTGGCTCACCATAAATTACTGAAAAATTTTCATTTTCTAAATTGATTTCTATGTTATTTAAAATTAATTCACCATCATTTTTTATTTTCAATTTGATCGGAGTACTACCGTAGTCTAGGATATTATTATTAGCAATAATTTCAGTTTGTAATACTGAACCACGTGGTATAGTGATAAGTGGAATATATTTTTCTTCAATTCTAGATTTGTCTTCTTGTTTATAAACCAATTTAGCATGAATAAAGTGGTGTTCGTCAGGAGTGCCGTAAAACCAACCAGAAATCATCACTGAACCACATTCACCAGCTTTGATATCTAACAAAGAGAATTCATTAGTTTTTTTATCAAAATTTTCTGGCAAAGTTTTATCAAGCATAAAACCTTGAGGTAATTCAATTTTTAAAATTGAATCTTCCATTTTTACCGTACTTTCATTTTTATAACTAATTTTGTAAGTGATATAATCACCACTTTTAATTTTTGTATTTGGTTGTTCAATATTTATGTAAACTAAATCAGTAATTGTTGGGTCATAAGTCCACCAAAAAATTGTGGTAAATCCAATAAAAAAAATACTAATTAAAAGACATAAATCAAAAATAAAAAGTTTTTTGGCATGAACATAATTTAGATGATAAACTTTTTTATAATGTTTTTCTGCTAAATGAATAGGGTAGATAATTGTAGCCAAAAACCATTTTAGAGGTGAATGACGTAAATGATGCAGAGTAAAATAAGTTTCAAAAAATTTCATATTTAAGTATTAAAACTAGTTATAGTATATAGAAAAAACCATAAAAATTCAATTTATTTTTAAAATTTTAGTAAAAAAATATTTGACAAAGATAAAAAAATTTATTATTATGTTTGGCAAATTGCCCTTTTTATTTTTTTTAGGAGGAAAAAATGTACAAGTTGAAAAGTGTTTTTTATGTTTTAGGTTGGATTGCTGGAATCGCAGCTGTGATTTCGGCGGGCATGACAGCTTATTTGGCTGTTGAGAGTCCAAGTATACCTTTTTATAGGTATGCTGTGGATCCAATTGCAGGTTCGTTGGTTTTTATGTTTTTTGTTTGGAGGATAAAGAAATCTTGGAGAAAGATTCTTCTCCTTAAAATAAAGGACTTGTCGGTCGTGATTTTTTTGCCGATAATGTCTCTTGGATTTCTTTACGGGATTATAACTCATAAAGGAATTCTTGTGAGTTTACAGACTGGGCTTATTTGGATCTGTTGGCTTGTATTTGTTTTTTTTGTGTTGTTTGTTGCACTTTTGATTGTTTTGGCGGCAATAACAACCAAAGAATATAACAAGCAGAGGAGGAAATCCTACTCGGCGGATTAAAAAATAAGAGAGCCACTTTATTACCGGAACCCTGTGTTCCGGTTGTTTTTTTATACAGAAAATGTTAAGATAAACAAAAATATGAATAAAAATATTTTTTCATTTTTAATATTTATTTTTTTAATTTGTTTAATATTTTTAAGCGGATTTTTTGTCCGTAAATATTTTTTTCTTACAAAAAATGATTTGGTAAAAAATGATAAATTAATTCCTTTAAATATAAATAAAGCTGATTTTTTAAATAAAAAAAATGATAAGGTTTTTGCCTATCCTCAGAAAAAATTTTCTTTGTTTATTGCTGGTGATATTATGCTTGATCGGAGTGTGCAAGAAAAAATTACTAGTAGCGGAAAAGGGGATTATTCTTTTCCTTTTGCCTTTATCAATGAAGATTTAAAAACATACAATATTAAACTCGCAAATTTGGAAGGTCCTATTACTGATTTCAAATCCATTGCTGAACCAAATAAACCAATTTTTACCTTTTCAACGCAGTTTTTACCGATATTATCAGAAAATTTTGATTTGTTTAATTTGGCAAATAATCATACTTATAATTTTGGTTTTAATGGTCTTTTGCAGACTCGTGATTATTTATCTAAAAATAATCTAAATTATTTTGGAGACCCAAATAATGAACAGCAAAATCTTTCTTTTGTGATAAAACAAAATGATTTGAAAATTGGGGTTATTTCTTATAATGATTTAATTGATTTTGATTTTAATATTGTTTTGGATGAAATTGAAAAAATAAAATCAGATCAAGTTAATTTTATAATTGTTTTTCCGCATTGGGGGACAGAATATGTTTATCGTCCAAATAGTAAACAAATTGAAGAAGCTCATTTACTGATTGATGCTGGGGCTGATTTGATTGTCGGTGGTCATCCACATGTGATTCAATCAATTGAAAAATACAAAGAAAAATTTATTTTTTATAGTTTAGGAAATTTTGTTTTTGATCAATATTTTGCTGATGACACTATGACAGGTTTGACTTTAGTTTTAAATTTTTGGCAGGAAAAAAATGAAATAAAAAATGAGATTGAAATTAAACCAATAAAAATAAATAAAGATTGTCAGGTGTTTTTTGCTGATCAAATTCAAAATGAAGAGACTTTAAAATTTTTGATAGACAATTCAGATATTGATATTATTTTACAAAATCAAATTTTGTCAGGAATTTTAAAATAAAAAAATTCCGCCAGCCAGCGGATTTTTATTTATTTTTTTCTTTATTACCCAGACTTTTTTTGCTAGGGGAATATAATGTATTTTTTATTTTCCATTTATCTACATATTGACCTATACCAAATTGGTCAGATTTATTTTTTACAGTTGTCTTTTTTTGTGACCATTTAACTAAACTTTCAAAGTTTATTTTGTATCTATCAGCAACTACAACATAAGTTAAATCTTGATTTTTTATAGCACGACGAATAGTCTGTGGATTTACACCAAATAATCTAGCAGCTTCAGATATTGAAACTCGTATTATTTCTTTTTTTTCTTCACTTTTATTATCAATATTTTTTTGATTGTCGGTTTGGTTTATGTTTAGTTCCATAAAACTTTTTACACAAGAAACATACCATAAAAATATCTGTTTGTCAAGATAAAAATATTTTTTTGTCTACAATACTCTATACAAAAATCATAAAAAAGGTTTAATTTATCTTTAAAATAATGGTTTTTGTATACAATAGTCTATACAAATTATAATTTAAGATTTATGATTTTAGAATTTTTATTATTAAAAAATTAGTTTTTTAGAATATTAATTTAAAATTTAGACTAATAATTATTATATATAAAATTATTAAGAAAAACTATTCTGAAATCTTAATTCTTAATTCTAAAATTGTTTGTGGATAAGTTTTTGAAAAAAAAGAAATAATGTGTTATTATTTTTTGTAATAAAAGGGGCAAATCTAAAGCAATTTAGATTCACAAATAAAGGCTATACAGTAGAGTGTGCATTAAAAGTGTAACACTTTTTTAATTTATACGTCTTCTATTATGAAAGCAATTTCTAAATACAAAGAAAAGATACTACTACATAAAGTGAGAGAAAACGGAGATACACAAGCTTTCGCAGAACTTTATGATCTTTACATTGAAAAAATATATCGCTTCGTATTTTTGAAAGTATCAAATAAAGAAGAAGCAGAAGATATAACAAGTGAAGTTTTTTTAAAGGTTTGGAATTATTTAATAAGTGAAAATGCTTCACAAAAAAAAATAAAAAGTTTCAGTGGACTTATTTATTCAATAGCCAGAAATTTAGTGATTGATTTTTATAGAAAAAAAATAAATAAAAACGAATGTCTGATAGAAAAAATAGAAGAGATGAATCCAGAAGAATTAGTTGGAGAAAATAAAATTGAAAATACTTTGGATTTGAAATATGACATAAATAAAGTAATGATTGCGATTCGTGAATTAAAAAAAGAATATCAAGAATTACTTTTATTAAAATATATTGAAGAATTATCAGTGATAGAAATTTCTGAAATAACTGGTAAAGGACAAACTAACATTAGAGTTACTTTACATCGAGCTTTAAAAATTTTAAAAAAAGAATTGGAAAAATAAAATTGTTTTTTTATGCGAGAACTTAAAAGACAACTTAAAATGATGAAACAAATAAAAAACGGAATAAATCCCGATTCTTTTTGGATGCAAAAAAATAAAGAAGATCTTTTAAATAGAATTGCTAATACAAATGTTGGAAATGAGAAAAAAATTGAAGTTTATGGAAAAAATTTAAGTTTAATAATGAAATTTGAAAGAAATATTGAAGCCTTTATTCCACATAATTTCAAAAATGGTTTTAAACCAGCATTAATTGTATTTTTAGCTTTATTTTTTACTAGTGGTGGTTGGATAGCTAGTGCTTATGCTGAACCAGGAGATATGCTCTGGAGTACAAAAGTAGCTTTAAATAATGTTGTAGAAAAAAGTCAAATTGCTTTAGCTAATGAAGATGATGAAGCAGAATTACATCTAAAATTTGCTACTAAAAAAGCTGATGTAATCAAACAAGTTTCAGAAAAAACTGAAGTAGAAAAAGAAGACAAAGCTAAAATTATAAAAGATACAAAAGATAAAATGAAAGAAAATTTAAATAGTGCAAATGAAAGTTTGAAAAAGATTTCGCCAGAAAAGGCTGGAGAAATGGTAAAAGAAGTAAGTTTAAAAACAACCGAAATAACTAATTCTGTAAAAGCTTCTGCAGAAAAAATAGCTGAATCAGACATTGATTTAGCAAAAGATTTAGATGAAACTGCAAACGAAACTCAAAAAACAAGTTTGGAAATGGTAGAGGTCGTTTTACAAAAAAAAGTTGATGCTAATAATGAAATAACTGAAGAAGAAAAAAATATAGTTAGTGAACATATCGCAAACATAGTAACAAATTTAGAAACACATATTGATTCTTTAAAAACAGAAAAAGAAAAACAAGAAACTGAATTAAACAATATTAACCAATCAACCAGTACTTTAAATATAAATTCAAATATAGGAAATTCATTAAATAATTCAGTGACCACTGGTACTATAAATATTTCTGCTAATAATAATATTGTAACTGGCACTTTAAATTTAAATGCCAATAGTACCACAATCAATTTAACTACCAGTACTATTTTAAATGCAGAAAAAATAATTGAAGTAAAAAATATTTTAGATCAGACAAGACAAGAATTAGAAAAAGGAAAAGATGAAGCAACAAATTTAATACAAGATGATGTCCTTGGAGCAATTCAAAAAACAAAACAAATAACTAATGTAGCAAAAGAAGCAGAAATAAAAATAGATATTATAGTAAAAAATACAGCGACAGAAACAGTTCAAACAAATATTGTTAGTAGTACTGAAGCAATAAAAACTGAAGAAATTAAAAATTAAAAATCAAAAAGCGTTCTTTAAAGATTTATTTATTCAAGCCTAAAATTACTGTGTGGCCAGGGGGAAGTTTGTTTGTTTATTAAAACAAAAAAACTTTTTCCAATGCCATACAGTAAGCCTGTTTTTTAACACAGGCCACCTGTCTATCAAAAATAGACTGTTTGGTGAAAGGGCAATCACTTATGGATTGTAATGTTTAAACATTCTTTTCATAAGGACCCCACTAGACAAGAAAGGTCGTGACTCAATCTTGAGTCGTCAGTGGTAATTTATAAAGTTTATTGTTACGACCTAAAAAATAGCGCGCGTAACAATAAAAAAGGTTTAATTAATTTATGAACGATGTATTAAAATTCGGTAAAAAATTATTTACCTTTTCTGTTGTCGCTTTGACAATCGCTTGGAGCATGGGTCTTGCTACTCTTGTACCAACAGTTGTAAAAGCTGAAGAATGTCCAGCTTTAGAAGCTGGAGATTTGTACAAAGTTCCAGGAAGCAATTCAGTTTATTACTTGAATTCTGAAATGGAATCAATGTACTTCCCAACAGAAGAAGTATTCAATTCATGGGGATTTAGTTTTTCTGATGTAAAAACTATCCCAAACACTTGTTTCGACATGTACGAACAAGCTACACCTGCTGGTTTAAATTTCCGCCCTGGTTCACGTCTTGTTAAAAGAGTAGAATCACCTACGGTTTATGCCGTATTGCCTGGAAATACTAGAGCAGCTATCGGAAGCGAAGCTGTTGCCAAAGCTCTATATGGTGAAAACTGGGCTAAATTGGTAAGAGATCTTCCTGGTGTATTTATGTCAAATTTCTTGAGTACTGGTGCAGCACTTGATGAATCAGTACCTCATAACGGACAATTCGTAAAAGAAACCGGTTCAGACAAAGTTTACTTTGCTATGGACGGTAAATTATACGAAGTTGACGGTGACGTAACTGCTGATGTTAGAACAGTTTCTGCTACTGTACTAAGTAAATTAGACAAGAGCACTGAAACAGTAACTTTAGCTTCAACAATGGAAGACCCAGCACAATTGGGTGAAACTTCAGGTGACACAACTACAGTAGTAGGTGGTGATTTAGCTGTATCTTTATCAGCTAATAGTCCTGAAGCTGCTACAGTACCTATCAATATCGACAATGTAGAATTTGCAAAAGTTATCTTCAAAGCTTTAGATGAAGATGTAGTTGTAAACTCTATCAAAATTGGTCGTAGAGGTTTAGGTTCTGATTCAGATTTTGCTTCTGTAACTCTTTATGATGAAAATAATGTAAAATTGGGTAATACCAAAACATCTTGGACATCAGATGGTTACATGAACTACAATATTTCTGGTGGTTGGACAATCCCTGCTGGAAAATCAAAAACTCTTACAATCACTGCAAAATTGGATACAGCAGGAACATACAATGCTCTTGGTGTTGAAGATGTAACAACAAAAGGTAGTGATGTAAATGGATTACCTGTTTATGGTAACAAAATGAACGGTGTTAATGTAACCGTTGGACAAGTTACTATTACAGATGAAGGTACTCCAGCTACAAAGAAAATCGGTGAAACAGATGTAAAATTAGCTAAATTTAAATTAGCTATGTCTCCAACAGAAGATGCAGAATTATACTCTGTAACATTGAAAAACAGAGGTACAGCTAGTGATGGCGACATTGCTAATATGTACTTAATGGTTGGCGCAACAGAATTAGCTGCTGACGCTACAATGGAATCTGATTATGTAACATTCGTTTTAGAAGAACCATATTTGATTGAAAAATCAAAAAATGAAACTTTCACAGTTTATGGTGATATCGTAAACGGAGACGGTAATACAGTTGAATTCACATTAAAAGATACAACCGATTTAAAAATGATTGGTGAAAGCTATAATTCTCAAGTTACAGTTGTAAATACAGATTACAATGACGCTGGAGACGGTTCTGTTATCACTATGGATGGAGCTGAATTAAATATCAGTTTCTCAAGTACAGCTATTGATACAATGGATGATCAAACAGATGTAGAATTTGGTACTTTAACTTTAAGTGCTGGAAGTACAGATGTAAACATCACTTCATTGGTAATGTCAATGGTTGAAGTAAATGGTGATGGAAGTGCTGCAAATAACTGGGATATTGATGAATTAGAAATCGTTGATACAAAAACAGGCGCAGCTTATTCTGGAACAATGACATTGGGTGATTTGCCTGATGACACTTCAGCAGATGCTGATGCAGAAACTTGGACTTTTGATGATGAAATCTATTTAGAAGCTGGAAAAACTTATACATTCACTGTTCGTGGTGATGTTCCAGCTAATGTAGGTAATGGTGATGAATATTATTTAACCATGACCGTTAATACAACAAATTTACAAGCTGAAACACAACCTGAAGGTGATACTGTTGATAATTTCTCAATCGGATCATTCACAGGTAAAAAAGTTACTGTTAAAACTCCTTCTTTGAAAGTAAGATCAACCAACTTGTCTAGCATTGATGTAGTAGAAGACCAAGAAAACGTAGTAGTTTTCGAAGGTACAATGGAAGCTGTTGCTGGTGATGTAAGAGTAGAAAGAGCAATCTTCCGTGCTACAACAACAAATGCTTATTTTGACACAGATAACTGGTCTGAAATAGGTCTTTATGTAAATGGTACAAAAGAACAACTTCTTACTAACTCTCAATTAGATGAAGGTTCAATCGATTTTGATACTGTTGATTTCACTGTTACAAAAGGTAGCAAAGTTACCTTTAAAGTAATGGGTAAAATCGCTTCTACTGCTGATGATACAAACAAAGATACAAAAATTGAATTGTATTCTATGACAGTAAAAGATGATGATAATGATACAGTTACAGCTACAAATAGTGCTGGTACAGAAATTGATGAAAACAACGTAATTTCTACAGCTAGAACAGTTTCAGTTAGAACTACAGGTATTTTGTATGTTCAAATGAGAAACAACGATACTGGCTTTAATAAAGACAGAATCGTATTAGCTGGTTCAGAATCAACAGTTGGTAAATTAAGAATAAGAGCTGATTACGAAGATATTAAAATCGAAGATTTAGTTCTTACAAATGCTAATGCTACTTCAAATGATTCAGTAGAATCAGTATGCTTATTAGAAGGTACTACAGAAGTAGCTTGTACAACTTTAGATGGTTCAACAGCTACCTTTACAGACTTGAATAAAGTTATAACAAAAGGTACACATGATTGGACAATCAAAGTTAAATTCAACAATATCGGTAAAGATTATACCGGTGATACTCATGATTCAGTTGCATTCAAAGTTGCTAACACTGGAGTTACTGCTCGTGGTGTAGACAGCGGAGATGCATTAGCTTATGCTAATGACGGAGCTTCTGCTGGAGAAATCGTATTTGACTTAGGTCTTAACGATACATTCGGTGAAGCAGGTGATA
The DNA here is from genome assembly GCA_041651535.1 of Patescibacteria group bacterium. Lineage (GTDB taxonomy): Bacteria > Patescibacteriota > Patescibacteriia > Magasanikbacterales > UBA922 > JBAZIZ01. The sequence continues at coordinate 41,358 of JBAZIZ010000005.1, forward strand.
CTGAAACAGCAAGTTCAAAAGCTTTCTATTTATCAGCTTCAAGATTATCAGCAGTTTCTACTGTAAGTTCTTACGGTGGTGAAACAGTTGATACAGCTATCAGCGCTGAAGGTCAATATACAGCTATGATTATTTCTGTAACTGCAGAAAATAATACAAATACTGATTTAAACGGTAATGCTGTAAAAACTCTTTTAGATGCTATTAGATTAGATGTTGCTAAAAATGCAAGTACAACATTCTCTGGTGCTACAATCAAGAGAATCAATGGTGCTGTAGCAGCAAAAGCTTTGACAGTTTCAGATTCTGGCGCAACAGCCACATTAGTAACTTCAAGTTTGTCTACTGTTTTAGGCGATGATGCAAAAATCAACGCTGGTGAAACAGCTTACTATGTAGTAAAGGTAACCGTAAATGGTTTATCTACAGCTACAAACGTAGTAAACTGGTTCCAAGTAAACATGGATGATTTGAAAGGTGCTGGTACTGGTGCTGATGCCGACAATAACATCGATTGGTATGATGGTTATAACGGCGTAAGCAACACAGTATTTAATGGTTTATTGCTTGATACAGAAACTATTACTGGTACAAAATTATCAGCTCCAAAGAATAACTAGTTTATTCTCTTGAGTAAAAATAGTTCTTATCTTAAAAATAAGAACAGATAAAACCAAGACCCGCTTTTAGCGGGTTTTTGGTTGTTTAAAAAATAAAACCAAACTGACAAATTTAAATAAACTAAAAAAAATATTAACAATCACTTTTGTCAACGAATTACCTAACATCTATAGGAATTACAAAATGACAAAATGTATGTGGAGTTTTTTAAAGACGTTTAAAAATAATTGAACAAAAAGATTAAACAGACAGACTAAAAAACAATTGCACTCTCACTTTGTCATCCCGACTAAGTCGGGATCCCTTAAATAGTGAATTACCGCTATTGGAGACGAAGGATCCCTTAGACAATGAATTATCACTAAACACTTTTAATTCAATAATAAGTGGATTAAAAAGTCTAAGGGATTCTTCACCTCCGACGTCACGTCGGAGGACTCAGAATGACAAAAAAGTAAGTTTTGACTATTTTAATTTGTTAATTTTTTAGTGTTTAATTTTTGTTTTAAATTTATTTTTAAAATAAAAAAACATCCTGATAAGTTTAAACAGACTAAAAAACAATCACACTCTCACTTTGTCATCCCGACTAAGTCGGGATCCCTTAAATAGTGAATTACCGCTAATCATTTTAAAAATATTCAAACCTACACTTTGTCATGTTGAACCGAACGAAGTGAGAGTGAAGCATCCCTTAGACAATGAACTATCGCTAATTATTTTTTAAACACTCAACAAAACATTTTCTTAAACAAACATTCAAAAAATATATTTATTGACTTTAATCATTTTTTTAGCTATAATTATCTAAATTTAGAAATAAAAAAAATTTTAGTATGCAAAAACAAACAAAAATTCTCTGCACGCTTGGACCTTCCACTGAAAGTTTTGAAATTATAGAAAAATTAGTTAAATCAGGGATGAATGTTGCTCGACTGAATTTTTCTCATGGTACACATGAAAACCATAAAAAATTACTTGATACTGTTAGAGAAGTGGAAAAAAAGACTGGTGAAACTGTGACAGTTTTACAAGATTTACAAGGACCAAAAATAAGAATTGGAAAATTGCCAGATGAAGGAATTGAATTAAAAGCTGGTGAAGAATATCTTTTTTCTACTGATTTGAATAATAAAAAAGCTATCCCAATTGGTTTTGAAAGATTGCATGAATTTGTTTCTGTTGATGATGTTTTACTTATGGATGATGGAAAATTAGAAGTAAAAGTTTTGGAAGTTAATGGTAAAGATATAAAAACAAAAGCAGTTTTAAATGGAATTTTAAAATCAAACAAAGGAATAAATTTACCAAAAACTGATTTTTCCGAATTAGAAGTTTTGACAGCAAAAGATAAAGAAGACATTGTATTTGGCGTAAGAGAAAGAGTTGATATGATTGCAATTTCTTTTGTTATGAAAGCTAAAGATATTTTGGATCTAAAATTTTATATAAAAGAAATAGAAAAAAAATTAGGTATTACAGATTTACCAGAAATAAAAATAATTGCTAAAATAGAAAAACCAGAAGCAGTAAAAAATATTGATGAAATATTAGATGTGGTGGATGCTATTATGATTGCGAGAGGTGATTTGGGTGTAGAAATTCCAGCCGAAGATGTACCAATAGTTCAAAAAGAACTTATCAGCCGAGCTTTACATCATGCAAAACCAGTTATTGTTGCAACTCAGATGCTTGATTCTATGAGTGAACGCCCACGTCCAACTAGAGCAGAAGTTTCTGATGTTTCTAACGCTGTTTTGGACGACACTGATGCTGTTATGCTTTCTAATGAAACTTCTACAGGAAAATATCCAGTTGAAGCTGTAGAAACAATGACAAAAATAATTTGTCGTGCAGAAAAATCACATCGAGAAGATTTGCCATTACAAGAACCAACTAATAAAACTCACAAAATAGACGATACAATCAGTGGTTTATCAAAAATGGTTGCTCAAAAAGTTAATGCTAAATTAATTTTAGCTGCTTCTATATCTGGAGAAACCGCTAGACTTATCAGTCGTTATCGTCCATCATTTCCAATTGTTGTGGCTACAAGTACTGATAGAGTAAAGAGACAATTAAATTTAGTTTGGGGAGTAAAACCTTTTATTTTGGAACCATGCGATTCTATAGAAGAATTAGTAGAAAAATCAGTTGTAGAATTAAAAAGAAAAAAAATGGTAACTAGCGGAGATAAAATAATAGTAGTTGCTGGTGAACCTGTCGGAGAAGCTGGAAATGTAAATTTACTTGAAGTTAGAGAAATAGAATAAAATATCAATTTAAAAATCCGTTTTAATAAAGCGGATTTTGTTTTTTTGAAGATTTTTTATAAAAAGTATTAAACACTTTAATTTTTTTGGTATTTTGTGTTATAATATAAATATAAATTTTATCCAAAAAAATATGGGCGATAAATTTTTGCGACATTTAATTTCATTAATAGTTTTAGTAATTTTAATTATTGTTTGGACAGCAGGTTATTTTGCTGGTGTCCGTTCTTGGTGGCCGTTAATTTTCGGTTTTGTTATTTTGTATCCTTTGATTTTTAAATTGATTGACGTCTAAATTTATGAATTGGTTAAATTATGCAATTCAATTTTTAAATATTTTTTTAAATCAATCTTCAACAGAAATAGTTAAAGAAATTTTTGCGATTTTTGGTTGGATAGTTTTGGTTTGGTTTTTGTTTTTTGCTGGAATTGAACTTTATACTGATTATGTAAAAGATAAAAAGAATAAAAATTGGAAAAATATAGTTTTAGCTATAGATATTCCACAGTTAAATTTACAAACTCCAAAAGCTGTAGAACAGATTTTTTCAAATTTATCCGGAGCTTTTGATAAACCAGATTTGATTGGTAAATTTCGTGAAGGTTATAAACAAAAATGGTTTAGTTTAGAAATTGTGAGTATAGAAGGTTATATTCAATTTGTGATTTGGACTGAAGAAACTTATCGAGATTTAGTAGAAGCTTCAATTTATGCACAATATCCAGAAGCAGAAATTACTGAAGTTGAAGATTATGTAGATTATATTCCAAGTGTTTATCCAAATAATGAATATGATATTTGGATGGCTGACTTTTCTTTAGCAGAAAACTCTGCTTTTCCAATTCGTTGTTATGATGAATTTGTTTACAATATTACAAAAGAAGATGTTTTGAAAGATCCAATGAGTTCTTTTTTGGAATCTTTTGCTAGAATAGGTCATGGTGAACAGATGTGGTTTCAGATTTTGATTCAGCCTATAGACAATTCTTGGAAAGAAGGAGTTATTGAAAAAATCAAAGATATAATTGGTGAGAAAAAAGCAAAAAAAAGTCTCTTGTCTGATTCTAAAATTGTTCAAGAAATTGGGTCAAGTTTATCAGAAATCAAAAGACAAATTTTTGGTTTTGGATTTGATGACGCATCTTCTAGTTCTGATAACGGGCCAAAAAATAATTTACAGTTTTTAACTCCTGGTCAAAGAAAATTAGTTGAATCAATGGAAAGAAAAATTGAAAAAATTGGTTTTAAAACAAAAATGCGAGCTGCTTATATAGCAAGAAAGGAAATTTTTAATCCAGATCGTGGAGTAAAATCTTTAGTTGGTGCTATCAATCAATTTAATAATCCAAGTTCAAATTCATTAGTTGTCCAAAGTACAACAATTGATCGAGACCCAAAAAAATCTGCAATTAAAAAAACAGATTTCTTTAAAGCTTATAAAAAAAGAAAAATTGGTTTTGCGGCTAATCCATTTATTTTAAATATAGAAGAATTAGCTTCAGTTTGGCATTTCCCAATGTCAAATGTTAGGGCACCACTTTTACAAAAATCTAGCAACAAAATGGCCGAACCTCCAGCAGGTTTGCCTATTGATTATTTATCAGATAATTTGATTTCTGATTATACAGCTGAAAATAAAGAAATAAAAAATACAGAAGAAGAAACAGTAAAAAATTCTTATAAAACAGATACTGGCGAAACAATTAATTTTGAATAAATAGTATGGATTTGTTTGCCAAATATAAATCAAGAATTTTTTTGGCTCCAATGGTTGATCTGACTGACAGCCCTTTTTGTTTTATTTGCAGAAAAGTTGCTGGTAAAAATTTTGTAATTTTTCGTGAAATGCTTAGTGCTGAAGCTATTGCACGTCGCAATGAAAAAACATTAAAAAAATGTGGATATCAAAAAATTGAAAGACCAATAATTCATCAAATTTTTGGTTCTAATCCAAAAACTTTAGTCACAGCTGCAAAAATTATTGTTAATGAATTTGGAACTGACGGTATAGATATCAATATGGGTTGTCCAGTACCAAAAATAACAAAAAAAAATAAAGCCGGTGCTTCTTTGATGAAAGATCCAAAATTAGCTGGAGAACTTATAAAAAAATTAAAAGAAGCAAATTTAGGAGTTCCAATAAGTGTTAAAACTAGACTTGGTTGGTCAGATAAAAATGAAATATTAAATTTTGGAAAAGAATTACAAAAAGCAGGAGTTGATTTTTTGTCAGTGCATGGACGAACAAAATCGCAAGCATATAGTGGAAAAGCTGATTGGGAAATGATTAAAAAAATAAAAGAAGAATTAGTAATTCCAATAATTGCCAATGGCGATATAAAAAATAAAGAAGATATAAAAAAATGTTTTGATATTACAAAAGCAGACGGAGTGATGATCGGTAGAGGAGCACTTGGTAATCCGTGGATTTTTTCTGATAAAGATAAAACTTTAAAAGAAATAAAAAAGATTGTTTTATTACATGCTAAGAAACATCAAAAATTTTATGGTAAAGAAAATGGTTTGAAAACTTTTCGTAAACATTTACTTTTTTATTTTAAAGGAATAAACAATATAAAAGAAATAAAATTAGAATTAGTAAAAGTCGAAAATATTAAACAATTAAAAAAAGTTTTAAAGAAAATAAATTAATTTTAGAATTATGATCTATGATCTATGATTTTAGATTTTTTAAATATATTTTTGTTTTTTTATTTAAAATCAAAGTTAATAAAATAATTGACAAAATAGTTATTTTATGTTACATTAGATCATTAGTTCTTTACAAAAATCTCCAAAAAATTTATATACAAAACTTTCATTTAGATAAATAAAATTATTTGTTTAAATGAAGGTTTTGTGGATTTAATTATTTTTTTTGTTGGAGATTAAAATGAAAGAAATTAAAAAACATCTTTCCAAATTTGTATTGAGTTATTTATGGGCCACAGTAAGTGTGTGCCCTTTGACTTTGATGGTAGTGTATTCGGAACTTTTGTCAGTTACGAATTTAATCGGGTTCTTGTATTTTATTTTTTTATTTTTTTTGTTCCATTAATAATGGATTTGAAATTACGGGAAGATGATCTCGCTATGAAGTATTTAAAGTCATCATACTTTTGGTACTTATTCGGGATGTGTCCAACTTTTTATTTGGGAAATTGGCTCGTAATTTCCATTAATAGAAGGATAACAGAAGAAATTTTCTTTTCTTCTTTCCTATTCGTATTATTTTTTTTGGTCAGTAAAGTTCCTTTTTATTTAAAAATTTTTGAAATAAAGCAGGGGGAGTTTACTATCGTAAAATACGATAGCATGGGTAATCCGATGATTACCCAAAGGACTAAACTTTGATATGTTATCTTTTTTTGAGCCGGCTCACGTCGGCTCTTTTTTATTTAAAAATTTTTTAAAAACAAAAAACTCCCTTATAAGGAGTTTAATTTTTTATAAACAGAATTCTAAAATCTAGCTATGTCTGTCGACAGGCAGGAATCAAAAATCTTAAATAAAAAAATAACCTTGTTCAGGTTATTTTTTACTTTTTCCTTTTAAAATTAGACTTTTAACTAATAAAAAAAACTCCTTAGGCGTTTTTTTTATTTTGCGTATTCTATAACTCTAGTTTCACGAATAACATTTACTTTAATTTCACCAGGATATTGTAATTCATTTTCAATTTTTCTAGCAATATCTTTAGCTAAATTATATGCTTCGTAATCATCAACTTCTTCTGGTTTGACAAAAATTCTAACTTCACGACCTGCTTGAATTGCATAAACTTTGTCAATTCCTGGAAAATCTTTTGCAGTTGCTTCTAATTCTTCTAATCTAGTAACATATTGTTCATAAGTATCACGTCTAGCTCCAACTCGAGAACTAGAAATCGCATCAGCTGCTTTTACTATTTGAGTAATAAGTGATTCAGGTTTATCTTCGTGGTGTTCTAAAGCTGCTTTTACTATTTCTTCTGCTAAACCATATTTTTTTAAAATTGTAGCTCCGATTTCAGGATGAGAACCTTGAGTTTCTTGGTCTACTGATTTTCCAATATCATGGAAAAAACCAGCTTTTTTTGCCAAGTTTGGATCTATTCCTAACTCTTCGGCCATAAGTGCTGATAATTGAGCAACTTCAATTGAATGATTTAAAATATTTTGGCCATAGCTAGTTCGATATTTTAATCTACCAACAATAGAAACCAATTTTGGATCAATACCAGCAATACCAAGTTTATATAAAGATTCTTCGCCAGCTTGTTTTATATCAACAGCTAATTCTTTTTTTGCTTCTTCAATAAATTCTTCTATTCTAGCTGGTTGGATTCTACCATCTTTAATCAATTTTTCTAAAGCAATTTGAACTACACGACGACGAATAGGGGAAAAACCTGAAATTAAAATAATGTCTGGTGTATCATCAATGATAAGTTCACATCCAGTCATTTTTTCTATAGTTTTTATATTGCGTCCATCTTTACCAATAATTCTACCTTTCATTTCGTCATTTGGTAAACTCACTGCAGTTGAAGTAGTTTCGCTAGAATGGTCAGCTGCGCATCTTTGGATTGAGTTTAAAATAATTTCTTTAGCCTTTTGTTCGTATTTTTCACTGTGGCTTTTTTCAATTTTTTGAATGCGACCATAAAGTTCCTCAGCTGATTCTTCTTCAACAACTTTGATAATTTCATCTTTTGCTTCTGCTTTTGAATAACCTGAAACTGATTCTAATTTTTTTTCGGTTTGAATTTTTAAATCATCAATCTTGGCTTTGATGGCATGAATTTCATCAGCTTTTTTTTGTAAAGCGGTTTTTCTTTCTTCAATCTCCATTAATTTTTGATCAAACATAGCTTCTCTTTTTTCCAAACGAGATTGTGTATTTTGAATTTCATGTCGTCTTTCGTTTTCTTCTTTTTTTGCTTGGTCTATGATTTTTATAGCTTGTTCTTTAGCTTGTAAAAGCAATTCTTTTTCTTTGTTTTTTGCTTCCACAATCATTTTTTCGGCTTTTGCTTCAACCGAATTGGCTTTAGCTTGACCGACTTGTTTACGAATAAAATATCCCAGTCCTATGCCTAATCCAAGTCCGGCTAAGGCTGAAAATAATATAAATAATTCTGACATATAAATAAAAAAACTCATAACTATCAAAGTTTGAGTCTAAGTTATCAAAAAATAATTAGTAAAAATTTTCCCTATTTTAAAAAACAAAAAAGTAAGCTTAACTCAGCTCTATCTTTGTTTTTTTGTCTAAAATAAGGGATTTTTTCATAAAAATAAGATTTTTTACTATTTATTTTATTTCATTCTTAAACTAACTTTACTGATAGTATTTTTAATTAAATCTAAAAACATCTTATCAAAAAAAATGTTTTTTGTCAATTATGCCATTTTTTAGCCATTTTTTAATTATGTTTTTTTACTTTTTATTGTTTTTATTTTATAATATGTTAATTACTTTAAAATAAAAATATATATGAAAAATAAAGAACTAAAAAATATTGCTAAACTTTTGCGATATTATATTTTATCTTCTACAACTGTAGCTGGTTCTGGACACCCAACTTCATCTTTGTCAGCTGTAGAAATTATGACAGCTTTGTTTTTTAATGGTTTTTTTAAAACTGATTTAAATGATCCAAGTAATAAAAATAATGATCGACTAGTTTTTTCCAAAGGACATGCTGCACCTTTACTTTATTCTTTGTATACAGTTTTGGGAGTTTTATCCGAAAAAGAACTTTTAACTTTACGAAAATTTGATTCAAAATTAGAAGGTCATCCTACAATGAATTTTAAATATACAGAAGCAGCTACTGGATCTCTTGGCCAAGGATTATCAATCGGAGTCGGCACAGCTTTAAATGCAAAAATTGATAGTTTAAATTATAAAACTTATGTTTTATTAGGAGACAGCGAAATTGCGGAAGGTTCAGTTTGGGAAGCTGTCCAATTAGCTAGTTATTATAAATTGAATAATTTGGTTGCTATAATAGATATCAATAGTTTAGGACAAAGAGGCAAAACAATGTTAGCTTATGATTTAAAAACTTACAAAAAAAGATTCAAAAGTTTTGGTTGGAAAACTTTTATTGTTGATGGTAAAAATATTTGTCAATTAAAAAAAGTTTTTGCGCGTGCCACTAAAGAAAAGAATAAACCAGTTTGTATTTTAGCTAAAACTAAAAAAGGACAGGGAATTAGTTTTTTGGAAAATAAAGAAAATTGGCATGGAAAAACTTTAAATGAAAATGAACTTAAATCAGCTTTAAAAGAACTTGGGGTTATAAATAAAAATATAAAATATACAATAAAAAATCCAGATTTTTTTTCTCCAGCCAAAAAAGAAAAAAAACGTTTTGATTTAAAAATATATAAAATCGGAGAAAAAATTTCACCACGACAAGCCTATGGTTATGAATTGATAAATTTGTTTCAAGCTCACCCAGATTTTTTGGTTTTAGATGCTGAAACAGGTAATTCAACTTGTGCAAAAGTTTTTGCTGAAGCTTACCCACAAAATTTTTTTGAAATGTTTATAGCTGAACAAAATATGGTCGGCACTGCTTTAGGTCTGTCTAGTCGTGGCAAAAAAGTTTTTGCTTCTACTTTTTCTGCTTTTTTAACTAGAGCTTTTGACCAAATTCGAATGGCGGCCTACTCCAAAGCAAATATCAGTTTTGTTGGTTCACACGCTGGAGTTTCAATTGGTCCTGATGGTGTTTCTCAAATGGGATTAGAAGATATTGCTATGTTTAGAACAATTTTTAATTCAGTAATTTTTTATCCAGCCGACGCTGTCAGTTTGGGAAAAATTTTGAAATTGATGATTGATTATTCAAATATTTCTTATTTACGCACAACCAGACAAGATTTACCTGTAATTTATGATTATGATGAAGAATTCAAAATTGGTGGTTCAAAAATTTTGCGTTCAAATAAAAAAGATACTGTGTCTTTAGTTGGTGCTGGAATAACTTTGCATGAGTGTCTTAAAGCTTATGAAATTTTAAAAGAAAAGAAAATTTATGCTAGAGTAATTGATTTGTATTCAATAAAACCGTTAGATATAGAAACTTTAAAAACAGCTTTAAAAGAAACAAAAAAAATAATTGTAGTTGAAGATCATTATAAACAAGGTGGAATTTATGAAGCGATTTGTACAGAACTTGCAAATGAAAAAGGGGAGATAATAAGTTTAGCTGTAAATAAAATGCCACATTCTGGAACGTCGGAAGAATTATTGAATTATGAAGAGATAAATGCAGAGAATATTGTTGATAAAGTAAAAAGTTAAAAGTAAACCTGCCTGCCGGCAGGCAGGAAGTCAAAAGATTTCGTTAAATAAGACAGTCTGAGATATGGCTGTTTTTATTTAAGATTTATGATTTTAGATTTAAGAGTTAAAACAAATTTTAAACAATGAATAAACACTGGGAAATTTAACAAATTAAAATAAACAAAACTTACTCTTTTGTCATTTCGTAGCGAAGCGGAGAAATCCCTTAGACTTCTTAAAACATTATATTTTGTTTTAAAGAAAAATTAGTGGCAACTCACTGTTTAAGGGATGTTTCACCCTCACTTCGTTCGGTTCAACATGACAAAAGTGGTTGTGAATTTGTTTTTTAGCTAGGATATTTGTTTATGATTGGTTTATTTTATAAAACAAATTTTAAACAATGAATAAACACTGGGAAATTTAACAAATTAAAATAAACAAAACTTACCCTTTTGTCATTTCGTAGCGAAGCGGAGAAATCCCTTAGACTTCTTAAAACATTATATTTTGTTTTAAAGAAAAATTAGTGGCAACTCACTGTTTAAGGGATGTTTCACCCTCACTTCGTTCGGTTCAACATGACAAAAGTGGTTGTGAATTTGTTTTTTAGCTAGGATATTTGTTTATGATTGGTTTATTTTATAAAACAAATTTTAAACAATGAATAAACACAAAAAGAATAGTAAATTAAAGTAGATAAAATTTATTTTTTCCTTTTTAATTTTTATTTTTGAATTTGTAAAGTTATCCACTTTTTTTATTTTTGAATTATTTGACACTTTTTTCTGTTCATGTTATATTATCACTCGTAAGTATAGAGTGATAAAACATATGAATAATCGTCAAGATAAAATTTTACAGTTTATCATAGAAAATTATATTAAAGATGCTGAACCAGTTGGTTCAAAATTTTTGATATCTAATTTTGATTTGGAAATAGGTGAAGCCACTGCTAGAAATGAAATGCGTTCTTTGGAAGAACAAGGTTTTTTGTCGCATCCACACACTTCATCAGGTAGAATTCCAACTGAAACTGGTTATAAATATTATATAAACAATTTAATGAAACCAAAGAAAATTTCCACTCGTGATAGTGAAGATATAATAAAAATTTTAGCAGAAAAAGATGAAGAAAATAGATTAAAACTTTTAGGCAAAATTTTAGCAGAAAAAACTGGTTTGGCTGTGATAGTTAATATCAAAAAAGATTTTATTTATTATACTGGACTTTCTAATTTATTTTCTCAGCCAGAATTTAGAGATTATAATTTAACGATTAATGTTTCAGGAATTTTTGATCGTTGTGAACATCGAATTTGTGATTTGAATAATAAAATGAAGACCAAAGAAATCCAATGTTTTCTAGGAAAAGAAAATCCTTTGGATGCTACTTGTTCACTTTTTGGTTTAAAAATTTCTGACCATAAAATAATCACTGTTTTAAGTCCACTGCGTACTGATTATAAAAAAGTATTTTCTTATTTCAATTATTTAAAAGAATTATTTTAATTTTATATGACAGAAGAACAAATAAAACCAAAAACAAAAATACGGCAAATAAAAATTTCAGAAACCGAATTGGATAAATTAAAAAATGAAACAGCTGAATATAAAAGTGGCTGGCAAAGAGCTCGAGCAGACTATGAAAATCTTTTAAGAGAAACTGAAATAAAAAGAAAAGAATATTTAGATTGGAGTCGAGCACAAATTTTGGAAGAATTTATTCCAATATATGATAATTTTAAAAAAGCTTTTAGTGTAGAATTTGGGGAAATCGATCAAAAAACAGAAAATTGGAAAAAAGGAATAGAATATATTATGAAGCAGTTTCGTTCAGTCTTAGCTAATAATAATATTGAAGAAATAAAAACTGTGGGAGAAAAATTTGATGCTAATTTGCATGAAGCAGTTTCAGAAGAAGAAGGACAAAATGGTGAAGAGAGTGGAATAATTTTAAAAGAAATTGAAGCTGGGTATCTCATGAATGGAAAAATTATAAAAGTAGCCAAAGTAATAACATCTAAATAAAAATAAATTTTAATTTTAAAATATATGTCAATTATAAAATATAATAATGCGCCTAATCCTTTTCAAGAAATGGAAGAATTAATGAAAGATTTTCCATTAATGAAAGAAAATCATTTATTAAAATCTTTTGTCCCAGCAATGGATATCTACGAAACAGAAAAAGATGTAATAGTAGAAGCTCCTTTGGCAGGTGTAAAAATTGAAGATATTGAAGTAAGTATTGAAAAAGGAATTTTATCAATTCAAGGACAAAATAAAAAAGAACATGAAATTGATGAAAAAAATTATTATCGTAAAGAAATTAGAAGTGGATCATTTTTTAGACAAATTACTTTGCCAACTCCAGTTGTTGAAGAAAAAATTAATGCTGAATTTGAAAATGGAATTTTAAAAATCACTTGTCCAAAAAAAGAAAAAACTACTGCTAAAAAAATAAGCATTAAAATAAAGTAAAAAGCAAAAAGGAAAAAGTCAAAAATTTTCAATAAGAATGGATAAAATATAAAATTTGTTTATCTAAAAAAACAAAGTTTATATAAAAAACTTTCTTTAAAAAATGACTTTAGACTTTTGACTTTTGACTTATAACATTTAAATCAAAATAAACACAGCAAATTACAAAAATTTACTAAAAAAATTTAATCATTAATTAATATAAAAATTATGTCAAAAATATTAGGTATAGATCTTGGAACTACAAACAGTTGTATGGCAATTGTTGAAGGTGGCCAAGTAAAAGTTTTGGAAAATAAAGAAGGAAACAGAACAACTCCTTCAATGATTGCTAATACAAAAATTGGCGAAATTTTAGTTGGTCAATTAGCAAAAAGACAAGCAATTACCAATCCAAAAAATACTCTTTATTCAATAAAAAGATTGATCGGTAGAAGACCAAATGATCAAGAAGTTGCTGAAATGAAAAAACATTCTCCTTTTGAAATCGTAGCTGAAGGCGAAAAAATAAAAGTAAAAATGGGAGAAAAAACTTATAGCCCACAAGAAATTTCTGCAATGATACTTAGAAAATTAAAAGAAGATGCAGAAGCTAAATTGGGTGAAAAAATAACTGAAGCTGTGATTACAGTTCCAGCATATTTTGATGATTCTCAAAGACAAGCTACTAAAGATGCTGGACAAATTGCAGGTTTAGAAGTAAAACGTATTATTAACGAACCAACAGCAGCAGCTTTTGCTTATGGTTTTGACAAGAAAAAAGATCAACAAATAGCAGTTTATGATTTAGGTGGTGGTACTTTTGATATTTCTATTTTGGAAATTACTCATGATAACGAAGAAAATAATTCTACAGTTGAAGTAAAATCTACTAATGGTAATACTTATCTTGGTGGTGATGATTTTGATCAAAAAATTATTGAATGGATTTTAGCAGAATTTAAAAAACAAGAAGGAACTGACTTGGGGACAGATCCTTTAGCTTTGCAAAGAGTAAAAGATGCAGCTGAAAAAGCAAAAATTGAACTTTCAAGTACTCCAGAAACAGAAATCAATGAACCGTTTATCACTGCTGGAGCTGAAGGTCCAAAACATTTAAATTTAAAATTAAATCGCGCTAAATTAGAAGAATTAGTTGGTGATTTAGTAGAAAAAACTTTGATTCCAGTTCAAAAAGCTTTAGATGATGCTGGATTTAAAAAAGAAGATATTGATGAAGTAGTTTTGGTTGGTGGTATGACTCGTATGCCTTTAGTTCAAAAGAAAGTTGAAGAATTTTTTGGTAAAAAACCAAATTCAAGTGTTAACCCAGACGAAGTTGTGGCTGCTGGTGCAGCTATCCAAGCTGGACAACTTCAAGGTGATCTTGGAAAAGATATATTACTTTTGGATGTAACACCACTTTCACTTGGACTTGAAACTTTAGGCGGTGTATCGACTAAAATTATTGAACGAAATACTACAATTCCAACCAGTAAATCACAAGTATTTTCTACAGCAGCTGATAATCAACCAGGAGTAGAAATTCATGTTTTACAAGGTGAAAGAGAAATGGCTGCTGATAATAAATCTTTAGGAAGATTTATGCTTGAAGGAATTCCACCAGCACCACGTGGTGTTCCACAAGTTGAAGTTACTTTTGATATTGATGCAAATGGTATTTTAAATGTTAAAGCTGTTGATAAAGCTACTAATAAAGCACAATCAATTAGAATAGAAGCTTCTTCTGGATTAAGTAAAGAAGAAATTGAAAAAATGAAAAAAGATGCTGAAGCTAATGCCGAAGTTGATAAAAAGAAAAGAGAATTGATTGATATAAAAAATACAGCTGAAACTCTTGCGTACACTTCAGAAAAAATGTTAAAAGAAGTAGAAGAAAAGAAAATTGAAATTACTGCTGATGAAAAGAAAAAAGTTGAAGATGGAATAAAAAATTTAAAAGAAATTTTAAAAGGAGATGATCTTGAAGCTATAAAAAAAGCTAGTGAAGAACTTTCTCGTGATGCCCAAGTTGTTGGCCAAAAAATGTATAAAACTAATTCTGATAATAAAACAGCAGAATCACAAGCTGAAGATAACAAAAAAAATGATGGTGAATCAGTTGAAGGAGAAGTTGTAAAATAAAAATTATTTCAATAAAGTTAAGGATAAGTTTTTTTAGACTTGTCCTTAATCATTATTAAAATATTCTTGCTTAATTAGCAGGTTAAAATAAAAAAATATGGAAGAGAAATCCTCTCCAAATATCTTGGAAAATAATAATAAAATTCAAATAAAAGCTAAAGATGAAATATTACATGGTAATTATGCAAATGCACTTCAAATTCAATATTCGCAAGAAGAATTTATTTTGGATTTTTTAACAATGTTTTCTCCAATGGCAAATCTAAATAACAGAATTATAACTTGTCCAATGCATTATAAAAAAATGATTAAAGCAATGGAAGAAAGTTTAAAAAAATATGAAAATAAATTTGGTGTAATAAAAAATTCTGGCAATGATGTAGAAACTATAAATGGTTTTCCAATAAAATAATTTAATTTATGTCAAAAGATTATTATAAGATTTTAGGTGTAGAAAAAAATTCTTCGGAAGAAGAAATTAAAAAAGCTTTTCGTAAATTAGCTCATAAATATCATCCTGATAAACAAGGTGGCGATGAAAAAAAATTTAAAGAGATAAATGAAGCTTATCAAGTTTTAGGTAATGCGGAAAAAAGAAAAAAATATGATCAGTTTGGAGCTGACTTTGATAAACAAGGCGGTTTTGGTGGTGGAATGAATTGGGAAGATTTTATGCGTAGTGCTCGTGGTGGAGCTGGTGGATTTGAAAATATGAATTTTGGTGGTGTAGATTTGGGTGATATTTTTGGTGATATTTTTTCAGGTTTTGGGGGAGGTTCTTCGACAAGAGGTCGCCGTCAAAAAATAGGAAATGATGTTCAAGTTGATATTGAAATTTCTTTTCGTGAAGCTATTTTTGGGGTTGAAAAAGAAATTAGACTTATGAAAAATAATCCTTGTGAAGTTTGTCATGGTACAGGGGCAGAACCAAATTCTAAAATGAAAAAATGTCCAACTTGTAATGGTCAAGGAAAAGTTCGACAAGTTAGCCAAAGTTTTTTTGGTGCTATAGAACAAATAGTAATTTGTAGTGCTTGTCATGGTAAAGGAGAAATTCCAGAAAAAATGTGTCATCATTGCGGTGGTGATGGTATGGTTCGCAGTGAATCAAAATATAAAATAAAAATTCCAGCTGGAATTAGTGATGGCGAAGCAATTCGTTTAAAAGAAAAAGGAGAAAGTGCTGGTGTTGGCAGTTTAATTGGAGATTTGTATGTACGAATACATGTTGAAACGGAAAAAGGTTTTGAAAGAGTAGATGATGATATTTATACTGAAATAAAAATTTCTTATCCCCAAGCAGTTTTGGGAGACACAGTAGAAATCAATACTTTAGATGGAATTAAAAAATTAGTAATTCCTGCTGGAACAGTTTCACAACAAAAATTTAAGATTAAAGGACTTGGCTCTTTTCATCTTCATTCTAGTGGACGTGGTGATCAATATGTAAAAGTGATTATTGATGTACCAAAAAAAGTTGATAGAAAAACAAAAAAATTATTAGAAGAGTTACAAGAAATTTTAAAATAATTTTATGTTTATCTTTGAAAATATAATTGAAGATAAAGGAAGTAAATATAGTGTTTCTGGTTTAGAAGTTAAAAGTGTTGAAGAAGTAAATGAATTTTTAAAAAAATTAAAACAAAATAAGAAATATAGAAAAGCGACTCATAATACTTTTGCTTATAGAATTAAAAAAGATAATAAAATTATTGAAGTAAAAAATGATGACGGCGAAAGTGGAGCGGGGAATATTGTTTTAGAAATTTTAAGAAATAATAATGTAGAAAATTTAATTATTTGTGTGACTAGATGGTTTGGTGGTAAAAAACTTGGTGGTGATAGATTTAGACATGTCAAAGATGCGACGATTTATTTTTTGGAGAAATATAAATAAGTTGAAAGCTTAATGTCTAAAGTCTTTTACTAAAAAGCAATCTGAAATATGATTGTTTTTTTAATTAGATAAACAAATTGAGGAAATATTTTTTTCTTTAAAACAAATCTCCGTTCATTTTGTCATACCGTAGCCCCGACGTATCGTCGGGGCGAAGGTATCCCTTAAATAGCGAATTATTACTATTTTTTCTTTAAAACAAAATATAATGTTTTTAAGATGTCTAAGGGATTTCTCCATCCCGACTTATCGTCGGGATTACGAAATGACAAAAGTTTATGTTAATTGTTTTTTAAGTTTATATAAATTCATCAGTCTGTTCTTATTTCCTAAAATAGTTTTTAAAAAGATTTTGAATTTTTAATTTGTTTTTGTTATAATAAAAATGTATGGATTTTATAAACTTATTTCCAAATATCGATTTATTTATTATAGTATTATTTTTTATAATATTATTTTTACATCTGATATTTATTAAAAAATCAAAATTGTTTATTGATTTTATTTCAGTTTATACAAGTTTTTTATTTGTTGTTATTTTACCACTGTTAGATCATAGAATTAGAGATTTTGTTTTTTCTAATATTTATATCAGAGTTATTTTATTTGGATTATTTTTTGTTTTGATTCATATACTCTTAAATCATAGTAATATCAAAGAATTTTCAGCTAGAGTAAGTCCAAGTGATTTTTCTACTTCATTTGCTTACAGATTTTCTATTACAGCATTGTTTTTTACAATCGCTTTATTATTTTTGCCTGATGAAATAAAAAATAATTTTGGTCAGATAATAAATATTTTATTTACAAATTTTATAGCGCTTCTAATTTGGTTTTGTTTGCCACTTTTGTTTATCTTTGCATATAGATTTAAGACTAGGAGAGGGTGGATCGAGTAATTTAGGATTTTAGATTTAAGAATTTAGAATAAAATAGTCTGGGATAGGGCTGTTTTTTTGTTAAAATTTAGCTAAAATAAGGGAAAAAGGTGATTAAAAGCTTGACAAAGTGATAAAAATGTGATATTATGGTTTGTTATTTAAAATAATAACAAAAGTTCTTTAAAAAAAACTCCAAAAAAGTTTATACACAAAACTTTCGTTTAGATAAATAAAATTATTTGTTTAAATGAAGGTTTTGAGTTTACTTTATTATTTTTTAGTTTGGAGATTAAAATGAAATTATTGACAACAGAAGAAATTAAGAAAGAATTCATGTCCTTTAAAGGGACAAAACTCAGAATTTTCTGGGGACAAGAGCACGGTCATTTACCTTGTTCACAGATATCTGAAGAAGGTTCTGTCAAGTTTTATATACTTGGCAAAGGAAAGGTAATGATTGAATGCCGTGTTGGCGATGAAATTACCTGGACAAAACCCCATAATCTTTCGGAAGAAGAAATGGAAATGCTCGAGGAGCGTTTTCATGAAGATTATCCAGAAGGTTGGGAAAAGTCAGCTGATGATTGGACTAAAATTGCCAATGAGTGCCACGAGCAATTGCTTTATGGCAAATGGCTTGACGATGGTCTGGAAAACTGGTATGCCAATCATCCGGTATAATATAAAAAAAAGTCCCGTCACTTTCTAGTGATAATGGTTTTTTCTCTGCTGAACATTCTGTTCGGCGGGAAAAACCAACTTTTTTACAGGTCGGCAGCAATGTCGACCTTTTATTTTACAAAAAAACTCGCCTTATAGTGAGTTTGTTTTTTTTAAAGTTCCTCCTCCTAATAGGAGGAGGTCAGGAGGAGGTTATTTAAAAAAAATTTTTTAAAAAATAACCCCACCCTAACCCCTGCCTATCGGCAGACAGGCTCCCCTAATAGGGGAGGGAAATCTTAAATCTAAATTCTGGAATCTAAAATCTTATTTACTTCAGCATCTGCCTCTTTATTTCCTTCACGATAAGTGTGTTTTATATTTACTTTTTTAAATTTTTGCATCAAATTATAAGCTTCGATAAAAAGTTTTTGTAGAGTCGGTTCTTTTACTTTCCAGCGTCTATTTAATTGTTCACAAACAAGTTTACTATCCACAAAAATTTCTAGTTCATCAGCTTTTAATTCTAAAGCTTTTTTAAGACTGGAAATAAGAGCAGAATATTCAGCAAAATTATTTGTCTGTTTTCCTAAATATTCTCCGTAATTAGCTAAAGTTTTTCCTGTTTCATTTTTAATTACGATTCCGGTTGCGGCTGGACCAGGATTTCCTCTGGCACCACCGTCGGTAAAGATTATTAATTTCATATAAGTATAGTTGATAATTAAATTTTTTTAAAATATTTTTTATAATTTGTTTGTTTATTTAGATATTCGACTTCTTAAGATCAATTATTGTATGTTGAATTTCTTTATTACCGTTCCAAACATTTTTATCAATTTCAAAAACAATATCAATTTTATCACCAACTTTTATATTTCCACACCAATTTGTTTTGTCATTTTTTTCATTACATAAATTCCAGCCAATAAATTTTTTTATTTTGCCATCTTTTCTTAGCATCATTTTTAAATGTTTACTGTCTTTGCCGACTCCCTGAAAACTAAAAATTTCTAGATTTTTTGCTAAAAATTTTGGTTTTTCATTATCTTTGCCAAAAGGTTTAAATTTTTCTAATAAAGTAAATAAATGAGCATCAATTTCATTGATGTCAATTTCCATATCAATATTTAAAACCGGAGACATATCAAGTCCAACTGTTTTTTCTTGATATTTTTTTAGCATTTTTTGTTCAAAATCAACTAGATTATCTTTTGTTTTTAAACTAAAACCACAAGCCATTGGGTGTCCACCAAATTTAGTAAATAATTCATTCATTTCTTGTAAAGATTCAATAATATTAAATCCATCAATACTTCTACCTGAACCAGTTATTTCGCCATCATTTTCTGCCATGACAATAGTCGGTTTATAATATTTTTCTTTGATTTTACTAGCAATTAAACCAACTATCCCTGTTGACCATTTTTGTCCAAGAAAAAAAATTATATCTTTGTTTTTTTGTTTTTTTTCTATATCTTTGATAACTTGATTAACTAATTCGTCAGTCAATTTTTGTCTTTCTAAATTATTTTGGTCAAGTTCAAAAGCCAAATCAACAGCTTCCGTAGCTTTTTTGGTAACAAGTAAATTATAAGCAACATTAGCATGATTCATCCGACCAGCCGCATTTAAGCGTGGTGCAATCTGGAAACTAATCATTTCTGATGTTATCTCTTGTTTTTTTGTTCCATCTTCTTCTGCTAATCGTGATTCTAATAAAAGTTTTTGTAGTCCAACTCTTTTTGTTCTATTTAAAATTATCATGCCAAATTGAGTCAGAGTTCGAGATTCGTTTAAAAGTGGAACCATGTCAGCAATTGTACCGATAGCTACTAAATCCAAAAGCCATTTTTCAAAATATTCATGACTGTTCCCGTCATTAAGTTTATTATTTTTTTGTTCTTTGTGTGTTTTGAGAAGTCCTTGGGCAAGTTTAAAAGCAGTGGCGCAACCAGCAATATCTTTGCTTTTAAATTTTTTTTCCAGTTTGGCATGAATTATTGCATAGGCATTAGGAATTTTTTCTGGAATTTCATGATGGTCAGTAATAATAACATTAATATTTTTTTCATTTGCTAATTCAATTTCTGTAAAATTACTAATTCCGCAATCGCAAGTAATAATTAAGTTTGTTTTTTCATTAGAAAGATTTTCAATAGTTTTTAAATTTAATCCATAACCTTCAGTTTCACGATGGGGGATATAAATATCCAAATTTTCAGCACCAATATTTTTTAAAGTCAAAAAAAGTATAGCTGAGGAAGTAACACCGTCAGCATCATAATCTCCATGAATTATTATTTTTTCTTTTTTTTCTATAGCTGTAAAAATTCTTTTACAAGCTTTTTTCATGTCTGAAAAAATAAAAGGATCTTGAACATGTTTTTCGTAATCTGGATTTAAAAATTCCCCAATTGTTTCTTTGGTAAAAATTTTTCTATGAAAAAGTAGATTAGCCACAATAATGGGCAAATCTTTGTTTTCTTCTAAAAAAGTTTTAGGAGCTTCGGGCAAGACTTTCCAGATTTTTTGCATAACAATTCATTTTGACTTTTAATAAAATAA
The DNA here is from genome assembly GCA_041651535.1 of Patescibacteria group bacterium. Taxonomy (GTDB): domain Bacteria; phylum Patescibacteriota; class Patescibacteriia; order Magasanikbacterales; family UBA922; genus JBAZIZ01. The sequence continues at coordinate 62,148 of JBAZIZ010000005.1, forward strand.
AGGCAAAATGGTAAAAAATAACATAGCAAAAACCCCAATGAAAGTAATGATTGTCCAAAGGATTTTCATTTTTTTTGATCCGTACATATAAAATAATAAAATTATTGTTTATCTTTTTAAAACTGCTAAATAAGCTTCGGAAGGAATATCTACTTTTCCTTTGCCTAAAGAAAGCATTTTCTTTTTTCCTTTCTTTTGTTTTTCTAACAATTTTCTTTTTCTAGTAACATCTCCACCATATAATTTAGCAGTAACATCTTTTCGAAGAGCTGATAATCTTTCGGCAGCAATTACTTTTCCTCCGATTGCTGCTTGAATTTTTATCATAAATTGTTGTTTTGGCAAAGTTTCTTTTAAAGAATTAACAATTTTTTTCCCGATACGAAAAGCTTCATCACGCCACACTAGAGTAGCTAGAGCTTCTACTGCTTCTTCAGCAATTAAAATATCCATTTTTACGACATCTGATTTACGATATTCTTTATATTCATAATTAAGTGAAGCATAACCACTAGTAACTGTTTTTAATTTGTCATAAAAATCAGTGATAAGAGAAGCTAATGGCATTTCATAATGAAGCATCGCACGTTGTCCAGCTCCGGTACTTAAATATTCAGTATTTTTGTATAATCCTTTTCGTTCAGCCACTAATCCCATTACATTACCAATAAAAATTTCTGGAGTAATAATATCCACATTCATCCATGGTTCCTCAATCATTTCAATATATTGAGTTTCTGGTAAACTTTGTGGACTTTTGACAATAATTTTTTCTCGATTTGTTTTATAAACATGATAAGCTACACTAGGAACAGTTGCGATAATATGTAAACCAAATTCTCTGACTAATCTTTCTTGAAAAATTTCTAAATGAAGCATTCCTAAAAAACCACAACGAAAACCAAAACCTAAAGCTTGGGATTGCTCTGGTTCGTAAAATAAAGCAGAATCATTTAATTTTAACTTATCCATGGCATCACGAAGTGCATTGTAATCATCACCTTCTTGAGGAAAAATTCCAGCAAAAACCATTGGCTTAACTTCTCGATAACCTGATAAAGGAGTGTCGCTAGGATTTTCTTTATGAGTTATTGTATCACCAACTTTGACATCACCAAGTTCTTTTAATCCTGTAACTACATAACCAACTTGTCCATTTTCTAGTTTTGGATCAGAAATCATTTCTGGAGAATAATGTCCTAAATCTAAAATTTCTGCTTCGGTTTTTGTACCCATGAAATAAATTTTGTCACCTTTTTTTAATTCACCATCAAAAACTCTAACCGAAGCAACTACACCACGGTAATCATCATAAAAAGAATCAAAAATCATTGCTCGAGTTTTAGCATCTTTATTTATTTTTGGTTCAGGTACAAGTTCTATAACTTTGTCTAAAATTTTATCAATGTTTTCTCCAGTTTTTGCTGAACAACTAAGAATTTCTTCTTTTTTACAACCAAGCAAATTGATAATTTCTTCGCTTACTTTTTCAATTTCGGCATTTGGTAAATCAATTTTGTTTAAAACTGGAATAATTGTTAAGTCTTGTTCTAAAGCTAAATATAAATTACCAATTGTTTGAGCTTGGACACCTTGTGTTGCGTCAACCAAAAGTATAGCGCCTTCTACTGCAGCGAGTGAGCGAGACACTTCGTAAGTAAAATCAACATGTCCCGGAGTATCAATTAAATTTAAAATACAGTCTTTATATTTCATTCTGACTGGTTGTAATTTTATAGTGATACCACGTTCTTGTTCAATATCCATTTGGTCTAAAAGTTGAGAACGCATTTTTCTTTTTTCAACAGTATTTGTAATTTCAAGAAATCTATCAGCCAAAGTTGATTTTCCGTGATCAATGTGAGCGATGATACAAAAATTTCTAATCATATTTTTTTAATTTTATTTGTCTATAATATCAAAAAAAAATGTTTTTAGCAAGAAAATGAAAAGCGAGTAAATGAGTAGGGTTAGTAAACGGGTAAGAAATTTTAGAATTTAAAAAACCTCGCATATACTCAGCGGGGTTTTTGTTTTCTTTAAAGTTCCTCCTCCTAGTAGGAGGAGGACAGGAGGAGGTTATTATTTAAAATAACCCCACCCTTTTTAATAAGGAAAATTTTTTTAATTTATTAAGCTTACAAACTTATCTACTTACTCGCTTATTTAAAACCACTTTCGTCTTTTGAGTATTAAAATAAGAGAAATAATAAAAGTTGCTAAGAGAAAAAAGAAAAACCAAACCATTTTTGGATTATCAGCGTGAGGTAAACCATCAATATTCATACCATAAATTCCAGATAATAAAGTCAAAGGAAGCAAAGCTACAGAAATTACAGTTAGAGCGCCAATAACTCTATTTGTTTTTTGGTTAATTATTGATTCCACGGTAAGATGTAAGCCATCGATTGTTTCTTTGAAAGTATCAACTATAACCCAAGTTTTGTCTAAATTATCTTTGATATCGTCAAAATAAAGACTAAGAGATTCATCAAGAAAATCTTTTCGGATATGAGATAGAGTTGCAATAATATATCTTTGAGGGTCAATTATTCTTAAAGAATTTAAAACATTACGTCGATGAATAGCTAATTCTTGAATAATTCTCAAATCTTGTTCTCCAGAAAAAATTTCATTTTCTACACTACTAATTTGTTTACCAAGATTATTTAAAATCTGACGACTTTGACTAAATAAAGATTCTAAAAGTTTATAAAGTAAATAACCAGAATTTTTGCTCATCCAATTTTCTTTAGTTTTTTTATTATTCATACAACGATAAAAGAAATTTTTTATTTCTTTGTTTTTGCCGTGTTGAATAGTTACTAAATAATTTTCTCCAATAAAAAAATCAACTTCATGGGGGCTAATTTTTTTTCCGTGATGACGCCAATTTAAAAAATGTAAAATTAAAAAAACATAATTTTTATAAACGTCTAATTTTGGGATCTGGCTTTCTGATTTTATGTCATCTAAATCTAAATGATGAAATTTATAATTTTTCTTTAAAAAATTTATAGATTCTTCATTTATAGAACTAATATTAACCCAAGTCAATTGTCCATATTTTATTTCTTTGATAGACATATTTTAAAATTATTTTATAAATCAACACTTATTGAGACGAAATCTGTAAAATTAGTAGTGGCATCATCATCTGAATAAAAAATTCCTTCTATTTCAGCTTCTTTTTGACTGAAAATAAAACTTTTTATATTATCACGTTGTATTTCATTTTTTATTTGAAAATCTTTTTTTCTTAATTCGTTTTTGTAATAATCAAAAATAAAACTTTGTTTAGCTGGTAAATTTTTCCATTCAATAATATAAGTATCTTTGTGATCCATGATTGGTTTAAATAAAAATCTTTTAAATTTATCCCATTTAGTAAGTTTTGCTAAATCTTCTTTATTTTTTATATCTTCAATTGGAATAAATTTGTATTCTTTGTCAAAATAAATTACAAAAGGGGATAAAACTAATTTTGGAATATAAGCAATTCTTTCAGCTTTTTTGCTTTTTTCTTGCCCAGGAGTATAAGTAATTGATTCTAAACTATCTATATCGTAAAGTGGTATTTGTTTTATAAAAACATCAGGTAAATCTTTTAATTCTCTAGAACGAGGACCAGCTGTAAATTTTAAAATTGTTAAAGAAACAATGAAAAGAAAAACAAAAAAAATGAAACTAGTAAAACAAGCGTGTTTGACGCAAGATCTTTTTTTGTTTAATTCTTCGATTGGTGGTTCTTTTATTTCTATTTTGTCTATTTCTTGACGCATAATATATTTGAGTTTATTATAGCACAGTTGTCTTATTATTTCAAAATAGTTTTTAGTAAGAATTTATTTTACATTTCAAGATAGTTTATTTTATATTGAGTCTAAAGTCTAAAGCCAAAAAATAATTTTAGATTTCTGATTTTAGATTTAAGATTTAACAATTAATTCATAAATCAAAAATCTAAAATCGAGAATAACCAGACTTTTGACTTATTGTAATATCTGCTATAATAAAATAATTAGATTAAGTATTTATTTTAATAAAATAATTAATTATATTTTATGAAAATTAAATTTTGTGGAGCGGATAAAGAAGTGACCGGATCTTGCCATTTGTTAGAAACTAATAATAAAAAAATTTTGATAGATTGTGGCATGTTTCAAGGCACTGATTTTAGTGAAGGAAAAAATTTTGATCATTTTCCATTTGATCCAAAACAAATAGATTTTGTTTTATTAACTCATGCTCATCTAGATCATTGTGGGCGTATACCAAAATTAGTCAAAGAAGGTTTTTCAGGAAAAATATATACGACAAAAGCAAGTAAAGAATTAGCACCACTTATTTGGAAAGACGCTTATAATATCATGAAATATGATAATAAAAAATTTTCTTATCCGATTTTGTATGATTTAACTGATATAAAAAATGCAAAAAGTCTTTTGACTGGTATTGATTATGATAAAAAAATAAAATTAGCACCAGATTTGGAAATAGAATTTCAAGATGCTGGACACATTTTTGGTTCAGCTTTTGTTTCTATTTTTACAGAAAATAAAAAAATTGTTTTTTCCGGAGATATTGGAAATGAAAATGTGCCTATCATAAAAGAGACAGAAAAATTAATTGAAGCTGATTATTTAGTTTGCGAATCAACTTATGGTGATAGATTTCATGAAAAAAGTGAAGAAAGAAAAGATATAATTTTACGTTTGATAAAAGATGGAGTACAAAAAGGTGGTACAATTATGATCCCAGCTTTTTCTTTGGAAAGAACCCAAGAATTTTTGTATGAATTAAATCGTTTATCTGAACATGAAAAAACTTTACCAAAAATTCCAATTTATTTAGACAGCCCTTTATCGATTGATGCGACAAAAGTTTATAATAAATATCCAGAATATTATGATGAAGAAGCAAAAAAACTTCATATGATCGGCGATGATTTTTTACATTTTCCAAATTTAGAATTGACTTACACCAAAAGAGATTCAAAAAAAATAAACAAAATTAAAGGACCAAAAATGGTCATTGCTGGAGCTGGTATGATGAATGGTGGAAGAATTTTGCATCATGCCGCACGTTATCTTTCAGATCCAAATTCAACTTTAATCATTGTTGGTTATCAAGCGCAGGGAACTTTAGGTAGAAAACTTTACGAAGGAGAAAAAGAAGTAAATGTCATGCACCAAAAAATAGAAGTAAAATGTCAAATTCAAGCGATCGGAGCTCTATCAGCTCATGGTGATCAAAATAAAATTTTAAATTGGATTGGTAATTCAAAAAATAGTTTACAGACAATATTCTTTGTTCACGGTGAAGACAAAGCATTAACAACTTTGGCTGAAAAAACAACTAAAGATTTTAAAATAAAAACAATAATACCAAGCGAAGGCGAAGAATTTGAAATTTAAAAATAAAAAAACAGCTTAATTAAAAGTTGTTTTTTTGTGTCAGGGGGGAGAATCGAACTCCCGACCTCCGGGTTATGAATCCGACGCTCTAACCGTCTGAGCTACCCTGACTTTTTTCGATTTTTTTGTACCGCCACGGGGAATCGAACCCCGATTACCAGGATGAGAACCTGGCGTCCTAGCCGTTAGACGATGGCGGCGTCTGAACGCGGTTTTATTGTGTTAAAATTATATACTTTTTTTTTGCTAATGTCAATAAATAAATTAAAAATCAAAAATGTAAAATTAAAAATATGTATTTTTTAGAAGCGTCATTTTTTGAATTTTTCATTTTGAATTTTTCGTTGATTGTGGTATTATTATAATAAGAAAAGTTTAAAATTAAATAAAATTATGAAAACAATAAAAAAATTTTTTGATGAAGCTATAAAGAAAAAAGCTTCAGACATACTTTTAGCAGCTGGTGAAAAACCTTTTTTGCGAATCGAAGGTGATTTGGTAGCGATAGATGATAAAGAATTAAATAAAAAAGATTTAGAATTAGAACTTTTTTCTATTTTAAATGCTGAACAAAAAAAGAAATTTCAAGAAAATTTGGAATTAGATTTTGCTTATGAACATAATAAAAATCGTTTCCGAGTAAATTTTCATTATCAAGAAGGTGGAATTGCTATGTCTGGTCGTTTGATTCCACAAGAAATTCCAACTCCAGAAGATATAAGACTTGAAGAAAATTTATTAGAATTAGTAAATTTGGAAAGTGGATTAGTTTTGGTTGTCGGTGCAACTGGAAATGGAAAATCAACAACAATTGCGACTATTTTAGAAGAAATCAATAAAAATAAAAAAGAACATATTATTACAATTGAAGATCCGATCGAATTTTTGTTTAATAGTAAACAAAGTATGGTAGAACAAAGAGAAATTGGAATTGACACAAAAAGTTTTGCTGAAGCATTAAAACATGTTTTACGTCAAAATCCAGATATTATTTTTATCGGAGAAATGCGTGATCCAGAAACTATTGCGACAGCTCTTACTGCTGCCGAAACTGGTCATTTGGTTTTTTCTACTTTACACACTTTTAATGCCGCGGAAACTATAAAAAGAATCGTGGATGTATTTGAAGGACCAAAACAAAAACAAGTTTTATCGCAATTATCTTCAGTTTTGCGAGTTGTTGTTGCTCAAAAATTATTAAAATCAAAATCTGGGAAGCAAGTTGTCGCCAGAGAAATTTTAGTAAATAATTCAGCTATAGCAAATATGATAAAAGAAAATAATTTATCACAAATTGTTAGTGCTATGCAAACTGGTGCTAAAGATGGCATGAAGACAATGGATACCTCATTAAAAGAATTAATTAAAAGTGGTGAAATAGATAAAGAGAAAAAATAAATTTTTTATGTATTTGCGGACAAATAATCCCGGTAATATAAAAAAATATGCGATTGATCCTCGAATCAGAATTGCTAGTTTGTTTTTTTCTGCTTGTATTTTAATAATAATTGCTAGATTGTTTTTGCTCATGATTATTGATCACTCTTTTTATTCCTCAGTAGCTTCAGGTAATCAAGAATTATATAAAAAACTTTATCCAAATCGCGGTTCAATTTTTTTACAATCTGTAAATAGTGAGATGGTTTATCCTTTAGTAATAAACAAAGAACTTTATAATTTATATTTAAATACCAAAGAAATTTTAGATGATGAAAGTGCCGAAAAAGTGGCGACAAAATTAGCTGAATTTTTTTCTTATGATGATGAAAAAAAATTAACCATTTATTTAAAAGCTAATAAAAGAACTGATCCTTACGAACCAATTGAAAATAAAATTGAAACTGATAAAAAAGAAGAAATTGAAAAAATGGAATTACCTGGAGTACATTTTGTCGAATTGCCAAGTCGTTTTTATCCAGAAAATAATTTACTTGCACAAGTAATTGGTTTTTTAGGAAAAGATGATGAAGGAAATGATGTAGGTCATTATGGACTAGAAGGTTATTGGAATAAAGAATTAAGTGGTAAAGGTGGATTTTTGGAAGGATTAAAAAGTGCCAAAGGTAGTATTATTGCTGGAGCAGAAAAATCTTTTGAACCAGCTGAAGATGGTGTTGATTTATATTTAACAATAGATCGAACTTTACAATCTGAAACCTGTGCAATTTTAAAAAGAAGAATGGAATTATATGAAGCCCAAGCAGCTTCACTGATTATTATGAATCCGAAAACTGGGGCAATACTCACCATGTGTTCTTTTCCAGATTTTGATCCAAATAATTATGGAAAAGTTGATTCAGTAGCAGTTTATAATAATTTAAATATTTATGAACCTTATGAACCTGGATCAATTTTTAAACCGATTGCAATGTCCGCAGCTTTAAATGAAGAAATACTTAGTCCTGATTCATATTTTCATGATAGTGGTTCAGCTGAAGTTGGTTGTACAAAACCAATAAAAAATGCTGATGGCAAATCATATGGCGACCAAACCATGACTGGAGTTTTGGAAAATTCTATTAATACTGGCATGGTTTATGTTGTAAATAAATTAGGTAAAGAAAAATTTGTTGATTATATCCAAAAATTTGGTTTTGGTGTAAAAACTGGTTTAGAATTAGATACTGAAAATACTGGGACTTATGAATCTTTACTTAGAAATGATATGACAAAAGTTGATTGTTACACAGCCACAGCTTCTTTTGGTCAAGGAATTACAGCAACGCCGATTCAAATGATTAGTGCTTTTGCTGCTATTGCTAATGGGGGAAAACTTATGAAACCATATATTATTGCGAAAAAAGAATATTTTGATGGTAGAATTGAAGAAACAAAACCTTTAGTTGTCCGTGATGTTTTAACAAAAAAAACTTCAGCACTTTTGTCAGGAATGTTAGTCAGGGTTATTGATAAAGGACAAGGAGTTTTGGCAAAAGTAAATGGTTATTATTTAGCAGGAAAAACTGGTACAGCACAAATTGCTGGTCCAAATGGTTATACAGATGAGTATAACCATTCGTTTATTGGTTTTGGACCAGTGGACGATCCAAAATTTATTGTGATGATTAGACTTGAAAAACCAAAATTAATTTATTCTTCAACTACAGCTGCACCGACTTTTTCAGAAATAGCTAATTATATTTTAAAATATTATAAAATACCAAAAAATTATTAAATAAAAAATATGAAAGAAGAAACAATTAAAAAAATAAAAAAACAAGCTGAAAAAGATTTTAGTTATACTATAAATGAAACTGGAGAATATCGTGAATCTTGGCGAATATTTAGAATCATGTCTGAATTTGTAGAAGGTTACCAATTTTTATCTTCTCTACAAAAAGAAGTAACAATTTTTGGGTCAGCACGATTAGATGAAAATACTAAAGAATACAAAATTGCTCGTGAACTTGGTTATCTGCTTGGTCGAGATGGTTTTACTGTGATTACTGGCGGTGGTCCTGGAGTGATGGAAGCAGCAAATCGTGGAGCTTATGAAGCTGATGGTAAATCAGTTGGTTTAAATATTCAATTACCATTTGAACAAAGAATAAATCCTTATGTAAAAGAATCGACAGCTTTTTATTATTTTTTTACTAGAAAAGTAATGCTTACTTCACCAGCTAATGCTTTTGTTTATTTTCCGGGTGGTTTTGGAACAATGGATGAATTTTTTGAAGTGGTGGATTTGATGGAACTTGGCAAAATGCATCATGCTCCAGTTATTTTAGTTGGCAAAGATTTTTGGCAACCGATTTTAGATTTTTTGAAAAAAAATTCAGTTGAAGTTGGTTCAGTAGAAAAAAAATATATTGATAGTTGGCATGTTGTAGATAGTGCTACTGAAGCTTATGAATTTATTAAAGATGCAAAAGATTTAACTTATTCATCTTGCGAATTATCACCAAACAGTTTTAGATGTGATCAACAAAAAACTGATTGGAAAATTTTTAAAATCATGGCTGAATTAGTGGAAGGTTTTGATTTTTTGACTGGACTTATCGAAGATGTAACAGTGCTTGGTACAAAAGCGATAAAATCAGATTCACCATATTACAAACAAGCAGAAGAATTTGGTAAAAGATTAGCTGAAGAAAAAATTACTGTGGTTAATGGTGGTGGACCTGGAATTATGGAAGCAGTTTCCAAAGGAGCTTTTGAAAATGGGGGAGAAACAATTGGTATTAATATGGAAATCGGCACTAAACAACGGGCTAATCCTTATTTAAAAAAATCAATTGGTTTTAAATTTCCTTTTACTCGTAAAATGATTTTAACCGCACCATCAAAAGCTTTCATTTTTTTTCCTGGAGGTTTTGGAACTCTTCACCAACTTTATGAAATTTTAACTTTGATTCAGACTGGTAAAATGCAAAAAATTCCAATAATTTTATTTGATCATAAATTTTGGGAACCTCTTCATGCTCATATCAAGAAAATTTTTGTGCATGAATATGAAACGATTGGGGATCTTGATGATGAGTTATATCAAATCGTAGATGATGTAGAGAGCGCAATAAAAATTATTAAAGAATTTAGAAAGTAAAAATAAATTATGTATTATATTGCTGGTAAAAAGCAGAAGAGAATTACTTTAATAACTTTGTTTGCTGATGATATTCTAGAAAAAATAAAAAAAATTGTGGCTGATAAAGAAAATTTAATTTGTAAAATTCCTTATGGAATAGATGATGATAATAGAAAACAAATGGATACTTTGCCGTACCATTTTACGATTTCTAGTTGGGATAATAAATTTGAAAGACAAGTTGTAGAAATTTTAAAAGAATTAAATTTTTCAAATTTTGTTTTGAAAATTGATAAAGTAAAAATTATGTCGGGAAAAGAAAACAGCCATATTCTTTATTTTTTTGCAAAAAATGATGATAAATTAAGAAAAATACAAAAAAGTATTTTTGAAAAAATTCCTAATGAAAAATATAATCCAGCTAATTTTGAATTTCATATAACTTTGGCTATTGATAAAGATCAAAATAATATTTTGAAATTAAAAGAAAAAATAGAAAAAAATTTTGAAGCTTTTGAAATTAGAATAGATAAATTGGCTTTATTTTCTATTTATCCTGCTAGAAAAATTTTTGAAAAAGCTTTGAAAGAATAATTTTTTGTTTATTATAGACAAAAATATTTTTTTATTGTATTATACTGTTTAAAAATGGAGAGTTCGCATAGTGGTCGAGTGCGCTGCCTTGGAAAGGCAGTATATCCGAAAGGGTATCGAGGGTTCGAATCCCTCATTCTCCGCGAACGAAGTGAGCGAAAATGAGCGAGCAAATAGTTTTTCTCGCGTAGGGATGAGAACGCCGGAGTGATGTTTAGCGAGTTTGCTGACGAGCTAAACCGCGAGGTGGTGACTAGCCCGAGGTGGCGGAAGCCACTGAGAGGCGAAGTAGAATCCCTCATTCTCCGCAAAAATGTTTTTCTTTTTGTTGATAAATAGAATCCTTCATTCCTCGCCAAATTTTAATTTATGGAAAATATTTATAAATATAAAGGACTTTCTGAAAGTGAAGTTCAACAATTGTTAAAAAAAGAGGGCTATAATGAACTTCCTTCTCAAAAAAAACAAAGTTGGTTTTCTATTTTGATTAGTGTTCTGTCTGAACCGATGCTTCTTTTATTAGTTGGTAGTGGTGTGATTTATTTGTTCATGGGAGAAGTTAAAGATGCTTTAATGCTTCTTTTGTTTGTTTTTGTGGTGATTGGTATTACTTTTTTTCAAGAAAGAAAAACAGAAAAAACTCTTGAAGCTTTACGTGATTTATCAAGTCCTCGAGCCTTAGTTATTCGTGATGGTGTACAAAAAAGAATTGCGGGTAGAGAAGTAGTTCGTGGGGATATTCTTATTATACGTGAAGGAGATCGAGTGCCAGCAGATGCTTTTATCCTTGCTGGTGAAAATTTAAATGTTGATGAATCACTTTTGACTGGAGAATCTGTGGCAGTCAGAAAATCTATTTGGGATGGAAAGACAGAAAAAATGAGACCAGGTGGGGATGATCTTCCATTTATATATTCTGGTTCATTGATTATTAGTGGCCATGGTTTGGCACAAGTAAGTCAAATCGGTTCAAAGACTGAGATTGGTAAAATTGGTAAAAGTTTAGAAGGAATAAAAGACGAGGATACATTATTACACAAAGAAACAGAAAAAATAGTTCGCTACGTTGCTGTCAGTAGTATTATTCTTTGTATTTTTGTAGTAGTAGTTTATATTTTGATTAAGGGTAGTATTATTGGTGGTTTATTAGCTGGTCTTACTTTGAGTATGGCGATGTTGCCAGAAGAATTTCCTATGGTACTTTTGATATTTTTAACTCTTGGAGCTTGGAGAATTTCTAAAAAAAAGGTGTTAACAAGACGAGCTGCAGCTATTGAAACATTAGGAGCAGCGACTGTACTTTGTACTGATAAAACTGGGACATTAACTCAAAACAAAATGGAATTAGCTTGTTTGTACTCAGAAGGTTCTTTTTTTGAATTAAATGATTTAGCTTCAATAGAATTACCTGATAAGTTTAAAAAACTTTTAGAATATGGAATTTTAGCTAGTCAAAAAGATCCTTATGATCCAATTGAAAAAGAATTATGTGCAATGGGAAAAATATATTTAAAAGAAAATAAGATAGATGATGAAAATTTTTCTTTAAAAAAAGAATATCCGCTCACTAAAGAATTTTTGGCTCTGTCTCGTGTCTGGTCTGTAAAAAATAAACAAGAATTAGTTATTGCTTCAAAAGGAGCACCAGAAACAATTCTTGATTTATGTCATATTGAAGGCAAAGAAAAAGAAAATATTCTTCAAAAAGTAAAAGAAATGGCTGACAAAGGTTTGCGAGTTTTAGGATCAGCCGAAGCTGTTTATTATTCAGATAATTTACCAAGCATTCAGCATGATTTTAATTTTGAATTTGTTGGTTTACTTGGTTTTATTGATCCAATCCGTCCAAATGTTTCTAGTGCAGTTGCAGAAGCTCAAGAAGCTGGCATAAGAGTGATAATGATCACTGGAGATTATCCTGGCACAGCACAATTTATTGCTAAAAAAATTGGTTTAAAAAATCCTGATGAATATTTAACTGGAGAAGATTTAAATAAAATTTCTTTTAAAGAATTAGAAGAAAAAATTAAAACTGTAAATATTTTTGCTAGAGTTTTGCCAGAACAAAAACTTTTGATTGTCAAAGCTCTCAAAGCTACTAAAGAAATAACAGCCATGACTGGTGATGGAGTAAATGATGCTCCAGCATTGAAAGCTGCTAACATAGGAATTGCTATGGGTGAAAGAGGAACTGATGTTGCGCGTGAAGCTTCATCTCTTGTTTTATTAAATGATGATTTTTCTTCGATTGTCTCAGCTGTCAGATTGGGACGCAGAATTTATGATAATCTAAAAAGAGCAATGGGTTATGTTTTAGCTGTACATGTACCTATTGCTGGTATGTCTATTTTACCTTTGGTTTTTGATTTACCGATTGTACTTTTTCCAGCTCATATTGCTTTTTTGGAATTGATTATTGATCCAGCTTGTTCTACAGTTTTTGAATCAGAAAAAGAAGTAGAGGGTATAATGAAAAAATCACCTAGAAATATTCAGCAGTCAATGTTTAATTTCAAAACAGTAGCAATTAATATGTTGCAAGGTTTGACGGTTTTAATAGTTTCTTTTGCTTTGTATTTTTTTATTATAAAATTAGGTCGGGGTGAAATTGAAGCAAGATCTTTTGCTTTTGCTTCATTAGTTTTATCTAATTTAATGTTAATTGTTACCAATCTTTCTTGGAGTCAAAACTTTTTTCAAATATTACGCTCGGCAAATAGAATTTTATTTTCTGTGATTTTTGGAGCAATATTTTGTTTAATAGCTGTTTTGTATGTACCATTTTTGTCTGGTTTATTTCATCTAGCGCCATTACATCTAAATGATTTTATTTTAATTTTTTTGGCAATGTCGATCAGTTTAGTTTGGTTTGAAATATTAAAAATATTTAATAATAAATATCATTATTTAAATTGATAAAATAAATTATGGAGAGCCCCGCCGAGTCGGGGTAAACCCCGTCAAGGCGGGGTAAAGTGGCTGGGCTTATCCCGCCTCGGTGGGTTGAAGTTGAAAGTGAAAAATTGTTTGTATTTTTAAATAAATTATGGAGAGATGTCTGAGTTGGTTGAAAGTACCGCTCTCGAAAAGCGGCAGGGTGAATAGCCCTCGCGGGTTCGAATCCCGCTCTCTCCGCCAAGACAATTTAGTATCGGTTTGACCCGAATGCCCAGCTTTTGCTGGGTTTTTTCGTTTCTAATCTCTACTACTCGACTAAGTGGGATTTTGGAACTAAAAGCAGGATTTTTATATCCTGTTTTTTTGTCCTTTTACTTTACTTTTATGGGTATTTAAGCTATATTTTAAATGCGAAACAGTAATAAATAAACGTGAGGATTAGCCAAATCATATTTTTTGGCATTTTCCTATTTACGTACAGGAACGGACATCCCGACCGAACGTAAGTAGGATCCTCACGGACACCTTTTACTGTTTCGCAACTAGGTCGGGTGTCCGTTTTTGTTTTATAAAACTGATCCCGATAGTACTAATATAATAATTAAAAACTATGGACTATCAAAAAATCTGGGATAAAACCCTAAGTAAAGGAGAAGAAGTTAAATATAGCTTCTCTATTGGCGATCGGTATATAAAATTTAATCTCATAGCCTGGGGCGTTGTAAGCGTATTTTTATTACCAGCTATGGGATTTGGTGTTTTAACTTTTCTCATAGCACTCTTTTATTATAAATTCTATTTAAGAGTAGCTAATGCTTATGCTTTCACCAACAAAAGAGTGCTGATTCATACAGGCTGGCTTTCTACCCATTCAACTAGTATTGATTATTCTAAAATTACTGATGTGCATGTTAGAGAGCCATTCTTTGATAAGGTGGTGACTAAGACTGGCGACATTGCTATAAACACAGCTGGTTCTGGCGCTATCGAAGTAATTTTAAGGCACATTGAGAAACCATATGAGATTAAGAAGCAATTAGATGAAATGAAAGATTAATTTAAAATATTTGTATATACAAAAAGAGCGGGTTGTTTCCGTTCTTTTTGTTTACAAATCAATGAAAATCTGGTAAAGTTATAGATGTAAAGTTTTATATATTCGTATTATGAACAATAAAAAAAATCAATCAAAAATTGGTGAAAATATAAGGAGACTTCGTCTATATAATAAAATGTCACAAGATGGTTTGTCGAAAAAAGCTGATTTGGCTTTTTATACCATTTCAAAAATAGAAGCAGGGTCTACCCCTAATCCCACAATCGAAACAGTAAAGAAAATCGCAGACGCTCTCAGTGTTTCGCTTGATGAACTTTTAAAATAATCTATATGAAAAAAGAAGAGGCAAAAATACAGATAACAAAACTCATTGAAAAGTATCAACGAGTTGTTGAGGCTGGGAAATTAAAAGATTACAACGAGGCCCAAACAAGAAATGAATTCATTGAGCCTTTTTTTGAATTCCTTGGATGGGACATGAGAAATTTAACTAATGACAATGAGGTTACCACCGAAGAAAATGTATCTGGAGGTAGAGTCGACTTAGCTTTTAGACTTAATAATATACCAACATTTTTCTTGGAAGCAAAAGCGATGAAGGTTGATTTGGATGAGTGGAAATGGGCAGAACAAGCTATAAATTACAGTTGGAACAAGAATGTAACTTGGGCGGTTTTAACTGACTTTGAAAGTATAAAAATTTTTAATGCTGAGATGCCACCAAAAAGCATTTCTCAGAATCTTTTTATAGAAATAAAATGCCAAGATTATATTAATCGTTTTGATCAAATTTGGCTTTTATCAAAAGAGAGTTTTGAACAGAAACTCTTAGATAGAGAAGCTCAAAAATGGGGTAAGCTTACGCAAAGAAAACAGGTTGGAGAAAAACTTTTTGAAGATTTAATGACTTGGCGCATTTTATTGACTAACGATTTCAAAAAACAGAATAATTTATCAGGTGAAGAATTGGATGAAGGAGTACAAAGAATTCTTGATCGTCTCATTTTTATACGAACAGCCGAAGATAGAAAAATTGAACCTAATATACTCATTGGCATTCCTCGAGGTGGAAGATCAGAGCAGTATAAACAATTAATAAAAGTATTTCGTGATTTTGATGATGGTTTTAACTCTAAACTTTTTGCTCCGCATTATTGTGAGGAATGGAAAATAAGCGACAAGGTGGTTAGTGAAGTTATTAACGGACTTTATGAAACTAAAGATGGTTATCGATATGATTTTTCTGTAATTTCCGCAGATGTATTAGGGGGAATTTATGAACAATATTTAAGTTTTGTTCAGGTTCGTAAAGGCGAAGACAAAACAAAATCAAAGAGAAAATCTCAAGGGATTTATTATACGCCGAAACATGTTGTGGAGTTTATTATAAAGGAAACTTTAGGGGAAGTTTTAAAGAAAACTAAACCAAAAGATTTTTCAAAAATTAGAATTTTAGATCCTGCTTGCGGGTCAGGCTCATTTTTAGGAGCTGCATATGATAAGATTTTGGATACACTAACAAAACAAAGTCCGCAAACTTCACTTTTTGCTAAATTTAACATCTTAAAAGACAATATTTTTGGAGTTGATCTTGATGTTCAGGCTGTTGAAATAGCTCAACTTAATTTATTGTTAAAAGTGTTATCGCAAAAAACCAAGCTACCAACATTGCAACATAATTTAGCTTCTGGTAATTCACTTGTTTCTGGAGAAAATGAAAAAATCGAACAATATTTTGGTTTAAATTATCGAGAACAAAAACCATTTAACTTTGAGCTGGAATTTAATAACGTTTTTGGTCAAGGTGGCTTTGATGTCGTAATAGGAAATCCGCCATATGTAAGAAATCGTGAATTGCCTGGTAATCTAAAATCTTTTTACGATAATAACTTCGTTACCGCATCTGGCCAATATGATATTTATCAGTTATTTTTTGAAAAGGCTATAACGCTACTTAAAGAAAATGGGTATCTTGGTTTTATTACCTCGAATAAATATGCAATTGCTAATTATGGCGAGAAACTTCGGGAATATATTTTAAAGAATTGTGAAATTATAAAAATTATTGATGTATCCAATGTTGATGTATTTAAGGATGCTGCAACATATCCCTATATAATAATTCTTCAGAAAAAGAAAAAAATAAACAAAAAACATAAAATAAAAATAAAGAAGGTCGCAGATCTATCGGAATTATCAGACGGAAAATATGAAGAAATTGAACAGGTTGCGTTTGAAAATAATAAAGGGAAAACGTTTACTTTAAAAACTTTTCCGACTTTTTTTGATAAAATTGAAAAAGTATCAACAAAACTTGGTGAAATTGCAACGATTAAAGAAACTATACACACTGGAAATGTTAGAAACAAATTAATTGTAGATGAAAAAATTGATAATAACTGTAAGAAGTTGCTGGCTGGCAAAGATTGTCATAGATATAGTTTTGAGTGGCGAGGAAAATATATTCGTTATGATAAAACTTTAATAGATAAAACCAAGGGAGAATACGGCAACCTTTGTGATTCGAAATATTTTGATAATCCAAAGATTCTTTTAAGAGAAATTGCTAACAAAATAGAGTGTTGTTTTGATGAAAATAAATATTATACGCTTAATAAAGTTTATGCAGTGTTGTTAAATGAAAATAATTATTCATATCTATACTTATTGGCGCTATTAAACTCAAAATTGCTAACATATTATTTTAGAGAAAAGTTCGAAGAGACTCATGTTAGGGGTGGATATTTGCAATTTAAAAAAGTTTATACATCTCAAATTCCGATAGCCATAATCAATTTCAAAAATAAAGAAGAAAATAATATCTACAACAAACTTGTCAAGTTGTCGGAGCAGATGGTAAATCTTCATAAGGAGTTGCAATCTGTGGCTGTTAATACCGACAAATATAACTACTTGAAAGTCGAAATAGAAAAAGTTGATAAAGAAATAGATGAAGTAGTCTATAAGATTTATGGAATTACTGACGACGAGAAACGTGTAATTGAAAAATAATGAACATTTTATCTCTTATTGCTAGTGAGTTGAATGGTAGAGAAATGGCTGTTTTGGTTTGGCTTTTGCTTTTTATTTGTTATGGCGTTTTTCAAAAAAATTTTCGTAGTTCATTTTTAGCTGTTTTAAAATCGTTTTTTCAAATTAAAATAATTGCCGTTTTCGTAGCAATGTTGTTTTATGTTTCCTTAATTCTGTGGGGCTTATATATTATTAAAATCTGGGATTTATATTTAGTAAAAGATACTATATTTTGGCTATTTGGTTCAGCCTTTATTCTTCTTTTAAATAGCAATAAAGCTATTCAGAATGATAACCATTTCAAAAATGTTTTAAAAGACAACATTAGATTAGTGATCTTTCTTGAATTTATTCTCACATTTTACTCCTTTGGTTTTTTAGTTGAAATGATCTTTGTTCCAATAATGTTTATTATTGTGTCTATGGGTATTTTAGCAGATATTAAAACAGAATATTCACAAATTAAAAAAATTATTGGTTCATTCTTGTCTATAATTACTATACTCCTTATTGTATTTTTTGTTTACAAAGTAATTGATGATTATCAAAGCTTCTTATCATTAAATAATTTACGTTCATTTTTCATCCCGTTAATTCTTTCCTTTCTGTTTATGCCATTTTTATATTTGTTTGCTGTAGTTATGGCTTATGATGATTTTTTTAGTCGATTAAAATTATTTTTAAGGAGTGACCAGATAATATACCAATATACAAAAAAACAAGTTATTAGATTATGCTTTTTTAATTTAAGCAAGCTTAATAAATTTTCTAGAAAAAATTCATCGGAGTTACAAAAAATCAAAAATAAGAGTGATGTAGAAAATATGATTTATCAATTTAAGATCGAATATTCGGATAGAATATAAGATATTGTATAGCATTTAATTTTTATTCTTCTAACAGTGTCAACCTCTTTTCTTTTAGTACAATCCTACTTCTTAAATTAGCCAGCAGTTCTCGTTTCTCAATAGCACTGCCTTCCTTGAGGACATATTTGGCGTAGTCTTTCATATCCACATCTTGTCTTTTGGATTTAATCGGCTTCTCGCCGAAGACTATGCCTTGAAATTTATTAAACCTCTCAACTTCCAGCTCTAACTTATTAAGCATACCCAGTTCGTTAATACTGACCCTATCTATTATCCTCAGCAGTTCAGCAATCAATTCTTCTTCTCTTATGTATTTATTTTTGCAGAATCTGTCTTTGCCCCGTGAGCATCCATAATAAATATAATGAGCAGTTGTACCGTCTTTTAGTTGTTTGTATTTGCTTTCCGCTGATATACCTGATCCGCAGAGTCCGCAAGTTATTAATTTAGTGAAGGCAAACTCTTTGCTTTCTCTTTGAATATTATCTCTCTTTAACTGCGCCTTAGCTTTCTCGAATAGTTCTTGAGTAATAATTGGCTTATGCTTTCCTTGATACCAATTACCACTGCCAGTCGGTCGTTCAAAGACGCCGTAGTAGAAAGTGTTATCTAACACTCTGTATATTCCGCTTAGAGTTAGAGGCTTATTACCTCTGGTATAGAAGTTTAATTCATGGGTTAGCCAGTGATATAATCTTCGTCCGCTGTATTTTTCATAAGCAACTTTTTCAAACATCTGTTTAATAACAGGCGCTCGTTTAGGATCAATAATCACTTGGCATTTTTTGTCATTGCGGTTTTGGTTTAAGTATCCCAGAGGTGCTACTCCAACCCATAACCCCATTTCCGCTCTAGTCCTTAATCCTCGTCTAACATTAACGCCCCTGTTGTCGTTTTCTAACTTAGCTTGCGATCCTAGAATCATCAGTAAGAATTTTTCATTAGGGTTATTAGAAAACTTCTGGCCGTAGGTTCTAATTTCTTTTAACACCCCTTGATCCATTAAATCGACAATAGCGCCAAGGTCGCCAGCGTTTCTACTGATACGATCAGGCGCCCAAGTAAGGATGGCATTGAATTTGCCTTGCCTGATGTCGCCGATCAGCTCATTAAAAACCTGGCGTTGACCAGTCTCTTTGGCGCTATGGGATTCACGCTTAATTTCGACCACATTCAAGTTTTCTTTGACCGCCAAATCCAACATCTCTTTGACTTGGCTGTCTATTGAAAGAACTTGCCGTTCTTCCGATTCCGTCGACTTTCTGGCATAGAGGCAGTATTTCGGCGGTTCCTCGGGCTTTTGATTTGTTGTTGGAGCTTGTAGCCCGCCCAGCCCCGGGTAATTTACGTTTATCATATACTACAATGAATGACGCAAAGAACCCAGGGCGTCTAGACCACTAGCTGTTGGTAACTAAAGCCCTTAAAAGTCTTAAGATTCCTTATATATAATCCCAATCATATTTATTACCTTGCTGTCCAGTAATTCTAATCGCTCGTCCTTCATTAGGATCTCTACCTATCCTTGCTTCACCGCTTAAGTCATCAATTACTCCTAATATGGCATAAACAAAGGCATCAGCTAAATCATCATGTTTCTCGGCACCCATGGCTACTATTTGCCTGATTAAAATATCGCTACCTTCTTTAGGGAAGAGTATAGTGCCATTTTTGATCAAATGAGTAATTGATCTAAGTCTAGCAATCTTACTTAAACCGCCAGGCTTCATTTCCTTTACTGGGATGTTTTTGCTTTTTAAGTGTTGGGACAAGGCTGTTTGATAATTAACACTCTCAATACATAGTTTAGTCGGACTTGATGATAAAGCATTTGATCTTATCATACAAGCTTCAACTTGTGCTGGAAAATCTAGCCTTTCGTTTAACATGTCTGGCAACACATATATTCTTCTTGATTCTCCGTACCCATAAACCTTTACAGATACAAACGCCGTAAAATCGCCTTCTTCAGAAATCGCTAAATCTACTCCAGTCAATATCCTTTTGCAATCTTCGTATCCAGGAATTGAATCATAATAATGTATCCAGTCTGGTTTAACTACCCAGTCTTCGCCTGGAATTATTTTTAACATAAACTCTCTTTGATAAGCCGCCTCATTGGCGGTTTTCTGGTGTTCTAGTTCTATATCGTCCATACTTCGATATTTACCAGGCCAAATGATTTCTTCATTTTCACCAAGAAGAGGATATTGTTTATATATACCATTCATTTTATTATTTTCAATCATTTTTCTAATGCGCATCAGGAGAGAATCTTCATGTAGCAAGTTGCCGACAAATATGAATTGAGCGCCTTTGTCTCCGATAGACATTACTTCGCTCATTACCCAGTTAAATGTTTTGTCTCGCATCTCTTGAGTTTTAACTGAATGCAAATCTTCTACATCATCTAGAATTACTAAGTCGGGACGATGAGAACCGTGTTTCATTCCTCTAATGCTTTGGTCAATCGAGGCGGCAGTGATCCTGGCGTTATATTTAGGAATAACCAAAGAAAAGGAGCGCCATTCGTCACTTTCTTCCTGAAATGGTCCAAGGTCATTTCTCAATAGCTCATTTCGCTCAAGTTCTTCCTTTATGTTTTTTAGGTGTTGTTTGGCCTGGGGCATTGTTTGTGCGAGTATCAAGATGAACTTTCTTTGTTTTTTGCCAAGTATCGACCAAATAGGCATTGATGTCGTCATGATCGTACTTTTACCACTACCTCTAAAAGCAACAAATACAGCCGTTGTCCAATTGTCACGTTCTGTAATATCAAACATTTCATAATGGAAAGGAGCAACCTCATAAGTTACGTGTTGAGCTAAGTAAATAAGAAAAAACCAAAGATGACTATTTTTAGTTACCTCACGTCGGACAACCCGACGTTTAATAATTTCTGGCGTAATACCTAAAATACTGTTTGTCTTATTTAAAGTGTTCATACGTTTTCTTTTGGATTGTTTTTAAAGGAAGCCAGCTCAAGAGCTTTTTTAACGAGTTCTTCTTGTTCTGGAGTCAGTTGATCACTGACACTTAGATTGCCACTCAGCTCTATCTTATTGGCATAAGCCTTATGATGGTGCTTGAGCCAAAACATTACCGCTGTAATGTTTCTTTCTTTAATAGCTTGGAGTAGTTGACTTTCGGCAATATCAGTGATTAATCCGCTTCCTTCAGTGACTGCCTCGTCGACTTCGAGAGCAAAGACTGGATCTTCCTTCTTCCAGCGGTACAGCGAGGCTCGGGATATTCCCGAGCGCTCGCAGGCCAGCTGAATGATTGGAGTTTTACGCAATATCTCCAAAAAGCGCTTTCTGGCTTCTTTGCTAATCATATAAGTCCTAATTAATTTTTTTAGCTTTAAGCCCAGTTAACTTTTCCCAACGCTTGCGGATTACTTCGGCATAGACAGGAGATTTTTCCATAATAAAACAGCGCCTGCCAAGTTTAGTTGAGGCGATAAGAGTCGATCCACTACCACCGAACGGCTCAACAACGATATCATTTCTTTTGGTTAAGACTTTGATATATGGAATAAGGATCTCAATTGGCTTAGTGCCAAAGATAATTCCTTGGCCTGATGATTTCTCATCAGAAGCATTAAACTCAATGAAGTCGGTTGGACAATATTTTTTGCCCTTCTCATATGATTCCCAATTAGGCCTACCAGAAGTAGCATAAAGAGCCGCCATAAATTCATTCTGCAGTAGTTCATCGTCTTCTGGCTCATCATTCATCTTGAAATCAGGCGTTGATCCTAGCATGGCAAAATCATACTTGTTAAAAAACTTATATTTAGAAGCAAACCCTTGGACTCGGTTAGGTAAATGCCAAATAATGAGATTCCGTATCTTCCAGCGCTTAGCTACTTCTGCCCACATGATCGGCAGATTTTTCCAACATTCATATGACAGGATGGAAAAATCTTCTTTAGCAACTTCTTGGATATTATCCATCCATAGCTCAACAAAGTTATCGGGTAAACTATCAGTTTCTAAGTATTTACGATCACGCTTCAAACCGAAGCCTTCTGTCGGTTGCCCGTTTTTCTTCTTGCCATGCAAGTAATCCAAAATATATGGTTCATCGGTACAGCACATATCCGCCTTTTCTCCATCCATGAGCTTGAGCACGTCGACTTCAATAGTACTATCACCGCACATTAGTCTTGATCCGTTTAGGTCATAGACATCGCCTTTCTGAATCTCAATATTTTTAATATCCAGCTTTTCCAATTCTTTCTTCAGGTCGAATACTTCAGGAACATCTTCGATATCAAAAATGTCATCCAACTCCTCGGAAGAGAAGCCGACATCTTTAAGGAAGTTTTCATCAAATTTAGCTAGCAGTTCAAAATCAAAATCACCAGTATTTTTGTTCAGACGGATATTGAGTTCTTTTTCTTTCTCAATATCGGAAATATGAACATAGACGACTGGTACTTCTTGATAGTTTAGTTCTTTAAGAACTTCCAAGCGGAAGTGTCCACCTATGAGAATATTTTTTCGTTCATCGGCACTATTGGCGATGAGCGGATCTACACAACCATATTTCTTAATGGATTCTTTGAGCTGATCCATTTGTTCTTGGCTGTGCTTGCGAGGATTGTATTCGCTCGCTTTCAAGTCCATGATCGGGACTTGGACGATTTGCAACGTGTTGCTTGTCATACATTTTAAAGTTAGTTAATTAGCTTGGCGTTAATAAAAAAGACGCCCGTCTTATCGACTGCGTCTTATACATAAAAACGTATAGACAAGTTGTTGGTAAAAAATAACCAATAACTTTCAGTCAAAAAGACTAAAACGGACAATAGTGTTTGTCCTGACAGTGGTTATTTTTTTATTAGCATTTCGCTAATTGCCAACTTTCAAGAACTATTTTAGCACTTACTGAAATAGCGGTCAAATCTTGGAAGTCGATTTTTTGGCTAAAGTAAGGGGTAATTTGTCAAGACGGTAAATGATTTTGCTCATTTTTTCTTTATATTTTAGCCATTTTCTATCTTTACATTATGTAAAAAATAGTGTAAAGTAGTGTTAAGTTAAGATTATTATATTTTATGACCAAAAATAGCAAAGATGAGATAATAACTTTAAGCCAGGCTTGTGAATTATTACACTGCCACCCCAACACTCTGCGCAAGTGGGATAACAAGGGATTTTTAAAAGCGATAAGGTTCGGCGTGCGTGGTGATAGAAGATATCACAGGGTTGATATCGAAAAATTAATTTTGGAAATGAAGAATAAATAAATGCAATGTTAAAATAATAAGAATGTAGACAGTTAAGTTTTAATATGCCTCAGATAACAAAAAAACAACTAAGAGAAAAAGTGGTTACTGTTTTAAAAAAACAGGGATATAAAGTTGGCGACCACGGTTTTTCGTTAAAAGATAATACGAGAGAAACAAAAAGAGATGTTCATTCTTTAGCCAAGAAAGAAAGAATAATTAAAAGCGAAAAGTTTATTTTGAATAATATTGATTTTATAAGCGCTAATATGGTTAGTGGCGCTGATTTAGACATAGAAAAAATAGAGCCAAAAATTATTGAAGTTAAAGAAGGTTCAAAATACGAAAAATTATTTCGATGGTGGAATTTGGTTTGGTGGAGCTTGCCCTATGAACACGCCTATGGTCGACAGATGAGATTTGTTGTTTGGGACAAATATCATAAAGCGCCAATAGGGTTGATTGGTTTGCAGAGTCCGATTTTAAGTTGGAGCGTAAGAGATGAACATCTTGGTATAAATAAACAAGATAGGGATTATTGGGTCAATCAGTCTATGAGTGCACAAAGATTGGGAGCTTTACCACCTTATAACTATATTCTCGGCGGTAAATTAGTGGCATCGTTAATGACAACGGATATCATTAGAAAGAAATTTGAGAAAAAGTATTCTGGCAAGAAAACTATTTTAAAAAATAGAAAATTACCATCAAAATTGCTTTTTATAACAACCACAGGAGCATATGGTAAAAGCAGTGTTTATAATAGATTAAAATATAATGGTGATGTTATTTCTAAATTTATTGGTTACACTAAAGGTAGTGGCTCCTTTCATATCCCAAATACATTATTTGAAGACTTTATTAAATATTTGAAAAAAAGAAATTACGATGTTAAAAGAGGTTATGGTAGTGGCCCTTCAAGAAAAATGAGACTTATAAATCAAGCTATGGATTGTTTAGGAATATCAAATGGATCTAATCATGGAATACAGAGAGCTGTTTATTTGTTTCCGATGGCTAAAAATTTAGAAGATGTGATTCAAAAAGGTAAAAAACCAGCTTGGGTAAACAGGTCAATTAATGAAATAACTGAATACTGGAAAGAACGATGGATAATGCCAAGAATATCACAAAGAGAAAATTATAAAGATTTTTCCGCTAAACGTTTCATCGATGAAACTCGATTAGAAGTAGAATCTTTCTGTAAAAATAAGGGGAAAATAAAGAAAAAATAATATGGACGTTAATAGCCAAGACAAAAAAAATTATGCCTATCTGCCAGATGATTTATTAGTTCAAATACTGGACAAAGTCCCAGACACTGTTGGAAAGATGAATAGAATGTTTGATACTCAGGATGAGCCAATAAAAGAAGGGATAGAAGATCTAAGACGCAAAAATTTAATTAATAAATTAACGAGCTTGGATTATTGTTATTCTCTTATTGCTGTAGATGGTAGTAATATTGTAGAAAAAATGACTGGTACTGATATATTGTTGGCTATGGGTGTTGGCGTTGAAGGATTATCAGAAGACAAAAACACTGAATGGGGAGAAAAAAATAATCAGTATTATAGTTGGCAAACAGTTCTTCCTCACGGAGAGGCAAATGCTAGATTAATTCAGGGAATTATGTTTTTGATGGAATCAAGCGTATTGGCTCAATCTAATCATGAAATAAGAATAATGGATGGCAGTCATTTAAATCCAATTATCAAAATAAATAGCATGCTTAGTGCCAGTGATGAAAACGCCGGCAAAGAGTATTGTGAAGCTTTAAAGGAATTTTTAAAAGAAAAATATAATAAGATTATACCAGACATACCAGACATAGTATCTTCTGCCTTAAATAACGATCATATTATTGCAATGGTAAAATATAGCTCCTCTAGAGATATGCTAGATAGTCATCTAAAAGAACACAAGGATATTAGATTGGATGATAAAACATTCTTTTCTTTGGGGCTTAACGAAGATGAATATACTACGCCATTACCTGTTGGGCAAAGTAAGGATGAGCGGCAGACATGGGGAGATCTTCATATGAGCTGTAACCTTGTTGCAATTGAGGAAAAAGATGCTTTGAATAAAGCGTTGAAGCAGTCATTAGACCCTATAAAAACCAGAGACTCCAAGGGTCAAGAGAAAGAGTCTATCATTTATTTCACTTATTATAAACCATATCAAGATGGACCAGCTTACAGAATTGAAATAAAAAAAACATTAGCACAAGATAAAGCCAGGCTAGAAAAATATTTACTTAGTATTAAAAAACAAATAATATTTCCAGAAATTAGAGAACCATATCCGCAATACTTAGTTGATTTAATGGCTAAAAGTATTGCAATGGGATTATTTTCAATACAAGAAGCAATTAGACTATCGCCTGATTTGAAGATAGATAGAGGTAAATTTAATTTATTATTTAATTATAGAACTAAATAAATAAAAATATGTCAGAAACAACTAATTCAAAAACTGTCCTTGATGTAATTAATGGCAAGAACGAGCCAATTGGTATTACTAGTTCTCCTAGTAATACTTTGGATATAGTAATTGATATAACAGAAGCAAAGAAGGCGGAAAGAGCTCTGGGCCAAATGGTTTATGTTGCTTTGAAAGAAGATGGTAAGGACATTGTTGTTATCGGACAAATTATTTCTATCGAAACTCAAAATAGGTGGCATGAAGATCCGTCTTTTAAGGGCGTTATAAAAAGACATGGAAAATTGCCACATTTAAGTGGAACTGCTGATAATAGAATTGCTACTATTAGCGTACAAGCGTGCTATCTGTTAGATAAGAATGATCCCGAGGGATATATACTCGGTACATCACCTTCTACTGGGGAGAGTGTGCAGAAAATGGATAATGATGTAATGACTGCATTAATGAAAAATCATGAAAAGCATATAACCTATATGGGTAAAGTTTATGGGACTGACGTTGATTTACCGTTTTGGTTTAAGCATTTTGATAAAACTAATGGTGATGAATTGGGTGCCGGTGATGCGTACCATATAGGCGTGTTTGGTAAAACTGGTTCAGGAAAAACCGTGACGTCAGCTTTTATGCTTCTTGGTTATTTGAAAAATAAAAGCAACTTAAGTATTTTAGTTTTAGATCCTCAAAAGCAATTTTATTTAGATGCAGATTGTTTACCCGATAAAGCTAAAATTGAAGACAAAGTTAAAGCCTCGGGCTTTAGTTATGAGAGATACAGTATATTAGATGATGTTTGTTTGCCTGGTAATTTATATGAACTTTTTGTCGAGTTATTAGTTAGTAACGGTTTTATAAAGAAAGCTTTTTATCCGATATATACTGATGAAAAAATTGAAGCTGCAAAGTTGGCAATTTTAGATTATTTAATTGGAAGGAGTAATCATCCAGCATTTTCTTTAAATAATATTATTAATGGATCAGGAACTAAGATTGGTCGTCAAGATTTATTAAAAGATATGCTAACTAATTTTTCTTCAGTTGATGAGATTGATGAGACGAAGGGTAGTAAAACTGTTAAAAAAATAAAATATTCAACTTTTGTAACAAATATTTATGGCACTCCGACAACACAGGAGAGGCTTGTTAATAGAATTAATACAGCCTTAGGTAGATTTGATAAAGAAACTGATATGATTGAAAGATGGGAGTCTGCCTTGGAAATTTTTTCGACTAAGAAAAAAGACGGAAGTAGTAATAAAGTACAGGTTGACGATATAGTTGATAAAACTGTAAATAAAAACGGCAATTTTATTGTTCTAGATTTGAGTCCAAAGGATGGTGGGATTGAAAATGAGAATTTACAGGCTTTATTTGTAAAAATCATTGAATCTTCAATAGTTGAAGCTGGTGCAAAATTATATGCTCAAGGGAAGAAAGCTAATTGTTTGATAGTTATGGATGAGGCTCACAGATTTATTTCAAAGGAATCTCCTGATTCAAGAATTAAAGAATTGACCAATGAGATTATTGGCTCTGTCAGAACAACCAGAAAATATGGAATTGGTTATATGTTTATTACTCAAACTATAGAATCTTTGGATGAAGAAATATTAAGACAAATGAGAATATTTGGTTTTGGTTATGGCTTAACAGCGGGAAGTGAGTTAAGAAAAATAAGCGAGATAGTTAATAACCCATCAGCTATCCAGTTGTATAAGTCATTTATTGATCCAAGTAGCAATAATAAATTTCCTTTTATGTTTTTTGGACCGATCTCTCCATTATCATTTACCGGGTCGCCGTTGTTTATGGAAGTTTATAAAGAAATTGCAAAATTTAAATAACTATTTATGGGGACTGAAATGGGCGTTAAAGAATATCAACAATATTGTAAAGACAAACTTTTGAGTTTATATGATTCAGTTGATGTTGAATGGAATCCATTTAAAAAATTTAATGTAGGCAATAAGCAATATTGTCCGAGATTGGATATCGCTGTCGGTCCCTTTGCTATAAACACAAGACTAGAATCTCAGTATAATCGCCTGTTAAGCGAAAGGGAAAGTCGTAAATTTATTGATTCTCTTATTAAATTCAATAATGACAATGTTCGGAATATTGTTACAGGCTCAGAGACAAATTTTGAAATGATGAAATATTTTAATTATAATGCCCGATGCTTTATATGTGTAGAAATAGAAAATAAAGTATCCAGAAAGCATATTGTCGGAGGGCTTATAAATGCATCAGCCCTAGGTAGAATAGCAGTTTTAGTTGCGTGGACACCTGATAAACTTAAAGCATTTTTAAAATTAAAAAATTACTTAAATTTTTTATCTTCGGTGGAAAAGAATTCGTTCAAAACTGATAATGTTTTAATTCTTAGCAAGGAACAATTTAAAATAGTCGTTGATGCAATTAATATTGGCTGATTAAATGAATTACATAACAAAAACAATTTATCTCGAGTTTCTTGCCTGCGCAAAAAATGCTTGGCTTAAACAACATAAGACAGAATTAGCGTCTAAATTTGAGCTATCTGCTTTTGAGAAAAGTCTTGTAGCTAATGGCAACTTAGTTGAAATGTGGGCAAGAAAACTATTTCCAGCCGGGTTATTAATAGAAAAATTTAACGAAGAGGCAGTTAAGGAAACTGCCAGATATATAGAGTCACGACAATCTGTTATATTTCAGGCCACATTTATATCTGATAAATTTTTAGCAAGAAATGATGTTTTAGAATATGACGAGAAAAATGATTGTTGGAACCTTTATGAAATTAAAGGAACAAATACTTTGAGAGAAAATGGCGAAGATAGAGATCATATAGAAGACGCCGCTTTTCAGCACATTGTTCTTCGTGATTGCGGTATGAAGATCGGTCGAGTAAGTATCATCCATTTAAACAAAGATTATATCCGAGGTGATGACATAAACATCCATGAACTTTTCACGATAGATGATGTTACTGATAAAATAATCGAACGAGAGGTGGTGACAAGAGAAAAAATGAATAATGCAGTTGACGCTTTGTTTCAAGGCGATGAAAAAGCTTTGGAATGTAGTTGTATTTATCATGGTCGTAGTAATCATTGTTCCACCTTTCACTATTCTCATCCAGAAGTACCAGAATATTCTATTCACGATCTTTCTAGAATAGGGTTAAGCAAAAAGAAATTAATTGATCTAGTTGATTCTGGTATTTTAGATATTAATGATATTCCAGATGATTATAAATTGTCAGACATACAAAGGAACCAAGTCAATGTTCATAAAAGTCAGATTCCAATTATTGATAATATTTCTATTAAAGCAGAATTAGATTCAATGAATTATCCTTTGTATTTTTTGGACTACGAAACTTATCCACCAGCCATTCCTCTTTTCAAAGGATTTAAACCTTATCAACATATTCCTTTTCAGCTTTCTTTACACGTATTAAATAGTTCAGACGGCGATCTTGAACACCACGAATATCTTCATATAGATAATTCAGACCCAACTAAAGATATAATCTCTGCCTTAAAAGAAACAATCGGTCCAGAAGGTAATATTGTTGTATGGAACAAAACATTTGAACAAGGACGTAATTCTGAAATGGCCGAACGTAGTCCTGAAGATAAAGAATTTTTGATCGATATTAATAGTAGAGTATATGATTTAATGGATATATTTCAAAAACAGCTTCATGTTCATCCTGGTTTCAAAGGAAAAGTATCTATTAAAAAAGTTTTACCAGTATTAGTCCCATCTCTTAGTTATCAAGAATTAGAAATACAAGAAGGTGGCTCCGCTATGGAAGCATGGTTTGAAAAAATATTAAATGCTAATTCTGAAGGAGAAAAGAATGAGACCGCCAAAAATTTACTCAAATACTGCTATCTTGATACATATGCCATGTATGCGATCTGGAAAGAGTTGTTAAAACTTGTGTAACCAGGAAGGCGTTGTATCAAAAAAATTATCAAATAGTGAAAAAATAAATGGAGAGGCATGAACTTAGAAAAAGCTATTAGGAACATCAACCGCTCTCTAGTCAAAAAACAGCCGGCCTCATTCAGCCCGATTTGGATAAAGTATCGTTGCAAAGTATCCCACCAATTCATAATCAAAAACATTAAGACCGAGTTCAATGATCCAGATTGGGACTATATAGTCTCTCAACTGGAAAGATGTAATCAGAAACTTTGGTTAAAAGGCAGAAAAAGAAAGAATAAACCAGTATTAAAATATAGCGATAAGAATGAATTGGAAGTAATATTAAAAAGCCATGGCGATAAGCTATATACCTTCATAGCCTGCCAGAATAAGGAGGATAAGCGTATATGCGATTGGATTAGTATTAAGTTGGTTCGTATCGCCCAGAAGGGCAATATATTAGCTAAAGATAAGATAACAGTTCTATTAGTCTATCTAATTGACCAATGGATTGAATATGACCGTAGTTTATTCAGTTGGAAGGGTTATAATGAGCTTATTACCGAGCAGATAGAAGCCTGTATCCGTCGTTTTCGCTATGCTGGCTCATTCCTTGGATATCTCTATAGAACCTTAGAATATTCTGGCCGAGGCCTAGTCCCTCTAGAGAAGTTTTCCCTTGATGATATCTCGACTGTCTCAGGAAAAAGACTGATAGAAACATTTGCTATAAAGTCAGGGAAGGTCAGGTAAAAAGTCAGGAAGAATCAGGGAAAGTCAGGGAGAGGGACAAGGCTACGAAACCCCTAAAAAGTCCAGAAAATGAGACACTCAAAAACACGCAAATAATGTCTTATTTGTCTCATTCTCATTTTTAAGACCCCGACCCAAGTACTTAAAATCAGCTCTGGAAAAATCGTCAGAAACCCCTTATAATGTTGCTATATGGGCACACTTAACCCGAGTTGCCCGCCAAGTTTTACATTCAGCGAAATTGAAAGATGTTGCCTCGGCGCAAAGCGCCTCGGCATGGTATTTTTCCGCAATTTGAAAGGCATTTTTGAAATCGCACGCCAGTGTGCGGTCGGCAATGCGGAAGTTCGAACCAATCTTTTTGAGAAAATCCCGAATCCTTTCGGGATTTTCTTGTTGAGCGTATTTTTCGGCTTGGTTGGCGTCTTTTAGAAAGGCAATGGCAAGTTCGAACCGATTATTGCTCTTTCGCCCAAAAGCGAATATTTTTTCTTCCAAATCTTTTTTAGCGAGAATGAGCTTGTATTTTTTAGCGGTATATTCCGTTTGCGATAAATTGCCGTCCAGTTGCAAATCAAGCAAACGATCAAGTTTTGTTTCTATCTCCACAAGCTCATTTCTCGCTTTTTGGGCGAAAGAGCTTTCCGCTTGGGCAATTTTAATTTTTTCGTTTTCGAAAAAATTGATTGAAGCGTTTGCCCAAGCGGAAGACAAAGAAACTTTTTTGATTTCCTCTTTTATTTGAGAAGTGATGATTTCTTCGCGAACATATCTCTGCGAACAAGGATTTTTCCGTTTGGTACATCGCAAATAATTATGACCTTTTTGCGTTTCTGTGGTGATAAAACAGCCACACTCGCCGCAACGGAAAAATCCTCTAAAAATGTAAGGTTTGAGTTTGGGCGTTTTAGGTTTGCTTTTATTCATCATCACTTCTTGAACGGAATCAAAAAGTTTCTTTGTGATAATCGGTTCATGCTTTCCGTCATAAATTTCGCCGTTATATTCAATCATTCCGTAATAGATTTTATTCTTGAGCATATATTGATAATTTGAAACGGAAAGCGTTTTGCCTTTCTTACCAACCAAGCCCAAGGAATTGATAATCTTTCGGATTTGAGCGAGGGGGTATTCGCCAGTGGCGTACATTTCAAAAGCCCGCTTGATATACTTTGCCTTTTCCTTGTCCATAGCGATACAGCGGGCGTTTTTGTCGTTTATATAGCCAAGTGGCGCCCAAGCGGGCCATATTCCATTTCGCAATTTCTGGCGAATACCCCTCTTTATATTTTCCGAAAGATTATCCACATAATATTTTGATTGCCCAAAAGCGATAGACAACATAAATTTTCCTTGTGGTGTCGGATCAAACCAAAAAGTAGGAAATTTTAACGTGGTAATTTTACCAGTATCAACCAAATAAATTATTCTACCGCCGTCTATGCTATTTCTCGCTAATCTATCAGGGTGCCACGCTAAAATTCCCTCGGCTTCATTTTTCTCTATGCTTGCTATCATTTCGTTAAATATTTCTCTGCCCGGTTCTTTGGCGGTTTTGCTTTCCACAAATTCACGGACGATATTCAGTCCTTCTTTTTTGGCATATTCCCGCAATTCAAACATTTGCGCCTCAATACTCAAAACCTGCCTTTCGGGTTCGTCCGTGGATTTACGAGCATAGAGAAAAATCTTTTTGGTTTGTAAATTTATGTTGTCCATATTGTTTTGAAATTAGTTTTTGGGCAATCAAAGAAAAATACGCTCAACCTTTCGCTGAAAGCGAAAGAAAAAAGATTGGTTCTGAAAACTTCGTTTTCTCTGTGCTTTCGCACAGGAACTTCCGCATTGCCGACCGCACACTGGCGTGCGATTTCAAAAATGCCTTTCAAATTGCGGAAAAATACCATGCCGAGGCGCTTTGCGCCGAGGCAACATCTTTCAATTTCGCTGAATGTAAAACTTGGCGGTGTTTTTTGAACGAAGTTCGAACATTTTTTGAGCAAAACCCCCAATAAGGAAGCCAGCCCCGCCGTCGCTCGGAAACCTCGCCACCCCGCAAAAAAGTTTTCTTCACATTTTTTAATTTGCGCGCGCCGATTTTTTTCTTCTAAAAGGAAAAGAAAACTTTTGTGCGGGGTTCTGCTCTGAACGAGCAGGACGGCGGGGCTGTCCGCTTTTTGTATTCGCTCGGGCGTGGCGGAATTCCCCCCAAACCCCCCTTCCGCCACGCCCTCGCGGGGACGATTCTTTTTTTCGGCGGAATTTGAGGCTGTATTTTGCAAAGCAAAATGCGCCACCAAAAGAGATGT
>JBAZIZ010000006.1:0-54797 GCA_041651535.1 Patescibacteria group bacterium
CATCCCTTAAACAGATGAGGATTTGGGTGGAGTTCTATTAAAAAGCGTGCGTCTAATAATTAGAGTTTATTCCGTTTAAACGGGATGAAAACTTCTGATACATGCAAACGTTGGGCGAAATTAATTTATTAACCTTTAATCAAAATCATATGGAAAAAATTGAAAGAGCTCCACAAGAGCCACAATCAACGGAAGAGGCAGTATCACGTTTTCTTGACGGAGATAATAATGCCGCAGTGTCTTTTTTGCGAAATCACCGCGAGGAAATCGGTGAATTCTGTTTACAAATCCGCGACACATACCAAAAAAATGACACTGCGACTCCTTTTTTGGAATTGGCAAAGTTAATTGATTCGTTGCTATAAACGGTTAATAAATTAACTGTCGCCTAACAGCGCGTATGAGGTTCAAGAAAAAGAGCGTTTATAATTTTAAAGGTTTCACTTTTTCTTTCACCCAAATTTGCCTCCTCTTTAATAAAAAGGAAGTCGACGAAACTTCTCATACACGCAAACGTTAGGCGACATATTTTATTATATAAAAACCACCAAAATTTCTTAGGTGGTTTTTTAATTCAAAAATCTTAAATCTAAAATCTTAAATTATTTTATTTTCTAATATAAGCTAGTGGATTTTGTCTAACGCCATTTACACGAATTTCAAAGTGGATATGAGGTCCAGTAGAATTTCCAGTTGAACCCATAGCTGCAACAGTTTGCCCTTGACTTACATAATCTCCAGCTGACACATAAAGTGCACTAGCATGCGCATAAATAGTTTGGACACCATTTCCATGATCAAGATGAACATAACAACCATAACCATAATTCCAGCCACACTTTGCAACTAAAACTTTTCCTGATTTACTAGCATAAAGTGGCGTTCCAATAGGTCCAGCAATATCCAAACCACCATGAAGCAAACCAAAATATTGAGTAATAATAGTCGCCGATGTTGGCCATAAATAACCTGTTCCAGCTGGAACATTTGCTGAAGCTGGGGCAGCAGCAACTGAATTATATGAGCTTGGTCTATAAGTTGAAGCTTGAACTTTTTGTCCATCAGGAATAACTAAAATATCACCAATTTTTATACTTGCTCCATTATTTTCTAAATTATTAAAATTTATTATATTTTCAGATTTTGCTCCATAAGTTCTAGCAATTTTTGAAACAGTGTCACCACTACCAACTTTATGAGTTATACCACTGACTGGTAAAATAGCTAATTTGTCTCCTGGCTTGATATAAGAATTTATAGTTAAATTATTTGCCCACAAAATTGTATTTATTGAAATTCCAAATTTTTCAGCAATTTTTCCTAAAACATCCCCTGGTAAAACTTCGTAAATCAAAATTTCTTTTCTACCTGTATCTTTAGAAACATTATTTTCTGATCCAGAACTATAATCTTCAAAATTTAAATTAGAAATTATAATTGGTTTTTTTATCACCGAACCACCAAGAGACAATCCTGTGATATTTTCTAAAGATTCTGTTTGCTCGCCACTTTTATTTAAAGAAATAACCCCTGTTTTCCAAGATTCTTGCGCTGATTTAGTTTCAATTCCAGTTAAACCCATGGAAACCTCTTCTAAAGTAAAAGCTTGTTGTCCTGGACCCATTATTTTGAAAAGTAAAGAATTACGACCGACTGCTTGAAGCTCATTATCTTTAAATATTTTTGTTTGTGGTAAAATTATTAAAAAAGCAAAAAATAAAACAATCAATTGCAAAGATGTTCGGCTGCCTAAAATTTCTAATTTACTTTGTTTTTTTGAAAATAAAAAAATTTGATTAATTTTCTTTTTAAAAGCAAAGATAGTTTTATAAAGTTTAAATCCTAAAGTTCTTTTGTAAGTTTCATCAATTCCTATAAAAAGATCAGAAAAAAAAGAAATCAAAAAAACAAAAAATTTTTTTGTGTAAATTAAACTTTTTAAAACAAAAAATAAAAATTTATTTAGATACTTTTTCATACAATATATCTTTCATTATAAGCTAAAAATCCTTTTTTTTCAATATTAAAAAAATACGACAAAATCGTATTTTGAGGTACAGGTGAGAATCGAACTCACGATGGAGGTTTTGCAGACCTCGGCCTTACCACTTGGCGACTGTACCATATTAAAAAGCAAAAAAATTATAACACAGTATTTCTTTTTTTTCAAGAGATGTTTAAATTATAATTTAAACAAAAAAATTACTGGTTAAGTAATTTTTTGTTCTAAAATTTTAATTCTAAATTCAAAATTTATTTTATCTATAATAAACTTCTAAAGTTAATTTTTTAACTCCGAAGCTTTTTGCTTCATCATAAGAAGGCATCCAAATATCAGCTCGACCATAACCAAAACGGCTATTCATACGATCTCTCACTGTAAAAATTTTATCCCCATAAAGATCTGGAATTTTAACTTTTGTACCTAAAGGTAAAAAATTAGTAGCAATAGTATCTTGAGAACCAAAATCTTCATAATTTTCACATAAATTATAGGTGTGCATAGCTGGAATACAAGGACTGTCATCAGTTTGGGCGACATCACTAGAATAAGCAGTAAATACTACGTCTATTGTTTGTCTTGGTTCAATTTCCGCTATAGTAGGAAAAGAAACTGATTCTACTTCATCTTTTATAGCAATATTAGCAAAAAAAGTAGTTAGATTAGCAAAAATTCCTTCGTTTTCCACAGCTTTTACAGTAGTAGAAGCACAGTTTGAAACTAAAACACTAAAGAGAACAACTGTGATTATCGCTTTTTTACTTAATTTTTTAATAAAATTGGTCATATTTTTTATTTTTTGGCTTAAATTAGCCAATTTGGTTTTTCTTGTCATCTTACTAAAAAAGAATATCAAATATGATACTCTTTTCTAATGACAAACAAATATACCATAAAATGGATTTTTTGTCAATAGTTTGATAAAATAGATTTATCCATAACAAAAATTTTATGAAATATATTGGAAACTTAAATAAAAGAAATTATGGGTATGCTTATAACAATAAACAACCCAAAAAAAAATTTAATATCGGAAACAAAGACTTATTTTCTAAAAAAAATCTGGTTTTGTTTTTTTTAACTGTTGCTGTTTTTGTTTTTATTATCTCTACCATATCTATTATTTGGATAAGTAAAGATTTGCCTGATCCAGATAAGTTAACTGACAGACAAGTAAATCAAAGTACAAAAATTTTTGATAGAACAGGGGAACATCTTCTTTATGAAATCTTTTTAGATGAACGTCGTACTATTGTAGAACTTGAAGAAATTCCACAAAATTTAATTCATGGAGTAATTGCCACAGAAGACACTGCTTTTTATGAACATAAAGGAATTAGACCTCTTAGTATTTTACGTGCTTTTGTTTACGGTTTATTACCAGGAAAAAGAGTTTCTGGAACTTCCACTTTGACGCAACAGTTAGTAAAAAACGCAATTTTATCAAACGAAAGATCGTATACAAGAAAAATAAAAGAAGCAATTTTATCAATTCGTTTGGAACAAAAATATAGTAAAGATCAAATTTTAAAAATTTATTTTAATGAGATTCCTTACGGTTCAACAAATTATGGAGTTGAATCTGCTTCACAAAGTTATTTTGGAAAACATGTTTCTAATTTGACATTAGCTGAATGTGCCACACTTGCTGGTTTACCACAATCTCCATCTACTTATTTAAATAATTTAGATAAATTAAAAAATCGTCGAGATTTTGTTTTACGTCGAATGTTTGAAGAAGGTTATATAAGTGAAGAGGAAAAAAATCAAGCGCAAAATGAAATTTTAGAAATTAAACAATCTTATCATAACATTGAAGCTCCTCATTTTGTTTTATATGTCAAAGAACAATTAGTAAATGAATTTGGAGAAACTGTTGTTGCTAAAGAAGGTTTAAAAGTTATTACTACTTTAGATTGGGAAAAACAACAGGCTGCTGAAAAAATTATTAATGAAGACAGTACTCCTTTATTAGAAAAAGCAAGTGCAGATAATGTGTCTTTGGTTTCCATCGACCCAAAAAATGGTCAAATTTTAGCAATGATTGGATCTAAAGATTTTTTTAATGATGAAATTGATGGACAATTTAATGTAGCAACTTTAGGAAGAAGACAGCCTGGATCTTCTTTCAAACCTATAATTTATGCAGCTGCTTTTGAAAAAGGTTATACTCCTGAAACTATTTTATATGATGTTTTAACAGATTTTGATTTGACAGCTGAAGAATATATTCCCCACAATTATGATTTAAAAGAATATGGTCCAGTTTCAATTCGAAAAGCATTACAAGGATCTTTAAACATTCCAGCTGTAAAAACTTTATATTTAGTTGGTCTTGATTATGCAATTAAATTTGCAGAAAAAATGGGTTATACAAGTTTAAGCCAAGGTGATTTTGGACTTTCTTTGGTTTTAGGTGGTGGTGAAGTAAGTTTATTAGAACACACCAATGCTTATTCAGCTTTTGCTAATAACGGAATAAATTATAAACCAGTAAGTATTTTACAAGTTGAAGATAAAGATGGAAAAATTTTAAGTAAATGGAAAAAAGAAAAAGGAAATCAAGCTATAGAACCAGATATAGCAAATCTTATTTCAAGTGTTTTAAGCGATGATTCAGCTCGTTCTTATATTTTTGGATCAAATGGTAGTTTAACTTTAAAAGATCGTCCTGTGGCCGCTAAAACAGGAACAACGAACTCTTATGTTGATGGTTGGACAGTTGGTTATACTCCAAGTTTAGTTACTGGCGTTTGGGTTGGAAATACAAATAATTCTCCAATGAATAAAAATTATGGTGGAGGTACTGTGGCCGCTCCAATTTGGAATAAATTTATGACGGAAGCTTTAAAAAATACTCCTATTGAAAATTTTAAAGAGGCTCCAGAAAATAAAAGTGAAAAACCAATTTTAAAAGGACAAAATGATGGAACTATAAAATTAAAAATTGATGTTGCCACTGGAAAATTAGCAACTAGTTCAACTCCAGAAAAATATATAGAAGAAAAAATATTTATGACCGCTCATTCAATTTTACACTATGTTAACAAAGACGATCCAAACGGTCCTGTTCCAGAACATCCAGAAGATGATCCACAATATTTTGCTTGGGAAAAAGGAATTCAAGATTGGATAAATAGAAAAAAACAAGAAAATCCTGATTGGAATGTAAGTTTTGAAGAACCACCAAGTGAATATGATGATTTACATTCTTTAGAATTAATTCCGCAAATAGAAATTATTTCTCCAGCACAAGGTATTGTTTTAGATTCTGATTTGCTTTCAGTTGATATAAAAACTTCAGCAAAAAGAGGTGTTGCAAAAGTAACTTATAAAATTGATGATGAAACAATAAAAATATTAAGTGAATATCCTTTTAATTTAAATTATTCTTTAAATAATTTAGAAGTTGGTAATCATATTTTAACTATCATAGCTGAAGATGATATAGGAAATTTTT
Source organism: Patescibacteria group bacterium (assembly GCA_041651535.1). Classification (GTDB taxonomy): domain Bacteria; phylum Patescibacteriota; class Patescibacteriia; order Magasanikbacterales; family UBA922; genus JBAZIZ01. The sequence continues at coordinate 5,463 of JBAZIZ010000006.1, forward strand.
CAAAAGAATTTTTAGATTTCAATTTTAAACCAGAAAAAAATACAACTAACTAATCTTACCAAATTAAAATGAACACAAACGTGTTCATTTTTAAATTTATTATTTTTTTATTTCTATTTTCTTATCGGCATCACAATATATAAATATTTATCTTTATCTTTTTCAGAAAACAAACAAGGTGAATCAGCATTATTCATTTTAAAAACTATTTCTTCACCATCGATATTTTGTACACCGTCTAAAACATAACGATAATTTAATAAAATCGAATTTTCTTCTCCTTCTAATTCAGCATCAAATTCTGAGCTGTGTTCACCTTTTTGTGTGCTCATTGAAGATACTGCTATATTTTTTTGGGAAACATTAAAATCAAAAGAAACTGAGTTTACACCTTCGGTTGTAAACAAACTTGCAGCTTTGATTCTATTTATCATTAAATCTTTATCAAAGACAGCTTTTGTTTTAAAATTTTCTGGAATTATTTGTGTGTAATCAGGATAATTTCCATCGATTATTCTACTAGTTAATTCAAAATTTCCATATCTGATAGCTATTTGATTATCACTTACCCATAATCTGACATTTTTTTCTCCACTTTGATTTTTTCCAATTTGTAATAATCTAACAATTTCTAAAGCTGTTTTGGCTGGTACAATTGTTTTTATATTATTTTTTTCTCCTTGTTCAATATCAACTTTTATTTCTGCTAAACGATAAGAATCTGTGGCTGCAATCACTAAACCTTTATCAAATCTTTCGGAAAAAAAGTTAAAAAACAAACCAGAAAGTTCAGGTCTTATTTCATTTTTTGAAGTTGCTAAAACTGTTTTCATTATACCTTGTCTAATTTTTTCAACATCAAAAGTAAAACTTGTTTTTTCTTCTATTTCAGGAATAACTGGAAATTCTTCAGCATCCATTCCTTTTATTTTTGTACTATCATTACCACAAATAACTTTTATTTCATTGTTTTCTTTTATAAGTTCAACTTGTTCATTATTTAGAAGTTTAACATACTCAAGTAAAGTTTTAGCTGGCAAAGAATATTCTCCTTTTTCTTCAACCTTTGCTCTTAAATAAGATTTAATTGAAATTTCTAAATTAGTTGAAATTAATTCAACACCAGTATCATTTGTTCTTATTAAAATATTATTTAAAATTGGAAGATTTACTTGTCTACCTGCTAGTGAACTTACAAGTTCTAAAGAGTAAATTAAATTTTCTCTTGTACATGTGAATTTCATATTATATTTTTTATTTATTTAATATATTTAAATAGTAGATAGTAATAAGGATGTTAATAGTGTTAATAAATTGATTTTTTTGCCTTAGTTTAGTTTAAAAATTCAATTTTCTGCTGTGTATAATTTTTGAACAAACTGTTTTTAAAAAGTGAATATTTTTTATCTAATTTTTTATAGTTGTTGATAAGTTATGTTTTTTATCTTTTTATCTACAAGCTTATAATTTAATTTTAAGACTTTGTTAACAGTTTTTTACACATTATTTGTGTATATCCTTTGTTTTATAAACTCAATATCTTGTTTTAATTTTAAATCTTTTTCTATTTCAGATTGAATTTTTGTATGAGCATGCATTGCTGTGGTATGATCTCGTCCGCCAAGTTCTTCTCCAATTGTTGGATAAGATGTTTTTAATTCTTCACGAAGTAAATACATTGTAACTTGTCTTGGAAAAGCTATCTTTTTTTCTCTTGATTTATCTAACATGTCATCCACTCTTACATCATAATATTCAGCCACAGCCTGAATTAAATCTCGAGAAGTAACTGATCTCTTCATACTTTGTTCTTCAAAACCCGATAAAATTTCTCTGACTGATTCTTCTGTAACTTTTATATCTTTTAATTGATGAAAAGCCATTATTTTATTTAAAGCTCCTTCTAATTCTCTAATATTGTTTTGTACGCGAGTAGCAATCATTGTTAAAAGTTTTTCATCAATATCAAAGCCTTTTTCCTGAGCCTTTTTTTGTAAAATTGCTATTCTTGTTTCTAAAGTTGGAGATCCAATATCAGCTATCATTCCCCACTCAAAACGGCTTTTTAAACGATTTTCTAAGGCTGGAATAGCTTTTGGTGGTCGATCACTGGTTAAAACTACTTGTTTTCCTTGTTGATGAAGTTCATTGAAAGTATGAAAGAATTCTTCTTGGGTTTGTTCTTTACCAGCAATAAATTGGATATCATCAATTAAAAGTAAATCAACATTTCTATATCTATCTTTAAATTCTTTTGCTCTACCTTCTTTTACAGAGTTAACAAACTCATTAGTAAATTTTTCTGAAGTAACATATAAAATTTTTGTTTGAGGGTTTTTTTCTAGCATTGAATGTCCTATAGCTTGTAGTAAGTGAGTTTTTCCTAAACCAACACCACCATAAATAAAAAGAGGATTGTAAGCTTCTCCTGGTTTGTTAGCTACAGCTTTAGCAGCTGCATGAGCCAATTCATTTTCTTTACCAACAACAAAAGTTGAAAAAATATATTTAGCATTTAAACCAATTTGTTGAGAATAAGTAGCCTTTTTTTGTGGTGTATAGATTGGATTTAAAATTGTAGAAACTGTTTTTTCTTCCTCATTTAAACATTCATGTTCATTAATATTTTTAATATTATCTACTCTGTAATCAATTTTTTTTATTGCTTTTCCTGTAATTTTCTCTAAAATTTGAATAATTTTTGAATGATATTTTTTTTCTAACCAGCTTTTTGTAAAATTATTTGGTACGCAAACAGACACTTCCCCATTTTCATATTTTGCTATTCCTGTATTTTTGAACCAAGTTGTAAAGTTAGCTTTGGAAAGACTGAGTTCAAATTCAGCTAAAACTGATTGCCAGATCTCATAATTAGTCATAGAATCTAGATAAAATTAAATATTGTTTCTTTATTTTATCACAAAGCGCTAATTTAAAAAATGAGCTAAAATTAGAGAAAAGTGAATATTATGTGGAAAGATTGTGGATATCATTAAAATTTAAAATTAAAAATTTAAAATTAGTAAAAATTTTTATGAGCTTATAAATTTAATAGCCTGTTTGCTTTTTTACTTGACATTTTTTAAAAAAGCATTTATAATTCTGGACATAATATATTATATAAAAATATGGCTACAAAAAGAACCTATCAACCAAATAAAAGAAAAAGAGCAAAATGCCATGGTTTTCGTGAAAGAATGAAAACTAAAGACGGCAGAGATGTTTTAAAAAGAAGACGTGACAAAGGTCGCAAAAAATTAACAGTTAGTGAAGAAAGAAAAGGAAAAAGAACAAAAAAAACTAGATAAATTATAAAAATTCCGTTAAAAAGGAATTTTTATTTTTCTATCTTTAAAAGTATGCTATAATTATTTTATAAAATAAAATTATGTTAGCAAAAGAAAACAGATTAAAAAAATTTAGAGATTTTGCAGTTCTTCTTAAAGAAGGTAGAATTTGTTTTGGTAATTTTATTGATGTAAAAAATTGGAAAATAAATAATGATAAAATTTTAAAAAATAAGTTTGCTGAGGATTCTCTTAAAATTGCTTTTTTAGCTAGTAAAAAAAATTTCAAAAATGCAGTGGTAAGAAATAGAATAAAAAGACAGATGCGAGAAGTTGTCAGGCTTTTGATAAAAGAAAAAAAAATTAGGCCAGGATTTTTTTTAATGTTTATGGCTAAAAAAAATATTGAAGGAAAAAGTTTTCAAGAGATTGAAAAAGAAATTTTGTTTTTATTTGATAAATTACAAATACTAATAAAAACTAAAAAGCTATGAAAAATATTTTTTTGTGGCCAAGATATTTAGTTTTATTTTTTATAAAAATTTATCAAAAAACAATCTCACCTGATCATGGAATTTTTAAACAAAAATATCCACATGGCTACTGTCGTTTTTACCCAACTTGCAGTGTTTATAGTTATGAAGTTATTAAAAAAAGAGGTTTGATAATTGGAATTCCAAAATCAATCTGGCGAATTTTGCGTTGTAATCCTTGGTCAAAAGGTGGAATTGATTTACCAAAATAAAATTATGAAAAAAGAAATTTTAGAAATAAAAATAATAACAAATGCAAAAAAATTTGAAATTATAAGAGATAACGAAGGTAAAATATTTAAAATGAAAATTTTAAAACCGCCAGTAGATGGAAAAGCTAATCAAGAAATTTTACAATTACTAGCCAAAGAATATAATACAAATAAACAAAATATTAAAATTATAAAAGGAGAAAAAAGTAAAAACAAAATAATAGAAATTTTTTATAAATAAAAAAAGAGAAGTAAATTCTCTTTTTTGTTTTTTATTTTTATTCAATTTCTGAATTTGGTTTTTCTAAACTTTCAGGAATAACAGTTTTTTCGCCATCAGTAATTTTTATAATATCTTTATCTATTTTTGCAAATTCTTTGTAAGCATTATTATAATGATTTACTGAAGTTGATAAACTTGAACCTAATTTTTTTATAAAATCTTCATAAGTTAAAAGATGTTTTGAAAGTTGTTCCACATTTTTTCTAATACTTTTAGCACTCTCTTCTATTTTGAAAGCACGAAGTCCTTGCAAAACTGTTTGTAAATAAGCAGCAAAAGTTGTTGGAGAAACAATAATAACTTTTCTTTCTTTAAAAGCATAATCGATTAAACTTCTAGTGTTTACTTTTACTGCGCCAACTTCATTTATAAGTAAATCATAATAAATCGCTTCGGAAGGAATAAACATAAAAGCAAATTCAAGAGTTCCTTCTTTTGGTTTTATATATTTTGCAGTTTCATCAATTCTTTTTTTTAAATCATTTTTAAAATCTTTTTCTAATTTTTCTTTTTCTTTTTCATCGTTTTCATTAATTATTCTTTCATAATTATCTAAAGAAAATTTTGCGTCAACTGGTATACTTCCATCTTTTGTTTTGATAAGAGCGTCCACAACATCACCATCTTTAAAATGATATTGAAAATCAAAAGCATCTGGAGGCAAAATATTTTCTAAAACTAATTGTAATCCAGCTTCACCCAAATTTCCTCTTTGTTTTTGATGTTTTAATGTTTTTTCTAAATTGCTTAATTGCTCAGAAAAACCAATAACTTGTTGATTTGTTTTGTCTAAAGCTGTAAGTTTTTCTGTTATTTGAGATAATATTTTATTACTTTCGCCAGTAATTCCTTGGATAGTTTTGGTGCTTTGTCCAAATTGTTCATGTAAAATTTTGTTGATTTCATTTTGTGTTTCATTCATTGCTTTGCTGGTTTCCCCTATTTTTTGATCCAAAGTTTTATTTATTTCTTGCATTTGTTGTTGTAAAAGTAAAAAAGATTTATCGTCATTGCTTTTATTTGTGGTTTCATTTACTTTTTTATAAAGAAAATAAAATAAAGCACCTAAAAGTAAAATTATTATGACTAAAAAAAATATTATAAAATTTTCCATAAAAACTTGAAATTAAAATTCAAATGTTTTATTATTATAACAGTTTAAAAAATAAAAAACAATTTCTTATATAAATTTATTGTACGACATTTATTTTATTTAAAAACAAGCAAAATAAAGAAACGACCTCATAGTTTAACGGATAAAACGTTTCTCTCCTAAGGAAAAAATTCAGGTTCAATTCCTGGTGAGGTCACAAAAAAATAAATTAAAAATTAAAAGTGAAAAAGTCAAAATATTTATTATATATGCGAATAATTATATTATTAAAAATAATTTAAACAAATATGAAATTAGGAAAATACAAACATTATAAAGGAAATTATTATGAAGTTATTGGTTTAGCCAGAGATAGTAATACTTTTGAAGATCTTGTTGTTTACAAAGGTTTATATGATTCAAAAGAATTTGGTAAAAATCCTTTATGGGTAAGACCAAAAAAAGAATTTTTAGAAAAAGTTATTATAAATAATAGAGAAATGCCAAGATTTGAATATATAGAAGAAGAATAAAAACAATCTTAGAAATAAGGTTGTTTTTTGTTCTTTTGATTTTTGATTATTGTTCATATTTTTGAGGTGTGACTTCGGTTGCACCTCTTTTTTTATTTTGTAAAAAAGTGAACAAACTGTTAAAAAGTCATAAATAAATTGTTAATAAAATCTATTTGTATAAAATATTGTATACAAATTTATCAAATAAAATAAAAAATAGTGTGGATAAATTTTAAATCACTTTTAAAGAATCTAAATTTTTTATTTAAAAATGTTTCCTGTGAAACAAATTAAACAATTAAAATTTACTTAATTTAATAAAATTAAAAAAAACAAAGAAAGAAGAGTAAAATAAAAGATAAAAAATATTTTTTAATTTAAAAAATAAAAACGTTTCACAAGAAACATTATCTAATATATTTTTTGAAATATATTTATGTATTATAAAAATATAAGTATTTAAATATAATAAATAGTGTCGTAAAATATATTTAAAGATAATTTTTTAAATAATAGACATTTAAATTAAAATATTTTATAATAGAAAAATTATTTATAATAAAAAAATATATGCTTTTACAAAACTATTTTGATATCTTCGGAATCCTAGGTTTAATTTTAATAATTTGGGGAATTTTTTTACCAAGAAATAAAAAAAGATCAATCATTTATATTTTTGGTGGGTTTTGTCTTTTAATTTACAGTATTGATAAAAAAGATTTAATTTTTATTATATTACAATCATGTTTTTTACTAGCTAGTTTTTATGAATTTTGGAAAAATCATAAAAAATAAAGGTTTGACAAAAAATAAAAAAATAGGCATAATAGCCCAACATAAATTGGGCCTGTAGCGTAGCTGGCTAGCGCGCTTCCATGGGGCACTCACCTGCCATGAAAAAGGGGATATAGTTTAGGGGTAGAACGCCTGCATGGCATGCAGGTGGCAGGAGTTCAATTCTCCTTATCTCCACAATATTTAATTCAAGTCCATAAATAATTTATTAGACTTTGTAAATAAAGAATGATTATTATTTTGGCATTTCGGGCAGGTGGAAGAGATCAGGGCTTCGAATCCCCTCAGGTCCACCAATAAATTTTAGTTTATAGCCAAAATTAAAAATAAAAAAATATGTCACTTTCAGTCGGTATAGTCGGTTTACCAAATGTAGGAAAATCAACTTTGTTTAATGCCTTAACTCATAGCAAACAAGCTAACGCACAAAATTATCCTTTTTGTACCATTGATCCAAATGTTGGTGTTGTTGAAGTTCCTGATGATCGTTTACAAAAATTAGCTGAAGTTTCAAAATCAAAAAAAATTATTCCAACAATTATTGAATTTGTGGATATCGCTGGATTAGTAAAAGGAGCTAGTGAAGGAGAAGGTTTAGGAAATCAATTTTTATCACATATCAGACAAACTGATGCTATTATCCAAGTTGTGCGTGCTTTTGAAGATAAAAATATTATCCATGTTAATGGAAAAATAGATCCAGCAGATGATAGTGATGTTATAAATTTAGAATTAGTTTTAGCTGATTGGCAAACTGTTTCCAAAAGATTAGAAAAAACACAAAAAAATGCCAAAGGTGCTAAGCAAAAAGAATTAGAAAAAGAATTAAATTTATTACAAAAATTATTTAATCAACTTGAGGCAGGAAAACCAGCTAGAGATTTAGAATTTGATGAAGAAGAAATTTTATTGGTAAGAGATTTATGTTTGATTACTATGAAACCTATTTTATATGTTGTTAATGTTGATGAAAATAATTTAAATCAAGAAATAAATTTAAAATATCCTCATATAAAAATTTGTGCAAAAATAGAAGCTGATTTAGCTGAACTTGATTTAGAAGAAGCAAAAGAATATATGAAAGAAATTGGAATAACACAAACTGGTTTAGATAAATTAATTTTAGAAAGTTATAAACTTTTAGATTTGATAACCTATTTTACTTCTGGAGAACCTGAGACCAGAGCTTGGACTATAAAAAAAGGAACAAAAGCTCCAGAAGCAGCTGGTGTTATTCATACTGATTTTGTAAAAGGTTTTATTAAAGCTGATATAGTAAATTCGGAAGATTTTATAAATGCAGGTGGTTGGAACAAAATAAAAGAAACTGGAAAAATGCTTTTAGTAGGAAAAGATTATGAAGTTAGAGATGGTGATGTTTGTTATTTTCATATAGGAAAATAATATTGTTGTTAACAAGTCAGATCTTGATTTATTTTTTATTTTTGTTATAATTTTTCTATCAAAATATTTAATAGCCCAGGTGGTGGAACTGGTAGACACGCAGGACTTAAAATCCTGTGATAGTAATATCGTGCGGGTTCGATTCCCGCCTTGGGCACAAATAAAAAACACTGAAAAGTGTTTTTTATTTTTAATTTAATAAATTTTTATTAAGAATATATTTTTAAATAAAATTTATTATTTATTTTTTAATAAGAAGAAATAGTGTTTGTTGACATTTTTTTTCTTTTTGTATATAATGTCTAGCGTATCTATTTTTAAAACGCGGACGTCGTATAATGGCTATTACTTCGGCCTTCCAAGCCGAAGACGCCGGTTCGATTCCGGTCGTCCGCTCAAAAAACATATCGCGGGATAGAGCAGTCAGGCAGCTCGTCGGGCCCATAACCCGAAGGTCGTTGGTTCAAATCCAACTCCCGCAACAAAGTTTATTCACAATTTAATTTGTAAAAAATTTTATTTTTTTATAAAATGTGTTATAATGCGGTAGTAGTTCAGTTGGCTAGAACGCTTCCTTGCCAAGGAAGAGGTCGCCGGTTCGAATCCGGTCTACCGCTCTAGTGAGCTGCGCTCACTTTTATTAAAGGGTAATTTAATAATGCCCTTTACTGTATGGCTCTTATACAAAGACTCCCTTGCCCGGGGGTTTTTGTTTTGTCTAATTTTTTAAATAATATTTTTATTAAATTATTTTTTTATTTTAAATTTTATAAACAGTTTTTTAATTTAAAAATTATTTTTTTAAATTTTAAAAATAAATTTATAAAAAACTTTTTTTATGTTATAATTATAAAAAATAAAATTTATGGAAAACATTTTTTTACAAATTACAATAATTTTAGGAATCACAGTTTCAATTGCTTGTTTTGTTAGATTATTAAAACAGCCATTAATTGTTGCTTATATTTTAGCAGGTTTAGTTGCAGGCCCTTTATTTTTGAATGTTATAAATGGAGACGAGCAACTTTTTCAAACTTTTGCTAATTTTGGAATTATATTATTACTTTTTATAGTAGGTTTAAGTTTAAATTTTGATTATATAAAAAAAGTTGGTAAAACTGTTTTTCTTGGTGGACTTTTCCAATTTTTTTTCACAGCATTTATTGGTTTTTTTGTAATGTCTTTTTTAAATTTTTCTTTTATTTCTTCTTTGTTTGTCGCTGTCGCAATAACCTTTTCAAGTACTATTATTGTAGTTAAACTTTTAGCAGATAAAAAAGATTTGGAAACTGTTTATGGTCGTTATACTATTGGAGTTTTATTAGTTCAAGATATTATTGCAGTTATTTTGATGATATTTTTAAATACTTCAAACATAAATCAAGATGTTAGTTGGTATAATACTGCTTTGATAACATTAGGAAAAGGGATGCTTTTGGCTGGTTTAGTTTTTTTGATGGCAAAATATCTGTTGCCAATTTTTATGGATAAAATAGCGACATCTAGCGAACTTTTATTTATTTTTACAATCGCTTGGTGTTTTGGAATAGCGAGTATTGTTTACTCAGCAGGTTTTAGTGTAGAAATTGGAGCAATCGTAGCTGGAATTTCTTTGGGAGCAAGTATTTATCAGCCAGAAATTAGCAGTCGTCTGCGACCTCTTAGAGATTTTTTTATAGTTTTATTTTTTGTTGTTTTGGGAAGCGAATTACAACTTGGAGATGTCAAAGCGTCTTTATTACCAGCAATAATTTTATCTTTAGTTGTTTTGATTGTGGATCCTCTTATTCTATATATAGTTATGCGAAAGATAGGCCATACTAGACGCAGTTCTTTTTTGGCTGGAATTACTGCAGCACAAGTGAGTGAATTTGGTTTTATTTTAATATTTAAAGGAGAAGACATGAATTATTTGCATGGTTCAGAATTGGCGATTTTAACTATAGTTGCTTTAACTACAATAATTATTTCTTCTTATCTTATAACTTATAATGAACAAATTTATCAAAAAATCATGCCAATTTTAAAACGTTTTGGTAAAGATGATCATAATAAAGATGAAAAAGAAAAAATTCCTTACAAAATTTGGCTTTTAGGTTATGATAGAATTGGTTGGAAGGTTTGCGAAGCTTTATTAGATAAAAAAGCTAATTTTGCAGTAATAGATTTTAATCCAGAAGCAATAAAAAAATTAAAAAGAAAAGGAGTTCCTTGTTTTTTTGGTGATTGTGCAGATGTTGAATTTTTAGAAAGTTTGCCTTTAGAAAAAGCAGAAATGATAATTTCTACAATTCCAGAATACGATGATCAAAGGACACTCATCGGACATATAAGAAAGTATAATAAAAAAACAAAAATTGTGGCTAATTTGTATTATAAAACTCATTTACAAGATTTGTATGATATTGGAGCTGATTATGTTATGTTGGCACATTTGTTAGTTGGAGAATGGTTAGCAGATTTTTTGAAAAAAGATACAATAAATGTTAAAAAATTTAAATATTTGAGAGATAGACAAAAAAGTGAATTAAAAATGAGATATCCCAATCAATAGTATTGACTTATTTTTGTTTTTTATATATAATAATTTACGTTAGATTTTTATAAAAATAAAAAAGGGCCCGTAGCTTAGTTGGTAGAGCGCCTCGTTTGCACCGAGGAGGTCGCAAGTTCGAATCCTGTCGGGTCCACAAAATCGCAAGTTAAAAGTTAGAAGTTATTTTTATTTTTAACTTTTGAATTGCGTTTTTTTTAACTATATTTATTTTTTTGAAAAATAGAATATAAAATAAGCCGAGGTAGCTCAGTGGTAGAGCAGAGGACTGAAAATCCTTGTGTCGCGAGTCCGATCCTCGCCCTCGGCACTACACCAATTATAAGCAAGAGACTTTGTCTCTTGTCTAAAATTGGTGTAGTGCCTCGGCATTAAGTAATGTCTTGGTGTTTAAATAATAAAAGGGGGCATGTATTACGTTTATGTATTACAAAGTTTAAAAGATGGAAAAGGTTATATTGGATCCACAAACGATCTTAGAAGAAGGTTTAAAGAACATATTACTGGAAAGGTTAAATCAACTAAGCCAAGAAGGCCTTTGAAACTTATTTATTATGAAGCTTACTCTAATGAAAAAGACGTTAGATTAAGAGAAAGCAGATTAAAAATAAAAAGTCGTGCATATGCACAGCTCAGGGTACGATTAAAAAATTCTTTATTAAACAACGGAGTGTAGCTCAGTTGGCTAGAGCATCTGTTTTGGGAACAGAGGGTCGAAGGTTCAAGTCCTTTCACTCCGACGTATTACGACTTCTCGTAAGTCGACAACAAAAAACTCCACTAATTATGTGGGGTTTTATTGTTTTTAGGATGGTTCGAGAATAGGGTTTTATTTTTTTAGGTGTTCTCGAAGATATTGCATGTAACTGTAAATTATTATTGAATTAAACATCAAAAACTGATAATGTAGTTAAAATAGATATGTCTAAACAAAACATAACAAAAAGACAACATTATATTACTGAAGCTCTATTGTTTCATTTTTCTGATTCAGATAGCAAATTATTCGAGGTAATGCTTGATAATAAGAAAATTTATCAAACAAACCCTAATAATTCAATGTGTGCAAACTTTATTTATGAAGACGATAACTTAAAAACTAATACTGTAGAAAAATATTTTGTTAATATGGAAGGGGAAGTTGTTGCACTTGTAAAAAATCTAATAGAAAATATACATAAATATAAAAAAGGTGAAGTAGAGCTTTCCACAATTAAAAAAGATATAGAAAATATATTACCTAAATATATAATTTATTATTATAAAAGTGGGGCTTTACTAAAAGAATTTTCAAGTATAAACCAAAAAGAAAAAATACCTTTACTTTTAAATAAAATACTAAACCATAATTACGTTAATCTTTTAGCTGATACTATAAAAAAAGGTTATAAATTTGCACTTATTGAAAGTGACAAAGATTTTTTGTTAAGTGACCAATTTATTTCTACTTCTGCTTTGAAAATAAAAAGTAGATTTTTTCAGATAAGTAATAGACACATAGGGTTAAAAGAAACATTAATATTAATCCCTATAACGTCCAGTTATTATGCTGTCTATTGGCATTCAGATAGTGATTTTATAACGGAAGATAATACTTTTAAAGTATTGAAAAATGAAGAAATAGGACAAATTAACAAAACAATAATCAATAATTCATATATAAAATGTGTTGGAGAAAAAAGGGAAAGAATTGAAGAAGTTGTAGAACAATATCAAATGCATTCTCCCTTACAGGTTTACGCGGGTGGAAATTCAAATGGTTATTTTGCTGGTGCAATAAAGAAAAAAGAAGTCTTTTTTTATAAAGAAGAGGAAGACGCTTGGGATATGATTGAATTTGCAATGTTTACATTGTATAAAGATTTAGGTAGAAATGATAAATGCAAATGTAAAAGTGGGAAAAAATTTAAAAAATGCCATAGTGATGCTTTTAACAGAGCACAAACTATCATGAAAAATTTTGGTAGGGATTCTGGTTCGAACGAATACGGTATACCTGGAGTCATTGTCTATGAACTTCCCATAGATGAATGGTCTAATTTTGATAAAAGTAAAAAGTAAACAACATATTAAAACTTATGCAAAGTTTTGAAATAATCAATTAATGCCAACAAAATTTTTTATTTTTATAAACCGTCTAAAAAAGGCGGTTTTATTATCTTATTTTATTTTTTTGTGTTATAATAAAATAATAATTTATTTTAATAAAATCGTTTTTATGATACCAAAACTGATTTTAGAATCAATTTTAAAAAAAACTTGTAATTTTTCAGATTCTGATTTAAAAAAATACTACATTGAAGCTAAAAAAAATATAAAAAATTTAGAAGATTATTTAATTGACAAACAACTGATTGAAGAAGGTAAAATTTATGAAGCTTTTGCTAAAAAATTAAAAGTCAAAATAATAGAATTAAAAAATATTGAAATTAAACCAGAAATTTTAAATTTAGTTCCGAGTCAATTTGCTAGTAATCATAATTGTATTGCTTTTGAAAAAAATAATAATGAATTATCAGTAGCCATGACTGATCCAAGTGATATTCAAACTATTGAATTTTTGCGAAGAAAAACTGGATTAAATATCAAAGTTTTTGTGACTACTCCTAGCAATATGAAAGAAGCGCTAAGAAAATATCATGGTGATATTTCTACTGATAAAACAATTATTAATTTAGTAAATGAAAAGAAAAATGGTGATGAAAAAGATCTAAAAAAAGTTGCAGAAGAATTGCCAATTATCAACATTGTTAATTCAATTTTGGAACACGCCGTTTTTGAGGGTGCTAGTGATATTCATATTGAACCAATAGAAAAACAAGTTATTGTAAGATACCGTGTTGATGGTTTGTTAATTCAAGCAATGGAATTACCAAAAGAAGTACAAAATGGAATAATTGCACGTATAAAAATTTTGGCGCATCTAAAAATAGATGAACATATGTTACCCCAAGATGGTCGTTTTAAAATTCAAGTTCAAGATGAAAAATTATCTTTTCGTGTTTCAATTATGCCAGTTTATGATGGAGAAAAAATTGTTATGCGTCTTTTGCATGAAGGACAAAAACCTTTAACTTTGGAGCAATTAGGATTTTTGCCAGGTGTAAAAGAAATTGTAGAAGATAATATTGAAAAACCACATGGTATGATTTTAGTTACAGGGCCGACCGGTAGTGGAAAAACAACAACTCTTTATTCAATTTTAGGTATTTTAAATAAATCAGATGTAAATATTTGTACCATTGAAGATCCGATCGAATATCATGTCAAAGGAATAAATCAAAGTCAAATAAATCCAAAAGCTGGTTTTGATTTTGCCAGTGGTCTCCGAGCTTTTTTACGTCAGGATCCAGATGTAATTATGGTTGGAGAAATACGTGACAAAGAAACTGCTGAAATTGCAATTCATTCGGCTATGACAGGTCACTTAGTTTTATCAACTTTGCATACAAATGACGCACCAACAACTTTGCCACGTTTGATGGATATGGATGTACCACCTTTTTTGATTGCTTTTACAGCAAATATTATTATTGCACAAAGATTAGTAAGAAAAATTTGTCCATATTGTAAAAAAGAAATTAAATTAAACAAAGAAGAAATTAAATCAATAATTGAAATGTCAGATCAGAAAAAAATTCTTAATTTACTTAAAAAAGAAAATATAAAATTAAATAAACAAGAAAAAGCCCTTGATTCAATGATTTTTTATCGCGGAGAAGGTTGTGCTAAATGCGGACACAGTGGTTATAAAAGCAGAGTTGGTATTTACGAAGTATTAGTTATTAATGATGAAATTACTTCTCTGATAAATAAAAAAGCTAACGCCCAAGAAATAAAAGACTACGCAGAAAAAAATGGTATGATAAATTTATTTGAAGATGGTTTTATAAAAGCAAAACAGGGCATAACAACTATCGAAGAAGTTATTCGTGCGACCAAAGAATAATTAAAATAATTATGGAAAGTTTTGAAAAACAAAAATTAAACAGGCAAGAAAAAAGGGAAATGTCTTTTGAAAATCGAGAAGCCGAGCAAGATGAAGAGTTAAAAGCTGCCGCACAAATGGAAAGAGTTGATTTTTTGACTAAAGAAATAAAATCAGGAAATCAACAGATCAAAAATATCATGTTACACATGAATGAAGTTTTAAATGCAATTAAACTTTTGCGTACACAATTACAATTACCCGCGAAAAATGATGATGATTTGTCAATTGAACAAGATAAAAAACAACTAGAAAAAATTAAAAACAAAATTAAAAATTATAAGAATGAAATTTTGAAAATGAAAAATGATTTATTAAAAATTCAAATTGAAGTTTTACGAGAAGAAAAGATTTTTTCAGAAAATGATTTACAAAATGAAGCTGAAAAAAGAGTAGAAGAATTGTTAAAAATTTTGGCAGAATAAAATAGCATATATATGCTGACAAAAAATAAAAAAGCTTTTTCACTTTTAGAAATTCTGATCTCAATTGCTATTTTGAGTATTTTAGCTTTGGGAATTTACGCTGGAATAAATTTGGTTTTGAAAATAGTTTTTCAGTCCAGAATAAAAATTATTGAAAATGGAATTTTAAATGAGCAAGTTGAAATAATTAGAAACATGTCTTTTTATGATGTCGGAATAATTAACTCTAGTCCAGTTGGTTTATTAGAAAGAAATGTTGTAGTTAATAGAAATGGAATTGATTTTAATATTACACGCACAATTAGAAATATTGATGATGAATATGACGGAACAATTGATGGCGAACCACAAGATTTGACACCAGCTGATTATAAAATAGTAGAAATTGAAATAACTTGTGGTGAGGCGTGCGGGCAAAAAAATCCTTTAAATTTTGTCACTTATATTTCACCAAAATTTTTGGAAGGAAACCCAAATAACGGCGCTTTGTTTATAAAAGTTTTTGATGCTGATGCCGCTCCAGTCCAAGGAGCCGAAGTCCATATTGTGGCTACATCTACCAGTTCAACTTTAGATATGATTGACACTACAGATAATGAAGGTATGTTAAAATTAGTTGATTTGGAAGCAGCTTTTGAAGCTTATAATATTACTGTTTCTAAAACTGGTTTTACTGTTGATAAAACTTTTACTACCAGTGAGATTGAAAATCCAATCAAACCACCAGTTTCAGTAGAAGCACAAAATGTAACCACAATTAGTTTTTCAATAGATGAAGTTTCTTCTGTAAACTTAAATTCTTTAAATTCTTATTGCTCTGTTTTACCTTCTGTGCCAATAAATATTTTTGGCACAAAACTTTTGGGTATCAATCCAGATTATTTTAAATTAAATGAAAATATTGTAACAAATGGCGGAGGTAATTATTATTTAAATAATTTGGAATGGGATTCTTATGGTTTAAAAATAGATAATTATGATTTGATTGGAACAATTCCTTCTTTGCCAATAAAATTATTACCTGGTGCGACTCAAGATGTAAAATTAATTTTAGCTGCAAATAGTGGAGATTCAATTTTAGTAAATGTCCAAGATAGTATAACAAATCAACCAATTTCAAATGCCACGGTAACTATCAGTGGAAATGGTTTAAATAAAAGTAAAGTAACTGGGGTTGGATTTGTTCGTCAAAGTGATTGGTCGGGTGGTGATGGACAAGAAAATTTTTTAACAGAAAACAAATTTTGGTCAGTAGATACAGGAATTGATTATTTAAGTTCATTAGGTGATTTAAAATTAAATAAGGCCGGAGAAAATTATTTAACAAATGGAATTTTAGAATCATCAATTTTTGATTTAGGAGTTGAAGTTAATTTTGTAAATTTTATTTGGGAACCTTTAGGCCAACCTGATGAAGTTGGGCAAGATTCAGTAAAATTTCAATTAGCGACTAATAACACTAGTACTCCTGAAGTTTGGAATTATTTTGGACCAGATGGCACAGAAAATACTTTTTATGATAGTTCAAATATTTCAATCAACAGTATTCATAATGGAGACAGATTCGCACGTTATAAAATATTTTTAAGTACAGACAGCGTCAGTAGTACGCCGACAGTTTCAGATATTTCTTTGACTTATATAACTAGTTGTACTCCTCCTGGACAAGCTTATTTTGGTTCCTTAACTAATTCCTCAGTTTATACTATAGAAGTTTCAGCTGAAGGTTACCAAACTAAAACAGAAACTGTAACTGCAAATGGTGATATTGTGTTTGAAATAAATTTATCAGCAGAATAAAAATATGAAACAAATTAAAAAAAATAAAAAAGCTTTTACTTTATTAGAACTAGTTATAAGTTTAGCGATTTTTTCTTTTTTAATTATGGGAGCAACTTATTTAATTATCAATAGTTTAAAATATAATAATATTTTGTGGGATCAGCTGGAAAGTCAAAAAGAAGGCCGAAAAGTTTTGCAAGATTTAGTAAATATTTTGCGAAGAGCAGAAGATTCTAGTTTGGGGGGTTATGCTATTGTAAGTTCAGGAGATAATGAAATAATTTTTTATGCTAATGTAGATTCAGATAATTTGCGAGAAAAAGTTCGTTTTTGGCTTGACGGAGAAACTATAAAAAAAGGAATAACTAAACCGACAGGTAATCCATTGAGTTATGGAAACAGTGAAGAAAAAATAGTAGAAATTGCTCATTATGTAAAAAATTTGGAAACAAATACTCCTTTATTTTTATATTTTGATGAAAATTATATTGGAAACCAAAATCCTTTAGTACAGCCAGTCGATTCAACAAAAATTAGAGTAGTAAAAGTACAATTAGAAATAGAAAAAGATGAAGAAAAAAGTCCTGTGCCGTT
Organism: Patescibacteria group bacterium; assembly: GCA_041651535.1. Classification (GTDB taxonomy): domain Bacteria; phylum Patescibacteriota; class Patescibacteriia; order Magasanikbacterales; family UBA922; genus JBAZIZ01. The sequence goes on from JBAZIZ010000006.1 coordinate 22,928, forward strand.
GCATTTGGAATCAATTGTACAAATCAGAAATTTAAAAGAAAATTAATTTATGTTTGAAAAAATAAAAAGTTTTTTTAAAAAAAATAATCGTGGTGTTTCTCTTTTGTATGTAATAATTTTTGGTTTTTTAGTAACTACCACAATAATTTTATCAGTTTCTTCTTATGCGGCTTATGAAAATAGATCTTCAAATATTATTTATAACAAAGACGAAGCTTTTCATATAGCAGAAGCAGGAATAAATTATTACAAATGGCATCTTGCGCATAATTCTGGAGATTATACTGATGGGAGTGAAGAAGCTGAATCATATTTACATGAATTTAAAGATAAAAATGGCAGTGTTATAGGTTATTTTTCTTTAGAAATTGATACACCTTTGGCTGGAAGTTCTGTAGTTACTGTTCGTTCGACTGGTTATACAATAGAAGAACCAGACAGAAAAAGAACAATCCAAGTTAGATTGGGTTTTCCAAGTTTAACTGAAAATACTTTTTTAGCAAATGATAGCATGAATTTTAGTTTTACTACTGAAGTTAGCGGAGTTATTCACTCAAATGGGGGTATTAGATTTGATGGAACTACTGATTCATGGGTAAAAAGTGCCAAAGCTACATATAAATATGAAAACCAAACACATAATGGAGTTTGGGGAGGTGGTGGCCCAAAATCTTTTTGGCTTTTTCCTGTACCAGCTGTTGATTTTTTTGGAGTAACTTCTGATTTGTCTGATATAAGAGATTCTGCTGATAATGGAGGAATTCATCTATATTCTTCTGGACAAGAAGGTTGGCGTATAGTTTTTAAAGGAAATAACTTTGATTTATACAAAGTTAAAACAATTGATTGTTATAATGGTGAAGGAACTTGGCGTCGTCGTTGGGGCGGTTGGTATTGGGATGGAGATGTTTATTGTTATGATTTGGGAAATACAGAATATGTTGATTCTTATGATATCCCAGAAAATGGAGCAATATTTATTGAAGATAATGTTTGGGTTGAAGGTACTGTTGATGGTAGAGTGAGTGTTGGAGTTGGACGATTTCCTGTGCAAGAGCCTTATAAAAATATTATAATTTCAGGAAATCTAATTTATAATGAAAAAGCTTCTGACGATACGATCGGACTTTTGGCACAAGGAAATATATTAGTTCCTTATGAAGTGCCAGAAGATATGGAAATAAACGGAGCTTTACTTTCACAATTTTCAGCAATTTATCGCCCTTATTATGATGAAGATGTAAAAAATTCTTTAACTATTTTTGGTTCACAAATTTCTTATGAAAGCGGTGGTTGGAAATATGTAAATGGTTGGGGGAATGTAATTTCTGGTTTTGAAGATACAAATCATATTTATGATGGAAATTTAAAATTTTATCCGCCGCCAGGATTTCCGGTTGGAGTAAATTATGAATTATTAAGTTGGGAAGAAATTTTATAAATTCAAAATTAAAAATGCAAAATTAAAAAAAATTTTTACTTTTTCCTTTTTACTTTTTACTTTTCTTCTGTTATAATAAAGAAAAATAGTTTAATAAAAAATAGTTATGCAAAAAATTAAAAAAGGAGTAATTACAGTAGCAGGATTAGGGACTCGTTTTTTGCCGGCAACCAAGGCAATGCCAAAAGAAATGCTTCCTGTTTTAGATAAACCAGTTGTTCAATATATTGTGGAAGAGATGGTTTCAAGCGGTATAACTGAAATAATTTTTGTTACCAGTTCACAAAAACGTGCGATTGAAGATCACTTTGATCGTGATAAAGATTTTGAAAATTTTTTGAAATCAAAAGGAAAATTAGACAAAATTGAAAGTTTAATTGAATTAGCAAAAAAAGTTAGATTTTTTTATACTCGCCAAGCAGAACCTTTGGGAAATGGTCATGCACTTCTTTGTGCCAAAGAATTTATTGGAGAAGAACCGTTTGCTTTTTCTGATGGCGATAGTATTATTGATAGTAAAATTCCAGTTATAAAACAATTAGTAAAAGTTTACAATAAAACGGGAAATTCAGTAATTGGTGTACAAAAAATAGAAGATAAAAATGAAATGACAAAATACGGTAATGTTTATGCCAAAGAAACAAAAGATAAAAAAATATTTAAAGTAGAAAAATTTGTTGAAAAACCAAATTTAGAAAAAGTTTCTGACAAAGGTTTGATAATTGGTGGTATGCGTTATATTTTCACTAGTGATATTTGGAAAATTTTGGAAAATCAAAAAAGTGGAAAAGATGGTGAAATTTGGTTAGCTGACGCTGCTAATATTTTAGCTCAGAAAAAAACTTTTTATGCTTATGAATACGAAGGTAAATATTTTGATACTGGTAATAAACTGGCTTTATTAAAAACAGCGATTCACTTTGCTTTAAAAGATGAAAAAATGAAAAATGAAGTTTTAGAATTGTTTAATAAAGAATTAAAAAAATAAATATGAATAATAAAATAAAAATAGTCTTATTCGCTTTTATTTTAAGTATTATTTTTATTCCAAAATTTTCTAAAGCTGAAGGTTTTTGTGTTTGTGTAAACAAGGAAACAAAAGAAAAAATAGAATTTTATAATGTGTCGGAATCTCAATGTTTGAAATATAATGAAGATGATAGACAAACATGTTCTTGGAGTTTGTTTGATTCAAAAATGATGGACCAAATAAATAATCTCAATCAATTAAAAGTTAATACACCGCAAAGTTTTGTTGGTTTGTTAATTAAAACAGTTATGGAATTTTTAGGTACGATAACTTTGCTGATGATAATTTATGGCGGAGTTATCTGGATGACTTCAAATGGTAATAGTGATAAAACAGATAAAGCAAAAAATATAATAGTTTGGGCAAGTTTAGGAGTAGTTGTGATTTTTGCAGCTTATGCTATTTTAAATACAGTTTTTAAAATTTTTGAATAATAAATTTATGATGAAAAAAAAATTTGTTATAACTTTGCTAATTTGTTTTTTAGTGGTGAGTGGTTTTGGTTGTAAAGGCGCCACAACCGAACAAGAACAAGCTGTTAAACCAATAAAATTAGAATATTGGACGGTTTATAATGATGTAGAAGAACTTGAAAAATTGATTAAAGAATATCAAACTCTCAGACCATATGTTAGTGTAAATATTCGTCAATTAAGTTACGATGAATTTGATGCAAAATTTACATCTGCTTTGGCTGATGACGTCGCACCAGATTTAGTTTCACAACATATTACTTGGCTGACAAAAAATAAAAATCGTTTAGCAACAATGCCGGCTTCAGTAAAAATGGCTCGTTATTATGACCCAGGACAATTTCAAGATACACAAATAGTGGTTGATACGATAGCTATGCCAACAAAAACGTTTGTAGAAAAAAACATGGTAAAAAGTGTTTATGAAAATGTTGTAAAAGATAATGAAATATATGGTTTACCAATGGCAGTCGACTCACTCGCAATTTATTATAATCAAGATTTATTAGACAGAGCAGGAGTAGCAGAAATTCCAACTGATTGGGAAAAATTTATTGGTGCCGTAAAAGCAACTACAAAATTTGATAAAGCTGGAAATATAATTCAATCTGGGGTTGCTTTAGGTACTGCGTCTAATATTACAAATTATTTTGATATACTTTCTTTATTTATGATGCAAAGTGGTGTAAAAATGACTGAAAATGGAAAAGTCTCTTTTGCAAATGGTTTAAAAGGAGCAACTAGAGATCACCCAACTTTAAAAGCAATCGATTTTTATACTAGTTTTGCCCAACAAACAAAAGAAGTTTATAGTTGGAATAATCAAAAAAGTGATTCTTTTACTGAATTTACCAGAGGTAATAGTGCTTTTTATGTTGGTTATGCTTATGATTACCCAACAATAAAAAAAGTTGCCCCACAATTAAATATAAAAATAATGCCAATGTTTCAGTTAAATCCAGAAAATCCAAGCAATATTGCAAATTATTGGGTAGAATCAGTAGTAAATAAATCAAAACATAAAAATGAAGCTTGGGATTTAGTCAGATTTTTGACTAGTGCAGAAACTGTAAAAAAATATACTGATGCAACTTTTAGACCAAGTCCATATCGTTCCCAAATCGCAGAACAACAAAAAAATGAAGAAATGTCTTCATTTGCCACTCAAGCTCTTTTTGCAGAAAACTGGTATATAGGAAATAATTTGGATATTGCTAAAAATGCTTTTAAAGATTTGATAGATGGTTTCAATAAAGAATCAACTGATGAAAAAACAAGATTAAAACGAGATGTTGATTTAGTAGCTGGAGCTGCTTCAAAAATAGAACAAACATTTTAAAATATTTTTATGAATAATGAAAATAAAATTCACCGTGTCTGCCGACAGGCAGGAAAGTCATTTAATAAAAAATTATTATTTTCTTTTATAGCTATTAGTTTTTTTTGTTTTGGATTTTTAGCTGAAGTAAAAGCAGAGGATCTACAATGTTGTTATGGGGAAGTGGCACAAACTGTAGAAGGTCATAGCGGAAGTTATACAACTACTAATTATGAAGAGTTTTGTGTATTAATAACTGAAAAGTCTCTGTGTAAAGATGGAAAAATGACAGATTTTTCTGGTGGTTATTCTACTTATAAAAATACTAAACAAGGCTCTTGTTTAGAAGGTAACCCTCAATGTCTAAAAATATTAGATAATAAAAAAGTCAGATTTAATTTAATTGAAGAAGAAGACGAAATAACTTTGGAAGTTGGAGATGAAAAAAAAATAGGCATAAGACCAACAGTTGATCCTTCCTCTGATTCAATGCAAACAAAATTTAATTTATATGTTAAAGATAATGATTCTTTAGTTAAAGCTGATTTAAATTCAAACAGTACTTTTTTAAAAACAGATTTTATTTTGGACAGCTTTGTTTCTGTAGATAATTCCAGAACATTTTATACAGTTATTGACACAAAAGAATTAATAAAAAGTAAAAATATTAAAACATTACCTTATAATTTTTCTTTGATTTTTTTTGGAGAACAACAAATCACACCTACCGGTTATGGTGTAAAAGAAATAAAAATAACAGTTAAAGGAATAGATTGCGGAGAAAAATATAATAATAGTAGTGATTGCAATAACAACCCATTTTGTATTTGGTCTAATGGAAAAAATAGTTGTTATAGTAATTTAGAACAATCAACTTGTCAGTATTTGAATCAAAATGAATGTAATCAAGTTTCAATTTGTAAATATGATGAAGTAAATAAAAAATGTAAAACTGTAGTTGAAACAGCGATTGAAGATGCTTATGGAAGTAAAAAACCAGAAGGGTACGAAGGCTTTTTAAACGAATGTGCTTTCCAAGGAAATTGTAGTGATGTAAATGAATTTTTAAAATTAGGTTTAAATGCTGTCCGTTGGCTTTTTGGAATAATTGGTGGTTTAGCTTTAGTAATGTTTGTTTATGGAGGAATTTTGATGATCATTTCTTTTGGTAACGAAGACAAAATTAAACAAGGCAAAAATGCGATTATCGCTTCTGTTATTGGAATGGTGATTGCTTTTGGTGCTTATTTACTCATCAAATTTATTTTAGATTCGATAGGTGTTAGCGGAAATTTTAATATATTATAATATGTACAAAAGTCAAAAATTTTTTGTTAAAAAATTATTGGTATTTTTTATAATAATTATTAGTTTTTTTTGTATAACAAATTTTGTTTCAGCAGTTAATTTAGAAAATCCTTTAGCTACAACCAATGTAAATAGTTTGATTCAAAAAATTATTACTTCTGTTTTAGGAGTAACTGGTACTTTAGCTTTTTTGGTTTTTATAATCGGTGGAATAATGTGGATCACATCTGGAGGTAATGAAGATAAAGTAAAAAAAGGAACAGAAACAATGGTTTGGGCAGGAATAGGTGTAGTTGTTATTTTTTCTAGTTATGCTATAATAAATTTGGTATTAAAAAGTTTGTTAAAATAATAATAATTTAAAATTAATCACTTGAGAGGAGGTGAATATATGAAATTTATTTACAAATTAGTTGAACATAAAGCAATTTTAAGCTTGGTTTTTGTGCTTGTTTTTGGTTTTCTTTTAACTCCTATGTTAAAAGTAAATGCAGCTCCTGATGATGAAGCAACAGCTTCTAGTTATTCTTATGACGAAGCTGATCCATTTGGAGTTGGTATTATTGAAGATGGTGAAGGAACCGATGGTGGAATAGCTTTAGGAACTCAAGATTTAAGAACTACAATTACAAATATAATCAATGTATTATTAAGTTTGCTTGGTATCGTAGCTGTAGTAGTAATTTTAATCGGTGGTTTCAAATGGATGACTGCTGGTGGAAATGATGACCAAGTTGGAGAAGCTAAAAAATTTATTTTCTCTGGTATTATTGGTTTAGCTATCATCTTAAGTTCTTGGGCAATTGCAAAATTTGCTTTAGGAGCTTTAGGTACAGCCACAAATACAACTGGAGCAGAAAATTACTAAAATTTTAGTTGTTAGTAGTATTAGCTTAAGTTTGTAGTATTAGCTTAAGATATCTAGCTAATACTACTCCAATTAAAATTTTAATTTTTTTATGAAAAAAATACTTACTTTTTTGTTTTCTTTAACTTTGTTATTTTCATTTTTGCTTCCTTTTTCTTCGGTAAAAGCACTTTCTACTTGTTCTGATGAAACTGATCCACTCGGTTTTAACTGTCTAGATGACAGTGGTTTAGGAAGAACTGATCCTCGAGTGATGGCCTCAAGAATAATAAATATATCATTAAGTTTACTAGGAACAATTTTTGTAGTACTTACAGTTTATGCTGGTTTTTTGTGGATGACTGCTGGTGGCAATGATGATCAAGTTGGAAAAGCAAAAAATATTTTATATGCTTCAATTATCGGACTTTTGATTATTTTGAGTGCTTACTCAATTTCTAACTTTGTTTTAAAAAATTTATATTCGGCAAGCACAGGAGATAATTACGGAAATGTTTTAGACTAATTAAAAATATAATTTTAAATAAAAAATTTATTTTAAATTATGTGGCAACAAAAAAATAAATTTAAAAGTTTTTTCTTAGGATTATTTTTTTTGTTTGTATTTTTTTTAAATATTTTAAATGTCAATGCTCAAACAACTGATCCATGCGAAAGTGAAGATGATCCTTATGGCTATGCTTGTATGTCTCAAAGTTCTTTGGGCGATAAAGACCCACGTTTAATTGCTGTAGCGATAATAAATTTTTCTTTAGGACTTATAGGAACTGTTTGTGTGGTTTTGATAGTTTATGCTGGTTATTTGTGGATGACTGCTGGTGGCAATGATGATCAAATTGGAAAAGCAAAAAACATTTTAATAGCTGCCATAATTGGGGCTTTGATTGTTTTTTCTGCTTATTCAATTACTAGATTTGTGAGTAAATCAATTTGGAATTCAACTCAATATTATGGTGGCGGTTTAGATATAGGAATAACTGGCGGAGGTGACATCAATATTAACAATGATTAAAAATTATGTTGAAAAAAAATAATAAAAGAATTTTTCTAGTTTTTAGCGGATTTTTTATTGGAATATTTAGTTTTTTTTGTTTAGTAAATTTTGTTTTTGCTGAATCTGATTTACATGGAGCTACTGATGCTGCTACAAAAATGGGTTTGCGTACTGATACTGACATAAGTACTTTGATTGGTAGTTTAACAGGTACTGCTTTTTCTTTTATAACTGTTATCTTTTTTTTACTAGCTGTTTATGCTGGAATTTTATGGATGACAGCAAGAGGAAATGAAGATCAGGCAGACAGAGCAAAAAAAACTATTATTGGTGCTGTGATTGGTTTAGTATTAGTTGTTGCTGCTTATGCAATAACTAATTTTGTTTTTGATACGACTGATTTTAATGCTGGTTCTGAAACACAAAAATATACTTGCGGAAAAAGTGCAAATTGGCAATGTGTTGATTTAGCTTATGCAGGTGTTAGATGTAAAGGAGAAAAAATAAACAATACTGATTATGCTGGAAATTTGCTGTCTGTTGTTGGAGATACAATTCAAGATCAATGTAAAAATAGTGAATTTTGTGAACCTATAAGTGATTGTCTTAATAATCAAATTTGTTGTGAATTATATGTTTCTCCTTGCCAAGAAGTTTATGGAAATAATTATAATTGTGTTGACGCAGATACAGATTGTACAGACGCCACTACCAAAAAATATGAAGATAGACTTTGTGACAGTACCCAGATTTGTTGTTTACAAAAACAAGTTTGGTGTTTAGAAGGCGATGGAAATTCAAGTTATAGTTGTACCCCAAATACTGGTAATTGCCAAGCATATCCTTATCATACAGAAGAAAATAATCTAAAATATTTTGAATCTAAAACTGCTTGTGAAAGTTCAGATACTTATGTAAATAATCAAGAAATTTTCTGTTTTTATTTAAGTGGCAGTGAATTTAAATGTGAGGCTATGAAAAAAGCAGATTGTACCAATGAAACAAAAAAAGGACAAACTTTTGATAGAATCGGTGATTGTGAAAAAGCCTTAGAAGGAGCTAATAATTAATTTATTTATGATGACAAATAATAAAAAAATTTTTTTTGGTGGATTATTTATTTTTGCATTATGTTTTTTATTTTTAAATTTTGCACAAGCAGAAAATTTAGCTGATGCTTTATCAAAAGTAAATAATAACATAGGTCCCGAAACAGGAATTGTACAAACAGATATTACAATTCTTGTGGCTAGAATTATAAAAGCTGTGTTTTCAGTTTCAGGGATTATATTTTTTGCTTTGATGATTTATGCTGGTTTAAATTGGATGATAGCTAGAGGCGAAGAAGAAAAAGTGTCTGAATCAAAAAAAATTTTAACAACTTCAGTGATTGGAATTGTGATAATAATTTCAGCATATGCAGTTACAAATTTAATACAATCTAGGATTATTGAAACTAAAATGTTGAATGGTGGTTTAAATTCAGAAACAACTCAAGAAGAATCAAAAATTGGTTGTTGTGTTGATTGGGTAAGTAGTACTGGTGTAGCTGAAGGAAATTGGATAGGTGCAGCAATTCCAGCATCAAGAATTACCACTTTTAATGATTGTAAAACTTGGGGTGAAAAAGAAGGGCAAGGAGATATATGGTATTGTGAAGGACCAAAGGAAGGTTGTTGGATGTTTACTGAAGGAATAACAGATATAAATGTTTGTAATCAAATTAGACAAAATTACGTTAAAAATTAATTTCGTTTTATGAAAAAAATTTATTTTTTATTACTACTTTTAAGTTTAAAAGCTGATAAAATATTTGCTGAAGAAACCGGAATCAATCAAGCAGGTTCAGTTTTAAATAAAGTAGCAAAAGAAGCTGGAGTGGAAAATCAATCAGATGTTTCTTTTATCGCTGGTAATTTATTAAATGCAATTTTAGGGATGACCGGAATAATCTTTTTAGGTTTGATGGTCTATGCTGGAATTTTATGGATGACTGCCCGTGGTGATGAGGGACAAATAGAAAAATCAAAAAATATTATAATTGCTTGTGTAATTGGATTAATGATTTTAGTCAGCGCTTATGCAATAACTTACTTTATCATGAGTAGATTTACTGAAATTTAAAAATATGAATAAAAAAATAAGACAAAAAAGATTTTTATTTTTTACTGGTGTAATTTTAGTTTTTGTTGGTTTTTTTGTTTTTTTTAATTTTGTATTTGCTGATAGTTACGGTTTAGATAGTGCCCAAAAATCTTCCGGCATACAAATCGGTGAAATGACTAGTATTGAAAATGTTGTAGCTCGAGTTTTGAGTACAGCTTTAACTTTTTTATCAGTTATATTTTTTTTACTGATAGTTTATGGTGGTGGAAGATGGATGATAGCTCGAGGAAATTCTGATGAAATTCAAAAAGCACAAGATACAATAATTATGGCAATAGTTGGAGTAATTATAATTTTAGGAGCAAATGCTTTAGTAAATTTTGTTTTTACTTCAGTCGGAACTGGACAATCTGTTGAATCAAATAAATTATCAGCCTGTGCTGAAGTTCATGCAGGTTGGGAAATTTTACCAATTGCCCAGTGTGCTGGAGAAAATTATACGAAAAATATAACAGATGTTGGAGAATGTTATTATTTTGAAGGTCAATATGAAAACGAAGGTGGAAAAAAATTAAATTGTGATTCTAACACAATTGATGCAGATTTAGTTGCAAAGAAAGTCTGTTGTCTTCCTTATAAAACAAAATGTTCTAGAACTTATTCAGATTTTGAATGTCAAAGTGATACAAACAATTGTGATATTGGAACAGCTAAAATCCAAATTGGTTTATGTGAAACTGCAGAGGAGATATGCTGTAAATCTTCAGAAGTTTGGTGTTTAATCGCCTCTTTTAATGAAGAAAATAAAATTGAAGATTTTAATTGTGAAAAACAATTTGGACGTTGTGTTTCTGATGGAGATTTATTAGATTCAAGATTAAATTTTACAACAGTAGAAGCTTGTCGAAAAATGGGTGAGGATTTAGCAAAAATCAGTAATAAATAAATTATGAAAAACAAAATAAAAATTTTTAGTTTTTTAGGCGGAATTCTAATTTCTTTATTTGGAAGTTTTTTTGTTAGTCAATTTGTTTTTTCTGCTGACGTTGATACAAAAATTGATGTTCAGAGAGGTCTTTCAGAAGCAACCCCAATAAATATAGCTAAAAATGCTGATTTAAATGAAGTAATTGGAAAAATAGTAGGTGGGGCTTTATCTCTAATTGCTATTATATTTTTTATAATTGTAATTTACGGAGGTTTTTTGTGGATGACAGCACAAGGAAATGAAGATCAAGCTCACAAAGGACGAGATGCAATCATTGCTTCAGTTATTGGAATTATTATTATCATGGGTTCTTATACTTTAGTACAATTTGTTTTCAGTACTGTGGAAAATACAGGTTCAAATAAAGAAATTAAAACAGATACTTGTAGTGAATATAACCCAAATTGGAGTTGTATGGATATAAGTCAGTGTGCTGGAGCTACAAATAATAAAGATTTAGTGGCACGTAATGATTGTACACCAGAAAAAAATTGTTCAATAAACGAATGTTTATCAAATGATGATGGAAATTATGTTTGCTGTTTGCCTTATAAATCTTTTTGTGAAATAAATTATTCTGGATACAGTTGTATTGATAATGAAGAAAAATGTACTAGTGGTGTTGTTTCTGCTTTGGCAGGAGAGCCTTCTTTGTGTGATACAGAAAAAGGAGATGTTGGAAATTTTTGTTGTGAATCAAGAGTCGTTTGGTCTTATGATCTAGATAATACTTTTTGGTTATCAAATTTAGGTAAAGAAGGACAATTAGAAAAATTTTCCTGTGTATCAAGTACTGGAAAAATTGAATTATTTACTGATGGTCCAAATAGTGTTTGGAATCAAGATACTTTAGGTCTACCAAAAAGTGAATTAGGAAAATATCAGTTTGATAGTGAAGAAGAATGTCAAAAAAATGGTGAAACGCAAAAAATATTTTGTTTAAAATATAGTAAGGAAGAAAAACAATATTATTGCTCAGAAATTTTAAAAGGAGATGATACTCGAGATTGTGCTTTTACTTCTGCCAGACTCTTTAATAGTTCAGGCGATTCTCAAAATAAAGAAATTACTTGTTTGGAAGCAAGAAAAATTTATAACAAAGAAAATTAAATTAATTTTTATATGAACAAAATAAAATTTTTATTGGCTATAGCTTTTTTTATAGCTTTCCCGATGACTGTTAAAGCCATAAATTTGGGTTTTGATTTAGTAAAAAATACAGCGGAAACTGGTGGTTATAGTTCAGCAACTGGTGAAACTAGTTTGGCGGAAAACATTGGTTTTGTAATAAACGTAATTTTATCTTTTGTGGGTGTCATCTTTACTGGACTTACTGTTTACGCTGGAATTTTATGGATGACTGCTCGTGGTGATGAAGGAAAAGTAGAAAAAGCAAAAAATATTTTAACTGGATCAATAATTGGTTTGTTTATAGCCTTGGCGGCTTATAGCATTACAAATTATATTATTCCACTTATTTTAGCTAAAGTTTAAATTATGATTGAAATTAAAAATACAAAATTTAAAATTAAAAAACTGTTTGTATTATTTTTTATTATTGTTAGTTTTTTTTGTGTGACAAATTATGTATTAGCTGATGAAGACTTAAGCCAAAGTGCTTTGGAACAATTACAAGCTGGAGGGAAAAAAGCAAATTATAATGTAGAAAATACAAGTGATCCGAGAGAGATTGTGAGTATGATAATCAAAGGAATTTTGGGTTTAACTGCTTCAATTAGTGTGGCTTTGATAATTTATGCTGGGTTTCTTTATTTAACTTCACGGGGCGATGAATCACAAGTAGAAAAAGCAAAAAATTTATTGACCGCGGCTATAATTGGAGCTGTTATTGTCTTTGCTGCTTACAGTATTTCTTATTTTGTTGGTAAAAGTGCTGTTGAAGTTACAAATTATGGTGGTCAAAGTGTTCAATTTATAGAATAAATTTTGTAAATATGAAAAAAAGTTTAAAAATATTTTTGTTTATAATTTTTGTCCTGATTTTATTTTTTTTGTTTTTTAAATTTTCTGTTTCTGCTCAAACTGTTTCTTCTCTTTCTGATCAAATAAATGCACAAAATCAAGCTTTTGCTGGCGAAAAAGGCGCTGGTTTTGGAGAATCAGTAAATTTAAAAAGAATGGTTGTTAATATTATTGAAATTTTGTTAAGTTTAATTGCGACTATTTCAGTGGGAATGTTTTTTTATGCAGGATTTTTGTATTTTACTTCCCAAGGTGAAGAATCAAAAGTTGAACAAGCAAAAAAAACTATTTTTTATGGTGTGATTGGCAGTGCTTTGATTCTCATGGCTTATAGTATTTCTTGGTTTATTTCTTATGTATTTTTGGAAGCAAATCCAGCGGATACAGGCAAAGGCGTTTGGGATTTTGAATCTAATGTTTGGGTAGAAGATGAAAGTGATTTAAGTCATCCTTGGGATGAATCAACAATTCCAAGTGGAAATACTCTAATTGATGTTTATAATAATAATTAAGATTTAGAAAATCAAAAAGCGTATTACCTTGACTTTTTGATTTTTTTTTAATATAATGTTTTTACTTTAAAAATTACAAAATCTTTAGTGGGGTGGCATTGGTATAATGGTTATTACTCCAGTTTGTGGCACTGGCAATTCGGGTTCAATTCCCGAATGCCACCCCAGTGAAGATTTTAAAATAAAAAACCGTCTTTAAACGGTTTTTTATTTTTTGGTCTAATTTTATTTAGTTACTTCTACACCCATTTGTCTAGCAGTTCCTTCAATAATTTTCATTGCTGCTTCTATATCATTTGCATTTAAATCAGGCATTTTTTTCTCAGCTATTTCTTTTATTTGAGCTTTGCTGATTTTTCCAACTTTATCTTTTAAAGGATTACTTGAACCTTTTTGTAATTTTATAGCTTTTTTGATAAGTTCGCTAGCTGGAGCTATCTTTGTTATAAAGTCAAAAGTTCTATCTTCATAAACATTTATAACTACTGGTACAGTTTCTCCTTTTTTATCAGCTGTAGCTGCATTAAACTGAGTACAAAAAGCTTGGATGTTTAAGCCGTGTTGTCCTAACGCTGGTCCGACTGGAGGCGCTGGATTGGCGGCGCCACCCATAACCTGTAATTTGATTTGTGTGACTAATTTTTTTGCCATATTATTATTTATTATTTCTATTGAGAAGCCCCTTACGGGCAATAGATTTTTTTATATTTTTTTAACCTGTAATACATCAAGTTCAACTGGAGTTTCTCTACCAAACATATTTACTAATACTTTTATTTTTCCTTTTTCTTGATCAATATTTGATATTTTTCCTTCAAAATTTTTGAAAGGTCCGTCAACTATTTTTACAGCTGTATTAATTTCCATATCAATTTTATGTTTTGGTTCATCGGCAGTCATTCTTTTTGTAAGCACATTCATTTCTCTTGGGTCAATTGGGGTTGGAGTATTGCCAGCACCAATAAAACCAGTTACATTTGGAGTATTTCTAACTACATACCAAGAATCATCAGTAACAGCCATTTCTACTAATACATAACCAGGAAAAACTTTTTCTTCCACAGTTGTTCTTTTTCCATTTTTTATTTTAATTTTCTTTTCTTTTGGAATTAAAACTTGAAAAATTTTGTCTTGCATGTCAAAAGATTCTATTCTTTGTTCTAAATTGTGTTTTACATTTTCTTCATAACCGCTGTAAGTATGAATTACATACCAACGTCGGCCAAGATTTTCTTGTTGTTTTGCCATAAACTTTTTTAAAGTTTTTAATTATTTTTTATATTATAAAGTCGACACCTAAGTTGAAAATATAATCAAGAAAAGCGAAAAATAAAGCCAAACCAGCACTCAAAGCAATAACAGCTAAAGTGTAATTCTGGACTTGTTTTTTTGTTGGCCAAGTAACTTTTTTAAGTTCACCAATTGAATCTCTTAAATATTCAACTATTTTTCTAAAAAAATTCATAAAATTGTTCTATTTAAAAACGGCTTGTTAGCCGAATTATTTATATAAATAATATATATTTTTTATTAACTTTTGTCAAGTTAAGTGAAGTATTTGCAGAAAAATTATCCACAGTAGTAAATATTGACAATAATGTTAGAATATTATAACATTTAGTTATAAATATATAACATTTATTTTAAATAAAAAAATATGAATAAAAAACAATATACAATCTGTCGGTTAGCAATAATTATTATTTTATCTTTTACCATAAGTTATTCCATGCAAATAAAAAATTATATTTTACCAATCACCGCTTTGATTGGCAGTGTCTTTATTCTATTTTATCTTCGTAAGAAAGTGGATATAATCATAGCTGATGAGAGAGATTATGTTTTAGCTGGAGATGCTGCACGTTATACTTTGACAAGCTATTCTTTCTTGGCAGTAATTTTTTCTTTTATACTTTATTCTCTTCAAGATATAAACCCATACTTTTACACAATAGCTCTGGTCTTGAATTATAGTGTGTGTTTTCTTTTAATCCTATATTCTTTGATTTTTAAATTTTATAATAATATTGCTTCTCTGGACAAAAAGAAAAAATATATAAATTTTGTTATTTATTTTTTTATAGTTTTACTGATTATTTTATTTGGTCTTAGATTGTTTAGTGGAGAAGATAATTGGGTTTGTCAAAATGGGAAATGGGTAAAACATGGTAATCCAGATTTTGCTGCCCCACTTATTGAATGTAAAAAGTAATATGAAAAATAAAATAAAAGAATATAGAGCAAAAAATAATTTAACCCAAGAAGAATTAGCTAGGCAAGTAGGAGTAAGAAGAGAGACTATTGTTTTTTTAGAACAAAATAAATATAATCCGTCTTTAAAATTAGCTTTTGATATTGCAAAAATTTTTAAAGCTAGAATTGAAGAAATTTTTTTAGACGAATAAATAAAAAAACCGTTTTATACTGTTTTTTTATTTTTATTCCAGGCCCTTGGTGTTTTCGCAATATTTTGTAATAAAAATAGTCTTTTTCAGACTATTTTTTGCTTTTTAATTACTGTCTACATACCTAACGGCATGCCTGTCTATCAATAGGTAAATAAACCGGCAGACAGGTTGAATTTTTAATTTGTTTAAATATCCAGATTTTTTACATTCTTAGCGTAAGTTTGAATAAATTTTTTACGTGGTGCCACTTCTGAACCCATTAAAATATCAAATACTTCACTAGCTTTTTCAGCATCATCAATTTTAATTTGTTTTAAAACTCTATTTTCTGGATTCATAGTTGTTTCCCATAATTGATCAGGGTTCATTTCTCCAAGACCTTTATATCTTTGAACATTTAATTTCTTTTGTTGTTGTTTTTTATTTTCTTTTTCAGTATTTTCATTTTTTTCCACATCATTTTCTTCTTCTATAATTTCTAAATCTTCTTGTTTTATACCATTTTTCTTTTTGTAATCTTCCAAAGCCTCGTCATTATAAATCCAAGTAATTTCTTGTCCTTTTTTTATACTATATAAAGGTGGTTGAGCGACATAAATATGACCTTTTAAAATTAAATCCGGAAAATGACGGAAAAATAAAGTCAAAAGTAAAGTTCTGATATGAGATCCGTCTACGTCAGCATCAGTCATGATAATTATTTTATGATATCTAAGTTTTTCTATATCAAACATTTCTCCAATATTTGTACCCAAAGCTATAATCAAAGATTTGATTTCATTGTTAGCAAGAATTTTGTCTAATCGAGCTCTTTCTACATTTAAAACTTTTCCACGTAAAGGCATAATTGCTTGGGTATTACGATCACGTCCTTGTTTTGCACTACCACCAGCAGAATCTCCTTCTACTATATATATTTCGGAATCTTCAGCTTTACGGCTACTACAATCAGCTAATTTTCCTGGCAAAGTAAATCCTTCCAAAGCACTTTTTCTAAGCACAGTATCTCTCGCAATTCTTGCTGCATTTCTAGCTTTGGCTGCGATTAAACATTTGCCAATTATTCCTTCCGCATCTTTTGGATGTTCTTCTAAAAAGATTGTAAATTGTTCGGAAAAAATATTTTCAACAACAGTTTTTACTTCTGGATTTCCTAATTTTGCTTTTGTCTGTCCTTCAAATTGTGGATTTGGAATTTTGACTGAAATAACAACATTTAAACCTTCTCGGACATCTTCTCCTGTCAAATTTGGATCTTTTTCTTTGATAAAACCTTTTGCTCTTGCATAAGCATTCAAAGTTCTGGTTAAAGCTGCTCTAAAACCTGAAACATGGGTTCCACCGTCTGGATTTATAATATTATTCGCAAAAGCAAATAGAGATTCTGTATATTCATCTGTATATTGTAAAGCTATTTCTACGGAAACGTCGTCTTGTTTTTTTTCAGTATAAAAAATATTT
Source organism: Patescibacteria group bacterium (assembly GCA_041651535.1). GTDB lineage: Bacteria > Patescibacteriota > Patescibacteriia > Magasanikbacterales > UBA922 > JBAZIZ01. The sequence goes on from JBAZIZ010000006.1 coordinate 39,818, forward strand.
TCATGTTTTTTTTCGTGATTTTTGTTTAAATATTTTACATAACTTCCGATTCCGCCTTCAAAATAAAATTGATAAGTATTTTTTATAAAAGGTAAGGAATTTTTGTCTTTGTCTTTTTCTTCTTTTGAACGTTCATCGCTAATTATTACTTTTACACCTTTTGTTAAATAAGTTTGTTGTCGTAAATGATTTATAATATATCCCCAATCAAAATCAATAGTTTCAAAAATAGTTTCATCTGGACAAAAAGCAATAATAGTTCCATTTTTGTCAGTTTTGCCTATAGATTTGACTTTTGTTTTGGGTTCACCATATTCATAATCTTGTACCCAAATTTTACCATCTCGGTGAACAGTTGCTTTTAAATTTTTTGATAAAGCATTTACTACAGAAACACCAACTCCATGTAAACCACCAGAGACTTTATAACCGCCTTCATCACCAAATTTTCCACCAGCGTGTAAGGTTGATAAAACTATTTCTAGAGCAGAAACTTTTTTTGTTGGGTGAATATCAACTGGAATTCCACGTCCATTATCTTCAACCTCAACCCAATGATTTGGTAAAAGTCTGATAGTGACTGTGTCACAATAACCACCCATTGCTTCATCAAAAGAGTTGTCAACAACTTCCCAAATTAAATGGTGTAAACCTGTTTGTCCTGTCGAACCAATGTACATTCCGGGTCTTTTTCTAACAGCCTGTAAACCTTCCAAAACTTGGATATTCTTGGCACTATAATTGCTACTATTATTATTTTTTGTCATAAATTATTTTTTAAAATTCTTTGTATATTGTAGCAAAAAAGTTGTTATTAAGCAAGTAATTTAAAAGAACATATTTTTATTTTATTAATTTTTTGTTATAATATTAATGTTATGGAAAATAATAAAAAAACAAGTTTAGAACAATACCAAGATCCAAGCGGAGATTTTAGTAATCAAAGTTTAAAATTAGCTTCTTGGTATATAAAAAACAAAGAAACTCTCAAAAAAATTTTGATCGGTTTTTTAATTTTTTTTGATACTATTTTTATGATTTGGGGTTTGTTTGGTATAGGAAAATATTTATTTTATGATTCAATTATTACTGATAAAATTTTAAACTCAATGACCTCTGATGAATTAAGTGTTACAAAAATACGAGAAGTTTATAGTCCAAATGATTTAGTTTTTAAAGACAATAAGATTTTTTTAGGAGCAAATAAAAAATATGATTTAGCTACTAAAATTTTTAATCCTAATGAAAGATGGTTAGCAACAGTAAATTATCGTTTTGTTTTTAATGGCGGAAAAACAGAAGATAAAACTGAAATTATTTTACCGAATCAAGAAAGATATTTTATTTTTTATGGTTTAGAAGCTAATTCGCAACCAAATAATTTTAAAATTGAAATTATAAATATAAAATGGCAAAGAATAAATGAACATAAAATAAATGATATAACAAGTTTTGTTTCGCAAAGAATAAATTTTTCAACCGAAAATTTAAAAGCTAGCCGAGCTGTAGATACAAAAAATATTTTTTTACAATTTATAATTGTAAACAATTCCATTTTTGCTTATAAACAAACTCAATTTAATATTTTATTTTTTTCTGATAATAATTTAGTTGCAGTTTCTCCAATCTACACTAATAATTTTTTGGCAGGAGAAAGAAAAAAAATTGAATTAACATCTTTGTCTGATGTAGACAAAATAGATGAAGTTAAAATTGAAACTATAATAAATATTTTTGATAAAACTGTTTTTCTTGATTATTGATTATGAATGTTTTTTTAAAACTTTTTAGAAAATTAGATTGGTGGCTAATAGGTTCAGTAATGATTTTGTCTCTAATTGGTTTATCAGCAATTTATAGCGTTGATTTATCAAAAGGACAAGACCTTATTTATATACCAAAACAATTAATAGCTTTAGTCATAGGCTTATTTTTTTTATTTATTAGCGCAAATTTGCAAGTTTCTTTTTATGAAAATAGTGCTAAATTTTTTTATATTTTTTCTATAATTCTTTTGATCGCAGTTTTATTTTTTGGAGAAAATATTCGAGGAACCACAGGATGGTTTAAGATTTTTGGTTTTAGTTTTCAGCCAGCTGAATTTGCCAAATTAGCTTTAGTAATTTTTCTAGCTTGGAGAATAGAAAGACAAGCCAGACGTTTTGAAAAATGGCAATTTGTTTTAGTTTTATTTGTTCTTAGTTTTTTGCCTTTTGTTTTGATTTTATTGCAGCCTGACTTAGGTTCTGGTCTGATTTTTATGGGAGTTTGGTTTATGTTTTTGTTAGCTGTAGGCGTCAAGAAAAAATATTTAGCTGTAATAGTTTTGAGTGGAATTTTTGTTTTTTTATCAGCTTGGTTTTTACTATTTCAAGATTATCAAAAAAATAGAATTTTAACTTTTTTAAATCCTGAAGCCGATCCACTTGGTTCGGGATACAATGTAACACAATCAATAATTGCTATCGGTTCTGGACAAATTAGTGGGCGAGGTTTGGGTTTTGGTTCACAAAGTCAACTCCATTTTTTACCAGAAGCACAAACTGATTTTATTTTTGCTGTTATTGGTGAAGAAATGGGTTTTTTTGGAGCTGGTTTAGCTTTGATTTTATATATTATTATGATTTGGCGCTTGTTTGATATTGCACAATGTTCAAAAAACGATTTTTCAGCTTATTTAGTTTTAGGAATATCTTTTATTTTCTTTTTTCAAATAATTATAAATATTGGAGCTACTGTAGGGATTTTACCAGTTACTGGGGTCACTTTACCTTTTTTAAGTTACGGGGGTTCATCAATGATTATAAACTTGTTTTTAATCGGAATAGCTGAAAGTGTTGCTAAAACAGTTTAATTTTTTTGCTAAAAAATCTTTGGTCTCTTGACAAAAAAAAGTTTTTTTGTTATATTTTCTGCAATCCTATGAAAGATAAAAATGAAATAAACTCTTTATTAAAATCATTGAAATCACATTTTGGTGTTATAAAAAAATGTCCAATTTGTGATCAAGATTTTGAAGAAAAAAATTCTCATTTTTTACAGGGTAAAGCCGAAAAAAACGTGATACATAATACTTGTTCTCGTTGCGGGCATTCTCTGATTTTTATCATAGAAAATACAAAAATCGGTGTAGCGCTTCTCGGTCTTTTGAGCGATTTAAGTTTGAAAGATGCTGAAAAATTTATTATAAAAAATAATTTTTCAGAAAATGAGCTACTTGATTCTTATCAAATAATAAATTTTAAACAAAAAGAATTTATAAAAGAAATAATAAAAAAATAGTATGGCATATTCAATAGAAGTAAAAAAAAGAGAAGGGATTAACGCTGAAGAACTTAGAAATAGTTCTTTAGTTCCTGGAGTCGTTTACGGACCAGATAGAAAAGCTCTTCCTGTTAGTGTTGAATTAAATAAATTAGAAAAATTATATAATGAAGCTGGAGAATCTACTTTGATTGATTGTATAATTGAAGGTGAAAAGGAACCTGTAAAAGTTTTGATCCAAGATTTACAATATCATCCTTTAAAAAATCAAATTATCCATTTTGATTTAAGACAAATTCAAATGGGTGTAGAAATGCATGCTACTATTGAATTAAATTTTATTGGCGAACCAGTGGCTGTAAAAACTCTTGGTGGTACTTTATTAGTAAATACCGAAGAATTAGAAGTAAAATGTTTACCAAAAAATTTAGTAAGTAGTGTTGATGTTGATTTGAGTGTTCTTACTACTTTTGACGATGCTATTTATATAAAAGATATAAAAATGCCGGAAGGAATTAAAGTTTTAGATGAAGAAAATACTTTAGTAGCAAAAGTTATAGCTCAACTTTCAGAAGAAAGATTAAAAGCTATGGAAGAAGAAAATTCAGGAGTTAATGTGGAAAAAGTTGAAGTAGAGAAAAAAGGTAAAGAAGAAACAGAAGAAGATACTGCTAAAAAAGAATAATTTAGCTAAAAATAAACAAAAAACACTCTTATTCACAGAGTGTTTTTTAATTCAAAAAATTTTATTTTTATTTTATCTAACGTGTGTTATACTAAAAATGATAAAGAATGAGTTGTGTATACTCTTGACAAAAGCAGAAGAATGTGTTATTTTTGTTAGTTATTTCTGCCCTTTAGTAATTTTTTTTGGAGAAAAAAATGTTTAAAGAAAGTAAGAGAAACTTTTTTCTTACTCTTTCAGTTTCTGGAATTCTCGGCTTGGCGCATCTTGTCGCTGGGCTGCTGTCATAATTTCTTTCTGCTTTTGTTTTCGGCCGGTGTGGTTCATAACCCCCGGCATTTTTTATTATAAAAAAATGGCGAACGATGTCGCCAATATAAAAAAAACAACTTTTATTTAATTCATCAATTTATCCCTGACTTGCATCAGAACTTTTCCCAGAAGGTTTTGTCCCTTCCAGTTTTTTTCATTTAGAATTAAATCATTTTCTTCTGACAAACCGACGCCCCAGATCAAATCAAAGGGCGAGGCTTCAACTAATATTTTGGGAAATGTCTCAATTAATTTTTCTCTCAAATCTCCATGCTGAGAGAATTTTAAAAGATTGCCTTTAAAAACGATTTTCTCTTTATTTTTGTCCCAAATTTTTTGATTGAAATTTAGGATAAAGCGTCCTAATTCTTGCTGTTGTCTTGGACGCTCCTCGGTCATAATCAAAAAATAACTTCTTTTGTCTTTGAACAATTTGGCTTTTTGCGCCATCATATATTGTTCACAGCAATTATATGTTGTTCCTTGTTCATCCACAATTTCCCGTTTGGACCATTGCCCAAACTGATGTTTCCAAAAGAAATAATACTTGTTTGTTTCTCTCATTTTTTTCTCCTTTTTAAAAATTAAAAGAACTTTTTTTATTTACTATAAGTAAGTTATAATAAAAAGACAAATTAGTCAAACTTTGTTTTATTAAATTTTTTTGTTATAATAACAACTAATTAAATAATTTATGAAAAAAGTAATCTTAGAGAATAAAGAGAAAAAAACAAAAATAAATAAAAATACAAAATTTTTTAATATTTTATCTACGATTTTGATTTTTTCCGGTTTTATTTTATTAATAATTTTTGTGTATTTTAATTTATGGTTAAAATTAGATTTTTTTAATCAAAAAGAAAATAATAATCAGACACAAGAAAAATCAACTTCTTTGGAAAACAATTGCAAATACAGAAGATATTTAGACGGAGTTTGTGTAAATTTTGAAAAAGATTTGAATCCAGATTTAGTAGCGGTCATGATAGAAAATCATACTGATGCTAGACCACAGTCAGGATTAGACAAAGCACAAATAGTTTATGAAGCTCCAGTAGAAGCAAATTATTCTCGGTTTATGGCAATTTTTTTAAAAGATGATTTGGTAGAAAAAGTCGGACCTGTTAGAAGTGCTAGACCTTATTATTTAGATTGGTTGCAAGAATACGGAAAAATTTTGTATGCTCATGTTGGTGGTTCATCAGAAGCTTTGGCTAGAATAAATTCAGAAAATATTTTTGATATGAATGAATTTTATCGAGGTTCTTATTTTTGGCGTAGTAGTGATCGTTTTGCTCCTCATAATGCTTATACTTCTTCACAATTGTGGCAAGCTGATTGGGATAAATATGCAAATGATGCTGTCTTTTCCACTAGTTCTTGGCGTTTTGGTGATGTGGAAAAATGCCAAGAAAATTGTATAAATAATATTTATATAAGTTTTCTAGAACCAAGTTATAATGTCGAATGGAAATATAATACTAGCACAGAAAAATATTTGCGTTATCAAGTTGGTCAAAAACATTTAAACCAAGATGGTACAGAAATTTTTGCTGATACGATAATTATTCAATATGTAAATTCAAAAGTGATAGATGAAGTGGGCAGACTTGATTTAGATACAATTGGAAGTGGTAAAGTTGAAATTTATCAAAAAGGTCAAAAAAATTTTGGTTTTTGGAAAAAAGATAATTTAAAATCAAAAACTAGATTTTATAACGAAAATGATAAAGAAATAATTTTGAATTCTGGAAAAATTTGGCTTGAAATAGTTAATCAAAATTGTGAAGTAAAAGATTATTAAATTAGGAATTAAGATTTTAGAATTTAAATCTAGATTTACAAAATATAATTCTCAAACAAAAAACCTTGCTTTTAAAATTATGCAAGGTTTTTTATATTTTATTTTTAAAAATTAAATTTTAAAATAAACAACCCTGTCTAAACCACTGTAATCTTTTTTTATATTTATAGTGATATTTGAAAAATTATTTTGTATTATTTTTGTAATTTCAGAAGTTTGTGTTGGATCGATTTCGCAAAAAATAAAAATATTTTTTGCTTTTATTTTTTTGATTTGTTTAAAAAGTTCTTTGTATAAATACAAACCATTTTCTTTTGCAATCAATGCTTTTTTAGGTTCAGCTTGGATACTTGTCTCATTTTTAAATTGTTCTAAAGTTAAATAAGGCAAATTTGCTGTTAAAAAAAGATTTATATTTTTTAAATCTAATTTCTTTTTTAAAAAAGGTAAAAGTAAATTTCCTTTTAAAAAATTTATTTGCGTTTGATATTTTCTGTCATTTTTTTTGGCTATTTTCAAAGCTTTTTTGGAAATATCAGAAGCAAAAGCTTTTTCTATTCCGTCTGTATTTTTTAGAATCGAAATTGGTATACAAGCACTGCCTGTCCCAATATCAATTAAAAAATTATTTTCTTTTGTATATTGCGAAATTAATTCTAAAACTTTTTCTACTAAAATTTCAGTATCTGGACGAGGTATTAAAACATTTTTATTAACAAAAAAATTTAAAGAAAAAAAATCTTTATTTTTTAATAAGTAAGCAAGAGGAATTCCTTTTTGTCTTTTTTTTAACAATTTTTTAAATAAAAGATTTTGCCAAAAATTAAGTTTAAAATTCTTTTCAGAAATAATTTGTTCGTAAGTTTTTTTACTAACAAAAGCTTTTAAAATAGTAAACTCTTTTTGATCAAACATATTATTTTTCATCCAAATTTTTATTGTCTTCTTCAGTCAAAGCTGTGCTTACTTCGCTTAAATCTCCATTTAAAATTGTGACAATGTTGTTCCAGCTTGTTTTTATACGATGATCAGTAATACGGTCTTGTGGATAATTGTAAGTGCGAATTTTTTCGCTACGGTCGCCAGTCCCGATTTGTTTTTTACGACTAGCATCTAGTACAGCTTGTTTTTCAGCTTGTTCTTTTTCATAAAGTCTAGCGCGTAAAACTGACAATGCTTTTATTCTATTCTGTTGTTGTGATTTTTCATCTTGACATTGGGCAACGATACCAGTTGGAATATGAGTAACTCGAACAGCACTATAAGTTGTATTTACACTTTGTCCACCGTGTCCACCAGCACAAAAAGTATCAATGCGTAAATCGCTTGATTTGATTTCTATTTCAGTTTCTTCAATTTCTGGTAAAACTGCGACGCTGGATGTAGAAGTGTGAATACGACCTGATTTTTCAGTTTCTGGAATTCTTTGAACGCGATGAACACCCATTTCATATTTCATTGTTTTGTAAACATTTTTTCCTTCAATAGAAAAAATAACTTCTTTATAGCCACCAATTCCAATTTGACTTTCATCAATTAGTTTTGTTTTCCAATTCATTTTTTCTGCATATTTCATATACATGCGTAATAAATCTCCAGCAAAAAGTGCGGCTTCATCTCCGCCGGCTCCAGCTCTAATTTCGACGATAACATTTTTTTTGTCTAAAGGATCAGTAGGTCGAGTCATTATTTTTAAAATTTCTTCATATTCTTTTATTTTTTCTTCTAGTTCAAAAGTTTCGGCTTTGGCCATCTCAACTAATTCAGGGTCTTCATTTTTAGAAATTATTTCTTGATTGTTTTTTAAATTCTTTTCAATTTTTTCTAAATCAATAATTTTTTCTACAATTTCTGAAATATCATTGTATTCTTGAGAAAGTTTTTTGAAATTATTTTGATCAGAAATACATTCTGGCTTTTGTAATTCAGTTTCAATTTCTTGATAACGATTTTTTATTTGTAAATATTTTTCTTTCATATAACTTGATTATTACTTTATTATAATATTTTTTATAAAATAAAAACAGGCTCAAAAAGCCCGTTTTTTTATTTTTTCAAGCTATTTATTTTCTTCTTTTATTTTTTTAGCACGAACAGCTCTTTTTACTGCTTTGCCTTTTCTGCTTTCAGCAGCTTTTACTTGTTTTTCCATTTTTTCTTTGAATTTTTCAACACGTCTAGCAGTATCAACAAAAATTTGTTTTCCAGTATAAAAAGGATGAGAAGCTGAAGAAATTTCAATATTAATCACATAATGATCAACACCGTCGATTTTTCTTACCTCTTCTGATTTTAATGTTGAAGTAGTAATAAATTCATCACCACATGATGTGTCTACAAAAACAACCGGATTTGCTTTTGGATGTATATCTTTTTTCATATCTGTTAAGAAAAATTATTTAATTTTATAAGTGAGTGGATTATAGCAAAAGAGTTGTTTTTTGTCAAGTTAGCGGAAAAATTTACTTGATTTTTATTTTTATTTTTGTTATTATTTTTTTATTAATAATAAAAATATGAAAATTACTATAAATAAACATGAATGTATAGGTTGTGGTAGTTGTGTGAGTGTTGCTTCTGGGACTTTTGATTTTGATTCTGATGGTAAAGCAAAAGTTTTAGAAAAAATTACTGATGATCAAGAAACAATCCAATCAGGTATTGATAGCTGTCCAGTTAATGCGATAAAAAAAGAAGAGTAATCTTGACCAAAAATAAAAAAAATGTTTTAATGAGGCAGTATTTTTAACAATTTTGAATTTCTTTTTTTAAATTGTTTTAAATAAAAATAAAATTAAGCTGGAGTGGTGGAATTGGTAGACACGCTGGTCTTAGGAACCAGTGCCTTCGGGCTTGAGGGTTCGAGTCCCTCCTTCAGTACAAAAAACACTTTTTAGGGAGTGTTTTTTAATTGACAAATAATTAAAAAAATGTTAGGGTATCGCAGGTTTGTTTACACTAAATATGTTCATTAAAAATTTTTTTTAAAAAGGAGAAAAAGATGGTAGATTATCCAAAAGAATTTGTCGAAAAAGTGAAGGCTTTTTATCCTAACAATAGGGCTCTCCATGATTTTTTAGAAAAAGGAGACCCAAATGCAGGTTGGCTTCTTGAAGAAGACGGAACTATTTTGTTCCAGGCCAAAGATATTGTTCAGCTGTTTTCCGATAAAAAGGAAAACGAAATTCTGGAAAAAGCTCAAAGAGTAGTAGCTCAAAAAGAACTTTACCTTGAATGGAACAAAATTTTTCAAAAATCTCTGTAAAGTTCGGTCCTAAGCATGACATTAAACTGCTTTTTTTATTTTTAAAACACTCCTAGGTAAGAGTGTTTTTGTCTTTATTTGTTTTGATAAGTATAAGATTTTTTCATTGCTTTCCAAAAGACATCTCTACTTATACAGTGAGGATTTGATCCATCACAATCTTTATTTTCTAAAATATTTCCATATTTTGCAAAAGTATTTTTATCTTCATACATGTAAGGATCTTTTTGTAAATTAGCAGTAACCGCAGTGTGAGCTTTTTCAATATCGCCACCAGCTTTTGCTAATTCTTCTCCCATACCTTTATTATAAGCTCTAACGAGTCCTCTGAATTCAGCAGATTGAGCTTCTTTTTTTACAGTATCTATTGCTTCTCCCAATATTGCAGTTACTGGAGCTGAGGCAGGCGAATCAACTAAATCAAGCAGTTCTCCAAAAGCTTGTTTTTTTGCTTCATCTGTTATTTTTTCATAAATTTGATCTTTGATATAGCCAGTAACACGATCAGCTTCTCTAGAAAAGTCTTGTTGTTGTTGATTTAATCCTTTTTCAATAGCAGCTTGTCTTTCTAACATTCTTTGATAAATAAAAAGTTGTTCATCATATTTTTTTTCTTCAGCTGTTGGATTTGAATTCCAAAATTTTAAATAATCAATCGCATTTCCCATCTTTTCATTCCAACGTAATTTTAACATTTCAGTTGGATCCATATTTTCTATATCATTTTCCGGATTATTTTTATAAGCTAACATTTTACTGATTGATTCATATTCTTTTTCACTGAGTTTTTCTCCTTTTTCTCGCAAACTATCATTTAGGGCAATCATTGAATCTTTTGTTTTTTCATCTATTTTTCCACTGTAATAATCCAGAGACACTTGTTTATTTAATGGATCTGAAAGAGATTCATATGATTTTTTGTTTTGTTCATTCATTATTTGTAAATAATCATCTTTCTTTTTTTCTAATTCATCAAGTTGTTTTTGTAAACCAGCATCAGGTTCTTTTTCTAATTCTTCTTTTAAAATTTTAATTTGGTCATCTATTTCTAACACACTTGATGGATAAACATTCGGACTTACTTTTGTAATACAATCATTTTTGTCAGAACCAGTAAGCAATAGACATCCGCTCGGATTATTAAATTTTACAGAAGTGCTCAAAAGACATTCTTCTTTTGTATATGAATAAGCACCACCTTCAATTTTATCACAAGCGGACAAGTCGCCAGTATTTTCAGCAATTCTTAAAAAACATTTATCTCTTGGTGGATTTGACCCACTAGATTCAAAATCTGATCCTTCAATTTTGTCACAAGTAGAAATATCGCCACCTTGGACAGCAGCATTTTGATAACAATGATCAGGATTATCAAAAAAACTACAAGCCCATTCATTTATATTAGAAACACAGCCATTTAAAAATAAAGGTGAAATAAAAACAAAAATAAATAAAGATATACTTTTTGGTGTGTATTTTTTTAAAATGATTTTAATTATTACAATCAATATCCAAATTAATATTAAGAAAAATAAAAATTTTGTTGCTGAAAGTAATGGAGTAGCAATATAATAAATAATTCCTTTGGCAATATCAGTATATCTGTTTTCAAAATAAACCAGTTGTCTAGCAAATAAATACCAAGGCAAATTCATTAAAAAAGCTAAAATAGGGAAAACAAGTTGAAATTTTAGTAACTTTATCTTTTTTAATATAAAATAAATAAGATAAGCTCCAAACATAGAAACTGTTCCAAAGATAATACCAGCAAAAATACTATATTTACTAAATAGGGTAGTAACTTTTATATTTGAAATATCTGTATATCTCAAATCAGCTAAATCGTAAGCAAAAAAATAATAGACTAATGAAAAAAATATTAAAAATAAAAAAGGTAACCAAGCTGAATGCAAAAAACATTTTTTAGGTTTTTTGTTTGGTATTTCTTTTTCAAGTTTCGCTGTGTTTCCAGAATCATTTTTTGGAGAAACTTTTTTTTCTTCGGTTTTTTCTTCTAAATTTATGTTTTGTTTTTCTTCTTCCATATTTTTAAAATTATTTTTAATAAATAAATTATACTTATTAAATTTTTAAAAATCAAATTGGAATTAGTAAATAGTTTTTTTATAAATTTTATTTTACTAAATAAGCAAGAATAATATTGACAAAATTTTTTTTGTTTATATACTTTGTTTATATATCTTTATATGAAAATTTTTTCTGCTTCGATTGACCCAAAAATAAAAAAAATTGATTTACATAGTTTTCAAAATCCAGAAAATGCCATGGATTTTTTAGAAAAAGAATTATATAAATTTTATTCTCAAAACGAAAGATACTGTGAAATTATTCATGGTATCGGAGAAGGAATTTTAATGAAAAAAGTTCACGAGTTTTTAAAAAAACAATCTATTGTAGATGATTATCAAATCAATGAAAATGGTGGAGGAACAATTGTTATTTTTAAAGTTTAAGTTATCCACAATATTTGCACATATAATCTATTGACATTTATTTTTAATTTGGATAATATATTGAGGCGTGAATTAAAGCTAATTATTTAGCACCATGTCCAAAGACACACGCAATTTATTTTGGACCTCTGGGTATGAAAAGATATTTTCATGTTTTACTTTGATTTCAAAATTTAAAGTATTTACTCGGAGACTCCAAGCAATGAATTTTTAAAATAAAAATCGCTTGGTCGCGATTTTTTTCTTTCAAAAATTTTTTTGAATTTATATTTATGAAAAAATTCATAAATATAAATGTGAAAAGATTTATAGAATAATGATTGAATGAAGTCCATTACAATTCAGGTAAAGTTATTCATATTCAATAAAAAGAGTAAGTCAAATAACATCTTAACGAAAAAGTACAAAATACAATAAAACAATTGTATGTTTCTGTAGTGCGTAAGAGCGTATGGTGGATGCCTTGACACTGTTAGACGATGAAGGACGTTGTAGGGTGCGATAAGCTTCGGTGAGGTCCCAAACAACCTGTGACCCGGAGATTTCCGAATGGGGGAACCCGTTCCGTTTTACGGAACAATGTATAGTAAATTCATAGCTGTACATGGAAGACCTGGTGAAGTGAAACATCTCAGTAACCAGAGGAAGAGAAAATAACAAAAAGACTTCTTTTTTCTTACCTTAGTCTTGATCTTCATTTATGAAGAAAAAGAATAAGGTAGTTAAGAGAAGTTATGATTCCCTTAGTAGTGGCGAGCGAACGGGGAACAGCCTAAACCTATATTAGTGTAGGTTAAGAAAAAATGATATCTTAGGATTGATTTGGATCTTAATCTTAAAGGACAGGCCGTTGCAATATAGGTGTTAAAGGATTTTAAGTCAGCTACCTGTGATGCTGGTCATTTATTCTATATATAGTCGAAGATTCCTGGAAAGGAACTCCATAGAGGGTGATAGACCTGTAGACGAAATATATAAAATAGGTGATTTAAAATTCCTGAGTAGGGCGGAACACGTGAAATTCCGTCTGAATTTGTCGCGACTATGCGATAAGGCTAAATACTAACAGTGATCGATAGTGAACCAGTACCGTGAGGGAAAGGTGAAAAGTAGCCCGGAGAGGGCGGTGAAATAGTCCCTGAAACCATATGCTTACAATGAGTTGGAGTCCGCCTTTTGGTGGATGACAGCGTTCCTATTGAAGAATGAGCCTGCGAGTTATTTTATGTGGCAAGCTTAAGGACTTTTGGTCTGGAGGCGTAGCGAAAGCGAGTCTTAACGGGCGATTTAGTCTCATAAAATAAACCCGAAACTGGGTGAGCAATTCATGGCCAGGTTGAACTTCGATGAAAATCGAAGGGAGGACCGAACCCACGTGCCGTGCGATACACGGGGATGAGCTGTGAATAGCGGGGAAATTCCAATCGAACTCAGTAATAGCTGGTTCTCCTCGAAATAGCTTTAGGGCTAGCTGTATGTGTTTCTATTGGTGGTAGAGCACTGGATGGGATTTGGGCGGTTCGCCGTACCATTCCTAATCAAACTCCGAATGCCAATAATTAAAGCATGCAAGTCAGACTGCGGGGGCTAAGCTTCGTAGTCAAAAGGGAAACAGCCCAGATCGTCAGTTAAGGTCCCTAAATTAATACTAAGTGTAAAAGGTGGTGTTAATTCTCAAACAACCAGGAGGTTGGCTTAGAAGCAGCCATCCTTTAAAGATAGCGTAATAGCTCACTGGTCAAGAGTTTTCGCGCCGAAAATGTACCGGGGCTAAGTATTATACCGAAACTACGGCTTCGCCGACTTTTAGTCGGCGTTGGGTAGAGGAGCATTCTGTCCTGCGTTGAAGTCAGACTCGTGAGAGCTGGTGGAGCGGTCAGAAGAGAGAATGCAGGCACAAGTAGCAAGAATGAAGGTGAAAGTCCTTCACGCCGAAAACCTAAGGTTTCCAGGGCAACGAGAATCGTCCCTGGGTTAGTCGATCCTAAGGCCAGGCCTTCGCAAGGGGGCGTAACCGACGGAAGAACAGGTTAATATTCCTGTACTTATTATAGTTTGTTATGATATCCGGATTTCAAAGGTGTGAGCGTCAATGGTATTGGGCGTTCCGCAAGGAAGAGATTAATTCTTCGGAAAAGATCAATTCACGTTGGAGAGATTCCAAGAAAAGTATCATAACGCTAGGCTATAATAAATCGTACCGCAAACCGACTCAGGTAGGTAGGTCGAGTAGACCAAGGCGCACGAGAGAAACATGGTTAAGGAACTCGGCAAAACAGCGGCCGTAACTTCGGGATAAGGCCCGCCCTGACCTAGTCAGGGCTCAACAAAAGACTCCATGCAACTGTTTACCAAAAACACAGCTCCCTGCTAACTCGTAAGAGGATGTATAGGGGGCGATGCCTGGCCAGTGTCAGAACGTTAAAGGGATTGGTTAGTCCGACGTCACGTCGGACGAAGCCTTGAACTGAAGCGCTGATGAACGCCGGCGGTAACTATAACCGTCCTAAGGTAGCGAAATTCCTTGTCGGGTGAGTTCCGACCCGCACGAATGGCATAATGGTGTGGAGACTGTCTTGACCATGTACTCGGCGAAAATGCAAGAGTCGTGAAGATGCGACTTACCCGCAACTAGACGAAAAGACCCCGTGAAGCTTTACTACAACTTGACATTGATATATTGTTTCATATGTTCAGCATAGGTGGGAGCCTTGGCATCAGTGAGATACCACCCTTATGCTATGATGTATCTAATTTTTTCCCATGAATCTGGGGGAGAAGACAGTGTCTGGTGGGTAGTTTAACTGGGGCGGTTGCCTCCTAAACAATAACGGAGGCGTTTACAAAGGTTGGCTTATCCGGGATGGAAATCCGGATGGACGCGCAAACGCAAAAGCCAGCTTTACTGTAAGGACTACCATCCGAGCAGTCACGAAAGTGGAAGTTAGTGATCCGACCGTACGATATAGGACGGCGGAAGCTCAACGGATAAAAGTTACTCCGGGGATAACAGGCTGATCGCGCCCAAGCGTCCATAGCGACGGCGCGGTTTGGCACCTCGATGTCGGCTCATCGCATCCTGGGGCTGGAGAAGGTCCCAAGGGTTAGGCTGTTCGCCTATTAAAGCGGTACGCGAGCTGGGTTCAGAACGTCGCGAGACAGTTCGGTCTCCTATC
>JBAZIZ010000007.1:0-22857 GCA_041651535.1 Patescibacteria group bacterium
AAATTTCCATTATTACCTGCTCTATATGTAAGAGTGTATAAAGGAAGTGAATTAAAGACAAAAGTAAATGGATTATAATTTAATGCGGTTTTTTCTCCACACATTATTTCAATATTATCTATATTATTTTTAGCTATGATTCCACTGTTATTTTTTAAATAACATTTTTGATTATTTTTATCATCTATAATATTAACGTCATACTCTTCT
Organism: Patescibacteria group bacterium; assembly: GCA_041651535.1. Lineage (GTDB taxonomy): Bacteria > Patescibacteriota > Patescibacteriia > Magasanikbacterales > UBA922 > JBAZIZ01. Next base: position 211 of record JBAZIZ010000007.1, read on the forward strand.
CCTAGCGTTAGTTTATTATTAAAAACAAAATTACTACTTTGGTTAGAGCTAATTACTAATTTGTCATTGTTAATAAAATTTTTCAAAGTAATATCATAATTTAATCCAGTGATTTTACCGCCAAGAGTATATTTTTCATCGGTATTAATATTTTCTGTTTTACTGTTATTGTTTCCATCCGAGACTGATTCACTTTGAACGAATATATCAATATTTTCTCCTGTTGCAAAAAATTTACTAGTTAAAATTATATTATTCCAATCAAATTTATAATAATTAAATGTAGCTTCATCTACTATCCAACGTTTTAAATTATTTTCTATTTTGTATATTTTTGGCGAATCATTATATTTAATTAGTTTATTACTATATTCATCATTATTAGTACAATTTAAATAGTCTCTAGTTGCTAGATCTAAAACACCTAGATTGTTTGACTTAATATTTTTAGCTTGTTGAAACTTAGTTAGAGCACTTTGGGTTAAATAACCAAAATAATTTGTTTCTCCTCCTACTCTACCTGGTCCTGAAGATGCTAAAACATATCCATTATTATTTAAATATTTTTGTAATAATCTTATGTCTTCGTGAATATCCCCTAGTCTAAAATCTTGATTGGTGGTAAGAGGACAAACAGTGTCTTCTGCTTTGGCAATGTTATTAGTTAACCCAATGTTTGAAGCAAAGAAGAAACCAAAAAATAAAATAAATATAGCTATATTTATTTTATTTTTAAATAATAATTTTTTTAACATAAAATATCTGGATAATTGTTTATTTATTTTTACTTCATCATTATATCATAGATATTTGATTTAAAGAAGTTCTGTGGGGGGGGGTGTGGAAAAACCAAAAAAATTAGGAATTTAGATTTTAGAATTTAGCATTTCCTCCCCTATTAGGGGAGGGTTAGGGTGGGGTTATTTTAAAAATAAATTTATTTATATAACCCCCTTTCCTGTCTACCAGCAGGCAGGTTAGATGTTTTTAATTCATTATTTCAAGATTTTAAAATAATTAATGAAAATTCACTATCTAAGGGACTCTTTGGCTCAGTCTCAGAGTGACAAAATGATTGTTATTTGTTTTTGACCATGTCTAAATTTAATAACTTATTATTACTACAAAAAACATTTTTTAAAAAATAATTTTAACATTCTACTTTCGACTTTTAGTTATTTCTGTTATAATAATAAAAAACAAAAAAACAGGTTTTATTTGCCTGTCTTTTTTTAAAAAAATTATTTTTTTTCTACCATTCCAATTTCACTTAAAAGCACGTTTTCAATAAAAATTCCTCGTGGATAAAAAATCCTTTCTAATTCATTTTTCAATTCAACTTCTACAGAATCTCTTTTTCCAGCAACTAAATCAGAATAATCAAAACGAGTTGCCACCATACGCATTCTAGATCTAATCGTAGGACGGATTATCTTTTCTACAAAATCTTCTCCGATAGTCTGCCAAATATGAGGAATTTGATGAATATCCAATCGTAAAAGCAAAGTTCCTTCCACAGCGATCTTTTTGTCATCTTTAGTCACAACTGCAATCGGTAAATCTCCCATAGCTTTAGTATTCAAAATATTGAAATCTCGACTAATACCATATTCTAAAGTTTGGATATTAAAAAGCTTAGCTTTTTGCCAAAAAGGTATTTTAAAATGTAGACCTGGAGTTAAAACTTTTTTTAAAACTCCGCGTCCTAGATCATAAACACAAGCTACGTATCCTGGTGGAACATGAATAAAAAAACCTTTCAAAACATCTTCCATGACAAATGAATACATTAGTTTGTCCAAATCTGCTGCCATATTTTTTTATTAAAATTAAATTTTATTTCTTATTATTTTTTAAAAAACCAATAACTAAATATTTTACAATTATTGAAAAAGAAATTGTTGTAAAAAAGAAAAGTGATTTTACCATTGGGAGCCACCATAAAAACAAAAATATAGATGCTGGATATAAAATAAAAAAGAATAAATCATGCAAATCTAAAACTTTTTTCTTTTTACTAAAATCAATATAAATTTCAAAAGCTAATAACAAAGCTACCAAAAGTGGCCAAATTATCTCATGTCTTTGACTCAAATCAAATCCGTAAAAATAAATATTTATAGTTCCAGGAAAATCATTCCAATCATATAAATAAAATAACATTTTTTCTCCAGTAACTCCTCGTACAAAAACCTGATATAAAAGTAAAAAAACTAATGCTTGCATAACAATCACAACTACTGTCGCCCAAGCACTAACTTTTTTCTTTTTTAAAATTTTTCTAATTTCTTCTTTTTGTAAAATTGGATCATGTCTATAGGATTTAGCAATATCTTCAATTTCTTTCTCTAAGTTTTCATTTTTTAAAGCATTTTTTTCTCCAATAATTGAAAAAGGTAAAATAGCTAATCTAATAAATAAAGTTAGACAAACAACTGCCCAACCCAAATTCTGGGCAGTCACATTGCTATATATCCAAATCAAAAGATTGAATAAAGGTATAAATAAAAATTGATTCCAAAATTCGATTATCATATGGAGATATTATAACAAAAATTCAATAAAAAGGCAATCTAAATTTAGGAAACTACTCTCTTCTCAAAGCTTCAATAGGATTTAGATTAGCCGCTTTTTTAGCAGGATAAACACCAAAAACAATACCAATAAAAGTAGAAAAAATTAAAGAAATCAAGATGGAATAAGAAGTTATGATACAAACCCAATCAAGCCCATAATATATCGCGATTTTAGCAACAATAAAACTCAGCAAAGCTCCTAAAATTACTCCTAAAACTCCACCAATAAAAGTAATTATGACTGATTCAAATAAAAATTGTTTCAAAATATCTTTTTTTGTAGCTCCAAGAGATTTTTTTAAACCAATCTCAAAAGTTCTTTCAACAACTGAAACATACATAATATTCATAACTCCAATACCTCCGACAAGCAAAGACACACAAACAACAGAAACTATAAGTATAGCAATCGTACTAATTAGTTTATCTAACATTTCCAGAGCTTCGTCCATAGTTGTCACTGCAAAATCATCTTTTTTTGGATCATCAATATCATGTTCTTCTCGTAAAATATACTGAACATCTTCTACTGTTTCATTTATTTTTTCAGTATCTTGGATTTGAGCAAAAGCATACATTAAATAATCAGTTCCAAGAATCTTTTTTTGTAAAGTAGTAATTGGTAAAAAAATATATTCATCATAACTCATCATAAAAGTTGCTCCTTGTTTTTCATAAACACCAATAACTTTAAATTTTTGATTTTTAATTTTAATTGTTTTGTCTGTTGGATCTTGATCACCAAAAAATTTTTTCCAAACATCATAACCAATAACAGCTACTTGTGCTAAACTATTTTCATCATCTTCAGAAATTTGTCGACCAAAAATAGTTTTAGCTTTATTAATTTTTTCATATTCATAACCAACACCAAGCAAATAATACTTTTTTATTTCTCCAGCATAACTAATTATTTCTTGGCCCATCACCGCTCCATAAACATAACTAATATTTTTATGTGCCCGAATTTTTTCTATATCAGAATTTTTAAAAGTCGTAATCGTAATTCCTTGCGCCATACCACCAGCATTTTCCGAAGAATTTTGTTTTACACTTGGTACTTTTACTTCTACTTCAATTAAATTATCACCAAACTTTTTTACTTGTTCGCGTACTAAATAATTTAATCCTTCCCCAGCAGAAAAAACAGCAATCACTGAAGCTATACCGATACTAATAGTCAAAACAGTCAAAGCTGTTCGTAATCTTTGTTTTAATAAAGATCTAAAACCAAGATAAAAATTATTAAAAATTTTATTCATAACGTAAAGCTTCAATAGGATTTAATTTTCCAGCTCGCAAAGCTGGTAATATTCCTGATAAATAACCAACCAAAGTTGAAATACCAACACTAACAAAAACAGCCAAAACAGAAACACTGAAATCCCAATCATAACCAAAATAAGATGCAATTTTAGCAATTAAAAAAGATACAAAAATTCCAAACAAAATTCCAATGATTCCAGCAGTAATAGTTAAGATAATCGTTTCAATCAAAAATTGAAGCAAAATTTGTTTATTTTTTGCGCCAACTGCTTTGCGTAAACCTATTTCTCTAGTTCTTTCTTGAACAGAAGCAAGCATAATATTCATAATTCCAATACCACCAACTAAAAGCGCTAAAGCTCCGACTCCTGCTAAAAACCAAGTAATTGTATCAGTAATTGTAGTTAAAGTTTCTATAGCATTTTTTTGGCTGTTAACTTTAAAATCATCTGGCTCGTTTTTTGCGATATCATGTTTATCGCGTAAATAATATTTTATATCTTCAATTGATGTATCAATATTTTTAACATCATCAATTTTCATTCTCGCATAACTCACATAATTTATACCGAGTAAAATCTGCTGAGCTGTAGTTATCGGAACAAAAATTTGTTTATTTACATTAGCGAAACCACCTGCGTTCTTTTTTTCAAAAACGCCAATTACTTTAAAATTACTTTTTTTAATTTTAATTGATTCTCCGATAGGATTTTTATCGCCAAAAAGTTCTTTCCAAACATCATAACCAATCACAACTTTTTTTTCTAATGTTTTTTCATCTTCTTCGGAAAAAAAATCTCCTAAATACATTTTTGAATCATCCAAAAGTGGCATCGAATACGAAGTACCAACAAAAGTTGAATCCATTTTATTACCCTGCCAATTTAAAGTATCTGTTCCTTGTACATAAGCTACTGTTTCTTTGACATGTGGCAATTGGTCATTATCGCGCATGGAAACTATTTCATCATATTTTAAAGTAGTGATAACAATACCCATAACAGAAACCGGTGGACCATCATCGTCACTATTTCCAGGAAAAACTGCGATTAAATTTGAACCCTGACTTTGAATCTGATTAATAACCAAACTTTGTGTTCCTTCTCCAACCGAAATTATAATAATTACACTCGCTATACCAATAATAATTCCGAGCATGGTCAAAAAAGTTCTCATTTTATTTTGAAAAAAAATATTAAAAGCATTTTTAATATAATCCCACATAAAAAATTATTTTTTTAACTCTTGATTTTCATCAGCAAAAACTCGATTCTTATTTTTTTCATCTTTAATAATCAAACCGTCTTTCATATTTATAATACGATCAGCATAGTTTGCAGTATCACTTTCATGAGTAACTAAAATAACAGTATGACCGTGTTTTAGATTTAAATCTTGAATAATTTTCATAACTTGCAAACCAGATTTTGAATCTAAATTTCCTGTTGGTTCATCAGCAAAAATAACTGATGGATCATTTACCAAAGCACGTGCTATAGCTACTCTTTGTTTTTCTCCACCTGATAATTGATTTGATAAATTATTTGTCCGATGAGAAAGACCAACAGATTCAATAGCTTCCAAAGCTTTCTTTATTCTTTGTTTTTTCGAAACATTACTGTAAAAAAGAGGTAACATTACATTTTCCAAAACAGTACTTTTTGGTAAAAGATTAAAAGATTGAAAAATAAAACCAATCTGTTTGCTACGCATCGCAGCTAATTCAATATCTTCTAATTCACTTACATCTAAACCAGCAAAAAAATATTTTCCACTAGAAAGTGTATCCAAAAAACCAAGTATATGCATTAAAGTTGATTTTCCAGAACCAGAAGGACCCATAATAGCTAAAAATTCTCCTTTACGAATTTCCAAATCTATACCATAAAGAACTTTGGTAATAACTTCTTCATTTTCAAATTGTTTTTTTAAATCTTTAATGGCAATTAAAACTTCATTCATATTTTATTGATATTTAAGATTGATTTTTATACTTTTCAATTTCTGCTAAATAATTATTTTTTATGGCAAAAAAATATTTTTTACTCTCTTCATATTCATTAGCAATTTTCCCATCTAAAATTGCTTCTTCTATTTCTTTTTTTATTTTACCAATCAAAGGACATGGTCTGATATTTAATAATTCCATTATTTCTTCTCCTCTGAGTGGTGATTGAAAAGCACGTAATTTATCTTTTTCTAAAACCTCGGCAATTCTTTTTTCTAGCAAATCATAATTTTTTAATCTTTTAGCTAATTTTGTTTGATTTCCAGTTGTGATATCACTCCGACACAAAATCAATAAGTCTTGTAAATCATCACCTAAATTTACAATCAAACGACGAATCGGACTATCAGTTACTCCTTCATCCATAAGAGCTATTGGCTGTTGATGAAATCTAACTAATTTTAAAATATATTCAGTATCATTTTTACTAATTTTTAATCTTTTACAAATATCACGACTAATTTTTTTACCCAAATGTTCATGCATGTCAAAAGTCCAAGCTCTTTTTTTATCATATTTTTTTGTACCTGGTTTTCCTATATCGTGAAGTAAAGCTGCTAAACGTAAAAAAACTTTGTCTGAAAATAAAGCTACATTATCAACAACTTTAAAACTGTGTTCTAAATTATTTTTATGATTATGACCATAAACCTCTTCCACACCTTCAAGTTCAATAATTTCTGGCATAAATTCAGCAAATAAACCAGTTTCAAACAAAATCCACAAACCAATTGAAGGTTTAGGAGTTGATAAAAGTTTTAAAAATTCTTCTTGAATTCTTTCGGCTGAAATTATTTTTAATCTTTTGCAGTTTCTTTTTATTGCTTCAAAAGTTTCTTTTTCTATATTGAAATTTAATTGACTAGCAAATCTAGCTGCACGCATCATACGCAAAGGATCTTCAGAAAAAGTTTCATCTGGATTCAAAGGCGTACGTAATATTTTTTTCTGTAAATCATTTTGGCCATCGTATTTATCAATAATTTTTTTCTTTAAACCAAAAAAAGAAACTTCTCTAGCTAGCGCATTTATAGTAAAATCACGTCTTGCCAAATCTTCTTCTAGATTAGTTTTAATAACTTGTGGTTTGCGAGAATTTTTTTCATATTTTTCGCTTCTGGCTCCGGCAAATTCTATTTCTAAAAGTTTCTTTTTTTGTCCAGGAGCAATTTCTTCGGTAAAAACATAACGAGCAGTATCAAAATCAGGGAATTCGATCAAAGTACCTTCTTGTTTAAAAGCAATATCCAATTTTTTAGCAAAATCCAAACCTGAACCGATAACTACAAAATCTATATCTTTTTTATTTTTATTTTTTAACAAAATATCACGGACATAACCACCGACTGCATAAACCTGAACATTTTCTTGTTTGGCTGTTTTGTAAATTTGCTTTAAAACTTTTTTTATCATAATTTTTTACATAGTTCTAATAATGACTTCATCCCCTTCTGCTAAACCTTCCACAATTTCAATAAATCCGTCATCGCCTTTCATTCCAGTAATTAAATTTTTATTAATAATTTGTTTTTCATTATTTAAAACACGTGCATATTTTTGATTATTTTCATCAGAAAGAATAACTCGTTGTGGAATAAACAAAGTATTTTCTTTTTTCTCTGTATAAAAAATTACATCAGCTGTCATACCATTAAAGATATTGTAGGAAAAATCCTGTTTTTCTTCTAAAGATAATGTCACATTATAATAAATAACATCTTGAATTACAGTTTGACCTTGTTCTATTTCCAAAACTTTTCCAGAAAATACAACGTCATCACCATAAGCATCTAAATTTATTTGGGCGCTGTCTCCTATTTTTATTTTTATAATATCTGTTTCTGGCACATCAACTTTTATTTCAAAATGTGGATTGATTATTTTCGCTGCAATATCCGAAGCACTAGAATATTCACCAGCTTTTACATTTATTTTTCCAAGTATTCCGTCAATCGGAGCAAAAAGTTTAGTTTTATTTAAACTAGCCACAGCCTGGCTAACTCCAGCTTTAGCTTCAGAAACTCCAGCTTCAGCTGACAATACATCTTCTTCTCGAGCTGGATTTTTTGCATCAGTATAAGAAGCTAAAGATTGACTTACTAAAGCTTCATAAGCAGCGACGTCAGCTAGAGCTTTTGACTTTATATTAATTAAATTTGATTTTGCTTTTTCATAAGCAATTTTATAAGATTCATAACTATTTTTAGCATCAGAAATTGCTTGAACATAATTTATTAAACTCACATTATTAGAACTCAAATCAGTTCTAACACTTTGAATTCCTGTTTTCATACTGTCTAGCTCTGTTTGACTCAAATTACCAATAGCAACTGTTGAGTTTAACATTTGAGAAACTGCTACTAACATATCTTTTACAATTGTCAAATCAGCTAAAATATCAGAAGAAAAAGAATTTATTTTTTCATAATCAAAAGGAGAAAATAAAATTGCAGAAACTTTTTCATCAATATCATCACGAGCTATTTTTGCTTGTCTATATTTATTTTCAGCTACAAGTAATTTACTTTTATCCATTGAAGATAAATAATCTTCAAAACTATCATTAGCCAAATCATTATCAACACCTAAAATATTATCTGCCTTAAACAAAGCATTAGAAACAGAATCTTGTGCTAATTGGATTTGGGCTGTTAAATCTTCGTAAGCATTTTTTACAATTATACTATCTTCTCCACCTTCAGCTAATTTTAAATTATTTTCAGCTGTAGCCAAAATTGCTTCCGCATTGGCAATTTCGTCAGAAGTCGCAGCTTTTACTTGTTGTAAATTAGCTTCTGCCTGAGTATATTTAGCTTCAAGTTGTTCTATATAAGAATTTGTTTCCCCAGATAAAACTTTTTTCAAATTAGCTTCAGCTTTGAGTAAAGTTGCATTGGCTTGAGCTAATCTAGCTGACATATCTCCATTTTCCAATTCCATAATTAAATCATCTTGCTTGACTTGGTCATTGGTATTTTTATAAATTCTTGCAACTTTTCCAACGCTTTCAAAACGTAAATCTATTTCATCAGCCGATTCTACATTACCAGTTGCATCAACTGTTTGTACTAAATCTCCTCGAGTAACTTTATAAGTTTCATAACTTGGAGCATTTTTATCTTTTCCAAAATAAAAAAATAAAATTATTAAAAGCAAAACTAAAATTGCTGGTATAATAATCTTTTTTTTCTTGTACCATTTTTTCTTTTTTTTCAATATAATATTTTGTTCTTCCATATTTTTTAAAAATTATTTTTTAAATAAGATAATAAAATTTCTTTTTTATTTTTGTTTTCAGAAAAAACACAATCAAAAATCATTTTTGCTAAAGGTAATTGTATTTTATTTTTTTTAATAATAGTCATGAGTATTTCAAGTGCTTCAATTCCTTCTATAGTTTGACCGATTTTTTTCTGAGCTTGATCAATATTTAAACCTTTAGCCAAATATTCTCCAAAACGTCGATTACGACTTTCTACTGAAAAAGCAGTAGCAATAAAATCACCGATACCCGCCAATTCTAAAATCATTTTTTTATCTCCAGAAAACTGTTCAATAATTTTTTCCATTTCTTTTAAAGCCATCGTAACAAAAACAGCTTTGGTATTTAAATCAAATTTAAAACCATCACACAAACCAATAGCTATAGTATAAACGTTTTTAAATGAACCAACAACTTCCAAACCATTTTTATCTTTTATTTCAACCAAACGCAAATAATCATTTTCTAAAATATTTTTTATTTTTTTAATTCCATTTTTATTATCCCCTGCAATATTCATCACTGTAAAATTTTTCTGTGCCATTTGTCTAGCAACAGCCGGACCTGATAAAGAAAAAATACCACCAATTTTTTGATTTTTTATATTTTTATCAATTGTTTTAATTATTAAATCACCATTTTTTTTATCAATTCCTTTTGATGAATCAACTAACAAAACTTTTGCTGATAAAAAAGGCGCAGCTTCCATCATAACTTTTTCAACAGCCGAACTTGGCACAGCCAAAAAAACAACTTCAGAATCTTTTAAAACTTCGTTTAAATCAAAACAAGCAAAAATATTATTTGCTAATTTAAAACCTTTTAAATATTTTTTATTTTCTCTATATTTAATAATTTGTCTCAAAGGTTCTCTGTCTCCTTCCCAATTCCAAATTTTCACAATATTAACATTTTCTGATAAAACTTTAGCTAAGGCAGTTCCCATATTTCCCGAACCAAGGACACTGACAATTGTTTGTTTTTCTTTCATAAGAATATATTTATTTTTTGTTTTTTTATCAAATTCATTTTTTAATTTAGTAATATTTGTTATTAACTTATCTAGGTTAATTTTACGCCAATTTTTTAAATCAGACAACTAATTACAGACAACGATTTTATTCAAAACTGACCATTTTTAATTTAAAACTATAAAACAAACAAAATTACTATTGCTAAAAAAATTCTATAAATTACAAAAGGTAAAAAACCAAATTTTTCTACTATTTGCAATAAAAATTTAATTGCTAAAAGTCCACTAATAAAAGCTATCAAAAAACCTAAACCAAGCAGAAATACAGAAATATTTTCTAAACCATTTTTTACCAAATCAAAAAGTTGAGTCAAACCTGCTCCAGCAATAATTGGAATACCAATTAAAAAAGAAAATTCAATAGCATCTTTTTTTGATATTTTATCAAACAAAGCCGCACTGATCGTAGAACCTGAACGACTAGTTCCAGGAATTAAAGCACAAGCTTGAAAAAAACCGATGAACAAAGAGTCTTTCCAATTTAAATCTTTTAAATTTTTTTTATTTTCAAACTTAAAATTATATTTTTCTGCTACAAATAAAATTACAGCCCAAAAAATTAAATTTAGAGCAACTAAAAAACTAGAACGTAAATGTAAATCAACAAAATCAGCTAAAAAAAAACCAAAAAATCCAGCTGGTAGAGAAGCTAACAAAATTAGCCAAGCTAATTTTCTATCAATAATTTTTTCTAAATTTTTTTTCGGATTTAAAACAGCTGTTACTAATCGCCAAATCTTTTTTCTAAAAAAAATAATTACCGCCAATAAAGTCGCTAGATGCATAATAGTATCAAAAGCTAAACCTTGATCAGCCCAATTAAAAAATTTTGGTAATAAAATAAGATGTCCAGAAGAAGAAACTGGTAAAAATTCAGTTATGCCTTGTACTAGAGATAAAATAAGCACTTGCCAAATTGACATAAAAATTAAAAAATATTTAATACACTATAAACAGTTCCGACCAAGAGCATCAAAATTAAAGCCATGATTAAAAATAAAGTATGATGTAAATTATATTTACAAACTATTTCTTTTTTTTCATTAGCTGCTCGCCAATAGATAAAAAGAATCATAAACATTTCTAAACTGATAAAAATTCCCCCAACTAAATCTATTGCTTTTGTAAAGTCTCTAAATCCTAGCAAAAAAAGAAGCAAAGGTAAAGCCAAGACAATAATGTTTGTTCTTTTTTCTTTTAATTTATAATCCCAAACTAACGAATCTTTTAAAGCTAAACCCGCCATAATAAAACTACTAAACATGGCTAATAAAGCAAAGATATTTCCAAATAAATACATTGACTCGCCTACTTTTGAACCTAAACCAATAGTTGCGATCTGAGTAGTATTATTACCAGTTACGCCGATCACCACAAAAGTAAAAAGTAAATAAAGGATCATAACAATCAATCCAGAATAAATTATAACTTTTTTAAAATCAGCATCACGATTTTTTAATAGAGCATGTGCTTCTGGAACTGTCGAGGTACCATGAAAAGCAAAAAGGATAATTCCGTAAGGCAATAAAATATCTGTCCAATTACTATATTTTATATTTTCCCAATTTAAATGAGGTAAAGAAAAATAAGCTATAAGCAAAATTATTGTAATTATTGCCAGACTAACAAAGAATTCAATTGTTTTTGCATCACGCAAACCTTTGCTAATAAAAAAAGAAGCAAAAATAAAAAATATTAAACTCCACAAAAAAGAATTTAAACCAAAGAGATTTGAAAGTATATCACCTGCCCCAATTATATAAATAAGCAAAGTTCCAAATAACATCAAATAAACAATTCCCGTCATAAATATTTCTCCTTTTTTACCTAAATATCTTTTAGCTAAACCAACTAATTGCATTTCTTGTTTAGTTTTTACTGCTACATAACCTAAAAGTAAATTCAATCCCATCATCAAAAAACCTAAAATTATAATATAAAATATTCCCATTTTTAAACCAACTTTAGAAACTGCAAACGGGATTCCTAAAACTCCGGCTCCTACAGTACCACAAACAACCAAAGCAACAGCTTGGAAAATTGATAATTCTTTTTTAAAAATCCCTTTATAATTAAAGATGCTGGTTTCTTTATCTATTGGTCTATTTTTTTGCCACAACATATTATTTTATTTTATTTTTTATATATTCCAAATAATTTGGATTGTTTTGTTTTTCTTTTAACCAATACCACCATTCAACTCCCCAAACATAAACTCGATTAACTCCAATTCTTTCTGCATAATCAAAATGTTTCTTTAATCTTTCTAAATTCATTGTTTCGGACTGAGTTGCTAAATCTTCAGTTAAAGGATCAGCGTTATTAAACCACGGTTCTGCTTGAAGTTCAGCTATATAAAATCTTTCTAAAGGAATTTTTAAAAGCATTGCTTTTATACGATAAAAAGCTGGTGGTAATAAATCATAAGTCCAAATTCTTCCACTCGGACTTCTGACTATTCTATATAAAGTTGAACCAAAAATATCGCCGTATTTTGAAGCTGTCATCCAAGTACTAAGTTCACCACTATCAGTCATCATAATCCAGTGTTTTTCATCAAGTTTTTTTGTCAAAGCAACTTCTTCAGCCACAAATTCTGATTTATAATTAAGACAATTACCAAATTTAAATTTTATAAAAGCTTCATTTTCAACTTGCCATAATTCCAAAGCTGAATTATCTTTATATCTTTCTACGGTTGTTTTTATATATTCAAATAATTCTTTTTTATATTCTTCAGTTGTTAAATTATTTGTCCAATCAGGAACATGACATTCTGGCCAACGTGGTGCTTTTTGACCGACAACTAATGTAACTTTAACATTATTTTCAGCCGCAATTTTCATCATCCAATCCACATCAGCAAAATCATAAAATCCTTTTTCTTTTTCTACTTCACTCCACATGGCAGCAATTCTTATATATTTTGGTTGTAAATTTAAAATCATATCTTGATAAACATTTCTCCAGTCTAACCCAAGATAATTAGTATAAATTTGATTAAAACTCAAACCATAATTAACTTTGTATCTTCTTAAACTACTAGCTTGCAAAAATAAATAAAAAGCAATAATTAAAAAAATAAAAAGTAAAAAAATATAAAGAATTTTTTTCATATTTTAAATAATTATAAAAATTGAAGCAAACAAAGATAAAACAATAGCTATCCATTCAATTACCAATTCTTTTTTTGTAAAATATTCATTAAAAATTTTTGGAATTATTTTAGTAGCTATAATTATTAATAAAAACATCAAAACATATTGTAATCCACTCATAGCCATCACAATTGAAACCGAGCCTATTGCCGAAGCATATTGAATCAAAAAAACTGCTAATAAACCTAAAATTTTGGCACTACTAACAATTACTAAAGAAAATTTTTTTGCTTTTGCCTCTTGTTGTTTAATTGTTTTTTTCTGGTGTTTAAAACTTTTTAAAACTGTAGGTGAAAATAATAAAAATAAAGATAAAATTCCCACACTAGATTTTGACCAAACCAAGGCAGTTAAAAACGGATAAATATTATATAAATATTTAGCTGAAACATGAGAAATCGCATAAAGTAAACCTGAGACAATAGCCCAGACAAATCCGCTATAACTGAATTTAGTTTTTTTAGTTTTTTCAAAAGAAAGCAAAAAGCAAGCAAAAATCAAAATAACAATTCCAAAAATTTGAGAATCAGTTAATTTTTCATTCAAAAAATGATTAGATAATAAATAAGTAGCAATAGTTACAAAACCGCCCAAAAAAGGATTAATATGAGAGGCTTCATTGTTTTTTACAGCCAAAAATTGTGTCCACATCGCAAAACCAAAAGCTAATCCAGAAATTATAGCTATAAACCAATCAAAAATATTATTTAAAAATTCGACACCAAAAGGAAATACTAAAATTATAGCAAAAGAAAAAACAGTTGAATAAAAAGTATAGACAACAGGTTTTGGGACTGATTTTTCCAAGATAAATTTATCTAAAATAAAAGTCAGAGCCAGGCATAAATAACCAATAAACGCAATAAAAAACCAATTCATAAAAAATTATAATAAATGTAAATCTTCAATCTCGCTTTTTTTATTTTCTAAAACGATTTTTTCAATATGATAAACTCCATTACGAGGTGCGTCAAAAACTCCCTCAAAAGCTGCTTGGGCAAGCCAACCTGATTTTAACCAATCAAAAAGCCATTCGTTTGTATATTGTGGATCTTCTTGTCTTACTCCAGAACCGATAGCTTCCAACCAAGCTTGATTAAATTTTTCTTGTGCTCCGATAGTTGGAGCCATAATTATCGGTATTCCTAAACCAACATAAAAAGATAATTCACTTGGTTTTGTCCAAAGTATATCCGCTTTATTTAAAACTTGATTAAATTTTTTAAAATATTCTTTTTTATCTTCAGCAAAAATAATGGAAACATTTTTTCTATCAAGTAAATTTATTTTTTTTAATTCTTCTTGATAATAACGGCAAACATCTTTTTTTACTCCAGCAATTAAAGTTAATTCTATTCGACCGGCAATTATTTCTTTTTTTAAACTATCAGCAATAGTAATTCCTAATTCTCTTTGAGCTCCAGCACCACCAACTGCAAACATAATATGAATTGGTTCATGACCATTTTTTGCTAAACTTATTTTTTTTCCAAAAAATTCTTCCAAAGTATGGTGGTATTTTTTTCTAAAACGAGAATCTAGATCTAAGTGAGTTACTCGTCTTAATAAATTTTCTTTCAAAATTTTTAAATCTCTTCCAACACATTCTTTTGGTAAAGGAAAACCAGTGATAAAAATATTTTCTGCTTTTACACCATATGATTTTAATCTTTCATTAACTCGACGATTTGGAACTAGATATTTTATTCTGGATTTTTTGGGATAAAGTGGAGCCCAAGCTCGAGAAACATCAGCATCACAACAAATCAAATAAATTTCTTCTTTATAACCGTATTCTTCAGCAAAATAAGCTGCCGTAAAAAAACTAGTTATCATTGGCAAAGGTTCTTTGTTTAATTTTTCTATTAAATCTTTGCCTAAGCCTTGTTTAATTTTTGCGTATTCTAATTTTAATTGCAAAGTTGGTTTTGACAAATCTCGAGCTGGATAAAAATTTTGAATTCTTTGAAAAAAATCCATAATCCCAAAAATTTTATTTCCAATTATTGGCAAATGTTTCATGCGTGAAATTCTTTCATACCAAATTTGTTGACTTTTCCATTTTTTTTCATCTTTTTTTGGAATTCCCGGATAATTATTACAATTGATTATTTTATATTCACTTAAATCAATTGAATTTGGCACTGTAGCAATATCTTTTAGAGGGTAAACAGCTCTTTGATGACCATAACCCATATCAACTGTGACAACATAAACTTTTTCAAAATTTTTCATAATTTTTTTATTTTTAAATCAGGCATATTATATCATAAAAAAGGCAAAATTAAAAATGAAAAATTAAAAAATTACGCGTTAAGAATAACTAGTGGTAATTTATGGTTTAAGGGACTCTTCGGCTTCGCCTCAGAGTGATAAAGTGTTTAGAAATTTGTTTTTTAGTTTATCTATTTAACCTTTCTGTTCAATTATCCTTAAACGTCTTTAAAAAACTCCCCGTACATTTTGTCATTTCGTAATCCCGACAATAAGACGGGATGGAGAAATCCCTTATACAATTTTTATATAATTAAAATTTTATAACTTTTCTTAGCGATTTACCTGCTTATTAGCTCTACCAGCTATTTTAATTAAAAAACCAGTCAAACACAGCTAGTTTTGACTTTTGACTTTTTACTTTTGACTTTATTTAATTTTATCCAAAAAAACTATAAAACTAAAAAATCCAAAAAATAAGAAAATACACAAAATTATAATTTTTCTCCACCAAACTGGTCGATATTTTTTTTCTAACAATTTATGGTTAGTTATAAAAACTAAAGCCGTATGAACAAACATAGCAAAAGCATTTATAACTGCTCCTAAAATTATTAAAGTTTTTGGCTCATAAATATTAAATAAAAATAATATCATTCCAAATAAAATTTGAGCCCAAACAAAACTAAAATAAATCTTGCTTAATTTTATTTCATCTTTTTTTCCGCTATTCAAAAATTTAATCGCCAAATTTTCACTCATTATACGAGAAGTAGAATCCAAAACTCCAAGCTGAGTTTGAAAAAGCATTATTCCTAAAACAAATAAAAATACTTTTCCAAGTAAAGCAAAAGTTTTTTCTCCAATAACCGTTCCTTCGCTAATCACAAAATTTATTCCTTCTGTATTATCAGCTAAACCATAAGTAGTGGCATAACTAAGAAGCATAAGAACTGACATAGAAAATAAACCTATAAACCAAAAAATTATAAAATGTTCAATAGAAATTGCTTTCCACCATTTTTTAAATCTATTATAATTTTCTTCTGTATCTTCAAAATCTTCTCCATGTAGTTTTATTTTCTCATCTATTTTATTTTTATTAAATAATCCAGCAATTTTTTGACTATACTTCCCCATTCCATAACCTTTTTCTTTTATATAAATAGATTGGGTTAAATTTAAATTTCCTCCAGCTCCAGAATAAGCAAAAGCACCAAGAAAAGTAGCAAGGCCAATTCCAACTGGTAAAAAACTAAATCCTTCTCCTCTACCAACAAAACCTTTTAAAAGCATGACCCAGTCAGTACTTGATGCTAGATAAAGTGTAAGTAAAAAAATAAAAGGAACTCCTACTAAAATAATAATTTTAGTCAATTTTTCCATCACAATATAAACAGTTTTTCCAAAAGATAAAATAAATCCAATAATTATTAAAAATAAAATTGCAATCCACTTGAAATTTTCTATTCCAAAAATACTAGCAAATACATGTGCTGAAGCTGCGATGATCCCAGGAAGTCCAAAACCTATAAAAGTAGAAATAATAAACCAATAAATTGCTTTTGGAAAAATCTTTGCAATCCCAACAAACACACTTTCTCCTTTTACAAGTGCATATCTTTCAATTTCCAAATTTATAAAATATTGAAAAGTGATTCCGAGTAATGCTCCCCAAGCAATACCAAGTCCGTAGTTTGCAGACATATAAGGCCATAAGATGACTTCACCGGAACCAAGCCCTAATGCTAAAATAATAAAACTCGGCCCGATCAGTTTTTTTATTGAAATTGGTTTTGGAAATTGTTTTTTTGTGTTCATAGGAAATAAAAATTATGCTTTTATTATAGCATAAAATTTTTCATATCAAAAAACAACCCTATCTTTAAGGTTGCATATAATATTTTTTTATTTAGTTTATTTTTTTAAAAATAATTGATTATATAGTTCTGGATAATCTTTTTCTAATTGTTTAGATAAATCTTTATAAAATTTTTCCCATTCTTGTTCAGTCATTTTATTAGCACTTTTTCCAGTTTCTACAGATATAGCAAATCCAGTTCTATCAGAAATTGGAATATTTAATTCTCTTTCAACCTTCATACGTCTAACCGTTGAAAATAATCGTCCAGAATTAGTATGAGGTATTAATGGATACTCTTTATCAAGATTAATTTTTTGTTTAAAAATACTTATAAAAAATATTATAGCAGAAATTACATTTAACATTGACCAAGTTTCTCTATCAAAATGAAAAGATGAAATTGGATTAAATAAAATTGCAATAATTGCTAAAATCCATACCCATATAGTCTTTTTTTGTAAATAAGCAAGATACGCTGAATAACCAGCTGTACCTGCAACTACCCAACGTAAAATCTGATAATAACTATATGGATTATCAGCAAGTGCTAAAAAAAGCATTATTATAGCTATAGTTTTTATAACTGTTATCGTTTGTTTTTTATTTTTCATATTGTTCGAAATAAAATTAATAAATTTTATAGACTTTTTCTATAGCCTTACCACACATAGTATTATAATAAAAATCATCTCTACATCTATTACCTTCTTCTCCTGGTTTATTATAACATTTTAAAATTATGTATTCTCTAGCTTTAGATGAATAACAATAATTAGCATTCTTAATTTTTAGACCTTTATAAAATTCTAAACTAATTAAAAACAACATAGCTATTAAAAAACACGAAACTACAGCTACAATAAAATGATTTTTTTTCATATTATTAAAATTTAAAAATTATTTTTTAAAACGATTATAATGATTTTTATTAAAATTATTATCATTTTCGTATTTTATATCCCAAATATTAGACAAAAATTTATAAACAAAACGAAAACCAGTAACCATACCGACCAAATCAACCTCTAGTGGTTGATTTTTATCGCCACTTTTTTTAGTATCATAACGAAACCTTGTAAATGATGGATCGATTTTATTTAACTCATTTATAAAATCTTTTACTTCTTGTGGAATTTTTATATCGTTTTCAATTAATTTTAAAAACAAATCAAATATATTATGATTAGATTTACAATTTTGACCTACTATCGTTCTTAATATCTTTTTAGTAAGCACTTCCACCGAGTGTCTATAACAATAATAAATTGGATAAACAATTGCATCTATACTTATATGATCACCTTCATTTTTATACAAAGCAGACCAATTTTCAAAGAGAATTTCTCCAGCATTATAATACCCCGAATGATACCAAAAATCAGAATTAATATTAGTTTCTGAAACAGCTACTAATTCTTCCTCTTCTTTATTTTTATTAAATTCTTTAAATAAAACT
The DNA here is from genome assembly GCA_041651535.1 of Patescibacteria group bacterium. GTDB lineage: Bacteria > Patescibacteriota > Patescibacteriia > Magasanikbacterales > UBA922 > JBAZIZ01. Next base: position 19,048 of record JBAZIZ010000007.1, read on the forward strand.
GTCATAAATATTACTTCAATCTTTAAATAAAAATTTTAAAAATAATTTAATTTATTTTTCTTGTAATTCTTTTAAATTATTTAATATGAACTTTCTTCTTTCATCAGAAAAATTCATGATTAAATTAGTTACTGCAACTTTTACACCAATATACTCTTCATTTATAATATTTTTACCAGCATTATAAGCACCCAAATTTTTTTTATCTTTTTCAGAACAAACATCTAATGCTTTTAAAATATTTTCTTTCGAAAAAGGTAAGAAATTTTCTGGTATTTTTTTAGAAAATAAAATGCTTAATTTTATATGTGCATGCCCAAAAAACATACTAAAGACACTGAATACTCTATAAGCTGTTTCAAAATCTAAATTATCAAAATCTAAATTATCAATATCTTTATCCTTAAAATAATTAGCTACATTTTTATTAGTCCAATTATGAAAATTTTTTATTTCTCTAATCATACTAGCTTTAGTATCTTCCAAATGATATTTATTAAAAGCACTTTCAAAAGCCTTGTCATCGTCAATAAAATTCATTAAAGCAAAGGATAAAGTATCAATTGCTTTTGTAAAATCTTTTCCTTCTTTTTTAAACTGATTTTCTTTAAAAATATCAAAAGCTTTAATAATATCTTCAGTAGAATTAGATAAAAACGATTTAGGAATTCCAAAGAAAAAAATTAAATTTAACATAGGGTGCAACCATTCCATAAGTCCACTATAATCAGACACTATTTTTTGGGCTTTATTATATTCATTTTTACTATTTATCATATCAAGAGCTTGTTTTATTACTTCTTTTTTTAACTCTGGTATTGAAGTATCATTTTCTTTGATTTTAATTTCTTCATCCATTTCTGCACTATTCATAAGAGATAAAGCTTTTTCAGCATAATCCAAAGCTTTTTTATTATTTTTTTGCATATTATAGACATTCATTATTGTGATTAACAAATGTCCTCTACTCAAAGTATTAGGAAATTCTTCTTTTTTTTGCTCTTCTGATTCTACTGCTTTAAATAATATTTTCAATGATTCGTCAAACTGTTTATTAATAGCTAAAGCTGTGCCGAGTATTGAATATGGTGGCATAAAATCAGGTTCTACGTTTATAGCTTCTTTTGCAAACTCTATAGATTCACTTAGCTCCCCCTCCTCTAACAGATTTACACTTTTAATCCAAAATTCTTTAGCTTTTTGAATTTTTTTAATTATATTGACTTGTGAATTGCTTAGTTCATTTTTTTGTTTTTTTAGTGAATTTTTATTAACTTTTTTACTGACTAAATTATACAAAAAACTATCATATTTTTCTTTAAAAAAATCAAAAAATAAAATGGATAAAATAATAATTATTGTAAAAACCAAAGGAATAATTATTGAATCTTGAGCCAACATTTCTTTCCAAAAAAAGAAGATCACGACTAAAGCAAATATCCATTTACTAATAACTTCTTCTTTTTTTGTTTTTGAAAAAAAACTAAATATCCAACCCCACAAAATAAACAAAAGAATAGATAAGAAAAAAGCAAAAATAATGTCCTTCATATAAATAAAATTTAAAATAAACTTCACTTTTGTATATATAACACAAAAGGCTCTCCGTACGATGACGATCCCTTACGAGATCCAATAACCTTTCGGATATTGACTACACGAATAATATCAAAGACGGAAGAGCCATCTCTATATTCGTGTAGATTCCCGACCATGCTCATAATTTTATAAGTTTAGGTCTTTTTAAATTGTTAATTACATTTTAAAATAAAAACTCCATAATGTCAATTTTTGAATCAAAAAACAACCCCATCTTCAAGGTTGTTTTTATTTGCAGGCGAGGTAGGAATCGAACCCACGACAAAGGTTTTGGAGACCCTTGTGATACCACTTCACCACTCGCCCATTTTTTGTTTTTCCTATTATATAGAAAAAACAAAATAAAATCAAGCATTTATACTTTCCCTCCCCTATTAGGGGAGGGTCAGGGTGTGGGGTTATTTTTAAAATGACTATCTTTTATATAACCCCCTCTCCTGCCTGCCGGTAGGCAGGTATTCTCCCCCTAATAGGGGGAGAAAAATTATTTATCTATTGTAATTTCTTCTTTCTTTTCGTCATCAATTTTAGAAACACTTTTTTGTTCAAATACTAAAAATAAAATCAGAAATAATAAAAATGAATGCAAAAAAGGTAAAGAAATTCCAAAATTCGCTAAAAAAATTATAATTAAAGTTGGTAATGTCAAAGCAAACAAAGCAATTCCTAAAATATTTTTAAAATCTATTTTTTTACTTTTTCTAAAAATAAGAAAAATAACAAAAGATACAAAAAGTGCTGAAATAATTTTGCTTATTGTTAATACAAAAAACATTAAAATCATTGAGAAAATAAAAATAGTTTTTTCTTTTTCTAACAAATCAAAAATTATTTTTTTATTCAAAGAAAAGTCTGACATTTTTTCTGCAGTTTGAACATTTATCGTACCATCTTTACCATAAAGAGCAATTGTTGAACTGGTGATTATAATTCTATTTTCATTTTTATCAATTTGAGAATATTTTAAATAATCACTTGAAGTTGATATTGTGTCAATAAAAATAAATAATTTTTCTTCACTGTTTTTTGAAAAATCTGAAATTGTATTTTGAAAAGGTTGTTCTATACCAGAAACCGAAATTTTATGTTCTTTAATTTCTAAATCTAGATCAGCAAAATTTTTAAAAGAATTATCTATATGAATCTTTATTTTTGGAATTAAGAAAAAAGTAAAAAAACAAGCATAAACAAAAGATAAAAAAAGAATAAAAAACAAAAAATAATTACCTGCCTTTTTAATATCATTTTTTTGTGTTTTTAACCAATTAAAATCGTACAAACTTTTTATAAACGCTTTTATATAAAACATATTTAAAAAATTAAAAAAAATCGGATTAAACCGACTTTTATTATAATTTATTTTGTTTCTTTATGCAAAGTATGTGCCTTGCAAAATTTACAATATTTTTGTAGTTCAAGTCTTTCTTTATGTACTTTTTTATTTTTATTTACAAAATAATTGACATGTTTACATTCAGTACATTCTAATTTGACTCGATTTTCTCTTTCTTTTGATTTTGATGACATATTTTTTTTCTTATATTTACGGCTTTCATAATACAATATTTTATATTTTTTGTCAATATTAGCTGTGTATAGCTAAAATAATATTTGACTTATCAATTAAAAAATGGTTAAATATAAGCAGAACTTTTCAAAAGGAGAAAAAATGACAGACGATCGTCTGCACAAACTGGTTCATTCCCTAGCTCAGGGGATGAACTTAAGAGAAATGAACTCTGTTTTAAAAATGGCAGAGTCATTAAAAAAAATATCTGATCCTAAAAAAAAGGTTAGGTATTTTTTCTCGGCTTTTTGCCGTGAAATTAAAAACGGCAAAATAAAATCAAAAACAATCAGAGAAGCCAAAAGGCTTCAGGAGGAATATTTTAAATAAAATCCCGCTTTATATGGAAACATAGCGGGATTTTTTAATTGGAGCCGTCATCCAGGATTCCTGCCGACGGCAGACAGGGAACTGGAGACCTTCCCGACGATACATCGGGACGCTCTATTGAGCCGTCATCCAGGATTGAACTGGAGACCTCATCCTTACCATGGATGCGCTCTACCAACTGAGCTATGACGGCGTGTTTGAAAAGTTTTAATGGATGCGCTCCCTGCCTACCGGCAGGCAGGTACCAACTGAGCTATGACGGCGTGTTTGAAAAGTTTTAATGGATGCGCTCCCTGCCTACCGGCAGGCAGGTA
>JBAZIZ010000008.1:0-22738 GCA_041651535.1 Patescibacteria group bacterium
AAATTTCCATTATTACCTGCTCTATATGTAAGAGTGTATAAAGGAAGTGAATTAAAGACAAAAGTAAATGGATTATAATTTAATGCGGTTTTTTCTCCACACATTATTTCAATATTATCTATATTATATTTATCTATAATTCCACTATTATTTTTTAAATAACATTTTTGATTATTTTTATCATCTATAATATTGACGTCATACTCTTCTCCTAACGTTAGTTTATTATTAAAAACAAAATTACTACTTTGGTTAGAGCTAATTACTAATTTGTCATTGTTAATAAAATTTTTCAAAGTAATATCATAATTTAAACCAGTGATTTTACCACCTAAAGTATATTTGTTATTTGTATCAATGTTTTCTGTTTTTTTGTTGTTTATATCAATGTTATCCCCTATCTACTATCCAACGTTTTAAATTATTTTCTACTTTATATACTTTATTATTATTAGTATATTTAATTAGTTTGTTTTCGTATTCGTTATTATTATTACAATTTAGATAGTTTCTAGTTGCTAGATCTAATACTCCTAGATTGTTTGACTTAATATTTTTATCTTGTTGAAACTTAGTTAGAGCACTTTGGGTAAGATAGCCAAAGTAATTTGTTTCTCCACCTATTCTACCTGGTCCAGTAGTAGCTAAAATATATCCATTATTATTTAAATACTTTTGTAATTGTCTTATGTCTTCATGAATATCCCCTAGTTTAAAATCTTGATTGGTGGTAAGAGGGCAAATAGTGTCTTCTGCTTTAATAATGTTATTAGTTAATCCAATGTTTGAGGCAAAGAAGAAGACAAAAAAAGAAATATATATAACTATATTTATTTTATTTTTAAATAATATTTTTCCTAACATAAAATATCTGAATAATTTTTTATTTATTTTTGCTTCATTATTATATCATAATTAAATAAATTAAAAAAGACAGTATTTTATAACTGTCTAATTCTTAAATCTAAAATCAGGAATTTAAAATTATCTTACATGCTTACTAACTTTTCTACTTTCGACTTTTAATTATTTCTGTTATAATAATAAAAAATTAAAAAAACTATGAAAAAAATCTTATCTATCTTAGCATTGATATTATTATTACTACCTGTGAAATCAAAATCAGCTGAATTTGACCCAAATTTTATTATTTCTGATGACGAATTACAAAACTCAGAAAGTATGAATCTGACTGATATCCAAACTTTTTTAGAAGTTAAAAATAGTTATTTAACAAATTACAAAACTGAAAATTGGGAAGGAATTACTAAAAAAGCTTCGTCCATAATTTATGAAGCGGCAAAAGAAAATGAAATTAATCCAAAATATTTATTAGTAAAATTACAAAAAGAACAAAGTTTAGTATTAAATGAAGAACCAAGTCAAAAACAACTTGATTGGGCAACGGGCTATGGAATTTCAGATGATAACACAACTACTGATGACGAAGTTCAGAAATATAAAGGTTTTGGTGTACAAGTAGACCGAGCTGCTGGAATAATGCGTTGGTATTATGATAATTATAAAAAAATTTCTTGGATAAAACGAGAAGGACAAATTTATATTATAGATGGTGAAGTTGTAATTCCGAGATCAAATGCGACCGGTTTTTTATACACTTACACTCCTCACATTCATGGCAATAAAAATTTTTGGATTATTTGGAATGATTGGTTCAAACAAATTTATCCTGATGGTAGTTTACTTAAAAGTATTGATTCAGCTGATGTTTATTTGATTCAAAATGGGGAAAAAAGAAAATTTAAAAATATGATTTCATTAGTAAGTAGATATGACCCAAAAATGATTATTGAAGTTTCTCCAGAAAAATTAAATCAATACACAGAGAGCGCAGAAATTTCACTACCAAATTATTCTATCGTTAAACAAGGTACAAAATATTATTTACTTGATTATGATTATAAAAGAGAATTTTTAAATTATGAAGTTGTAAAAAATTTAGGTTACAATCCAGATGAAATAATTGAAGTTGATTCTGAAGATTTAGAAGATTATTTAGATGGGACAATTATAACTCTTGAAAACAAAGCTCCTTTTGGTGAATTGGTTAGAATCAAAGAAACAAAATCTTTATACTATCTAGATGAAAATACTTATTACCCTATTTATGACGAACAAATAGCAAAAATAAATTTTCCTCATTTACAAATTCATGAAGTAAATATCAATCGTCTTTATAATCTTAATGAAGGTGATGGTATTCGTCTAAAAAATGGAACAATTTTTGGTATTGTAGAAAGCAATAAAATTTATGTAGTTGAAAATGGTAAAAAAAGACATATTGCAAATGAAGATGTCTTTAATACTATGAATTATAATTGGAATAATATTGTTTGGATAAATAAAACTGCTGGCATGCTTTACGAAGATGGTGAAGCAATTTATATATAAAATAATTAAATAGATCAAAAAAAACAGCTGACAAAAGCTGTTTTTTATTAAATCTTTATTTTATTTCTTTTCACTGAAAAAACCTTTGGCGTGTCCACAAGATGGACAGGCTTCTGGTGCTTCTTTTCCAGTATGAATATAACCGCATTTTTTACAAACCCAAGTTATTTCTTTATCTTTTTTAAACATTGTGTCTGACTCTAATTCGGCAAGTAAAGTTTTAAAACGATCTTCGTGATTAAATTCAGCTTTTGCGATTGCTCGAAGTCTATTGGCTATTTCTGGATAACCTTCTGCTTCGGCAGTAGCGGCAAATTCTGGATACATTACAGTTTGTTCATGATCTTCACCAGCAATAGCTGATTTGAGATTTGTCTTTGAGTCACCATAAATTATGTTTACATCAACTTCTGCTCCGGTTAAAATTATTTGGTCTAAACTTTGGTCATCTTTCTTTAATTGATTTATTAATTTAAACATCCAACTAGCATGTTCTTTTTCTTGTTCAGCAGTTAGAAAAAAATTATCAGCAACTTTTTCTAAACCTTCTTTAACTGCCACTTTCCCATACATGTCATAACGATTTCGAGCTTGACTTTCACCGATAAAAGCTTTGGCCAAATTGATAATTGTTTTATTCATAAAATATATTGATTAAAAATAATTTTTATTAGATAAAAATATTATAACACAGACTAAATTGTTTTCAAATTTATTTAAACTAATTTTTGATCATTTTCATCAAAAATTTCTATTGCTAAAACTGGACAAGATTTAGCAGCTAACAAAATTTGATCTTCATTATCCCCTTCTAAATCAACAATGTAAGCTAGATTTTCATCATCAAGTTGAAAAACATTTGGCGCAAAAAATACACAACTGCGAGCACCAATACATTTTTCTCTATCAACTTTTATTTTTCTGATTTTACCAGATTTTTTTTCTCCAATTAAAATTGAATTTTCTGGAATGTTTTTTATTTTTTCAACTTCCATATTACATTTTAAACATTTTTTTTATTTTTGTTGGAGCTTGCCAAGGTGGATCAAAAGTTATTTCTACTATAACTTCTTTTACATTTTTTAAACTCAAAACAGCATCTTGTACTGCTTTTGTTAAAAAAGAAGCCAAAGGACACATTGGACTAGTTAAAGTCATTAAAATTTTGATATTATTTTCTGAATCAATATCAATTTTATAAATAAAACCTAGTGAATAAACATCGATTCCGATATGCGGATCAACCACTGTTTTAATTTTTTTAACAACATCATTTTTTTTAATCTTCATAATATTGTTTTTCTTCTTGATTTAACTTATCTAAAACTTCTTGAATCTTTTTTTCAGTTTCACTTGTTAATTCTGTTATTTTTAATTTTTCTTTAATTGCACTGAGTGTATTTATATCATTTAAAGCAAAATCTTCTATCATTTCAGCTGTAATTTTATTTTTTTCATCTATAATTTTTTGTCCTCTTAATATTATTCGGTCAATTTGCCCAGTTTTTAAAAACCAATTATTTATCGCTCGAAGTAGTGCTTGATCACCCAAAACTGAACAATGAATTTTTCTATCAGGCAAACCACCAAGTTTATCAACAATATCTTTTGGACTAATTTTTAAAGCTTCAGTAATTGTCATTCCGCCATCTTCTAGTACCATAGTAGACAACATAGAAGTAGAAGCGATCGCTGAACCACAACCAAAAGTTTGCCATTTTAAATCCAAAATTTTTTCAGTTTTTGGGTCAATTTTCAAAAATATAAGCATTTCATCACCGCAAGCTGGCGAACCAACTTTTCCAATTGCATCCGCTTGATATTTTTCTTCTTCACCAGCTAGTAAAACATTTTGCGGATTAAAAAAATGTTTTTTAACTTCTGTCGAATAAAGCCAAGCTTTATCATCTGATTGTTTGATCTTTGCTTGTTTAAGCATAAAATAAAATTATTTTTTTTCTTTGATTGAATTATTTGAAATTGAAGATATTTTTCGTAATTTTTCTACAAGTTCTGGTAAATATTTTATTACATAATCAATATCTTTTTTATTATTTATTTTTCCTAAAGAAAATCTGATACTTGAATGCATCCGTAAAAAATCAAAACCACAAGCATCTAAAACATGAGAAACTGCTAAAGATTGAGAAGAACAAGCCGAACCAGTTGAACACATAATTCCTTTGGCATCCAAATACAATAACAGAGCTTCCCCTTCTATTCCTAAAAAAGAAACATTAAGATTATTTACTAAACGACTATTCGGATCATTTAATTCAGGACCATTTAATTTTACATCTTTTATTTTTTCTTGTATTTTTTTAAAGAAATAATTTCTTAATTCAAACAAACGAAGCGTTTCTTTTTTTCTATTTTCTTGAGCTATTTTTAAAGCTTCCGCTAAGCCAATAATTCCAGCAACATTTTCTGTACCTGATCTCAAACCAGTTTGTTGACCACCACCAAAAATAATAGCTTCAATTTTTACGTCTTTTCTTTTATAAAGAAGTCCACTACCTTTTGGACCATAAATTTTTCCAGCGTTTAGCGAAAGCAAATCTACATGACTTTTTTCTACATCGAGATCAAAAAAGCCAGCCGCCTGACAAGCATCACTATGAAAATAAGGATAAATTGTTTTTTTATCTTTTCGCCATTTCAAAATTTCTTTACCAATTTCAGCAATTGGCTCAACAGTTCCAATTTCATTATTAGCCATCATAATACTCACTAAAATTGTTTCTGATTTTAATGCTTCTTTTATTTGTTTAGCTGAAATAAAACCATATTCATCAGGTTTTAAATAAGTTATTTCAAAACCTTCTTTTGCTAAAGCTTTGACAGAATTTAAAACTGCTGGATGTTCGATCGCAGTCGTAATAATATGATTACCAAATTTTTTATTAGCTCGAGCTGTTCCTAAAATTGCTAAATTGATCGATTCTGTACCACCAGAAGTAAATAAAAAAGAATCAGGAGTTGCATGAAAAATTTCAGCTAAATCTTTTTTATTTTTTTTAATTATCTGTTCAATTTCCACACCAGCTGAATAAATTGCTGAAGGATTGGCAAATTTTTCTGAAAAAAAAGGTAACATTGAAATAAAAACTTTTCTATCAACGTAGGTTGTAGCTGCGTGATCTAAATAAATTTTTCTTTTTTTTGTAAATATTTTTTTCATAATAATTAAATAATTATAGTTTTTTCCAAAACAGCAATTATTTCTTCATTTACCGGCTCTAAAAATGTTTTACCCGCACAAGTTTTTTCTCGTCCACAAGTACAATTTTTTTTTCTTAAACAATCGCAAAGTCCGAAACCACCATCCATAACTTCAATTATTTTCTTTAAAGAAATATTTTTTAAATCTGGACTTAGAAAATATCCACCTTGTGAACCTCTTTTAGATTTGATCAAACCATTATTTTTTAATATTCCAGCCAATCTCTGTAAAAAAAGAAAAGAAATTTTTTTTTCATCAGAAAACTTTTTTAGACTCAAAAATTCTTCTTTTTCTAAAGATTTTAAACGCAACAAAAGTTGAATAGAATAATCAACTTGTTTACTGATTTGAAGCATAAAGAAAAAAATGTTAAAATAAAAACAAAAAATCAACTTATACTATATAAGTATGATATAACAAAAAAAAACTTATGTCAAATACTGATATCTTAAATTTTTTTACTGAGAAAATATTAGATATTGAAATGATTGGTGAAGATATTTTAAATATAAAATTTCTCAAACCACAAAATTTTACTTTTTTGCCAGGGCAATTTATTCAAATACAAATTCCTCAAAATAATATTACTGTTTTGCGTTCTTATTCTTTATCTTCTCTACCACAAGACGATTATCTTGAAATCTGTGTAAAAATTTTAAAAAATGGTTTAGCAGGCGAATATTTTAAAAAATTAAAAATCAATGATAAATTAACTTTTAGTTCTGCCCAAGGAAATTTTACTTATCCAAAAAATGATAAAAATAAAATAATTTTTATTGCTACTGGTGTCGGTTTGTCACCACTTTTTTCCATATTAAAAAATGAATTGGAAATAAACAAAAATGAACAGGATTTTCTTTTACTTTTTGGCAATCGCAAAATAACTGATATTTTTTGGCAAGATCGTTTACAAAATTTAAAAAATAAATATAAAAATTTTAATTTTGAGATAATAATCAGTGATGCGGAGCAAAATTGGACTGGCAAAACTGGACATGTTAATGATTATTTTACTGATTTAGATTTTTTAAATTCTAAATTCTTTATTTGTGGAAATCCAAACACGGTTTTGGATATTAGTAAAATTTTACTAACAAAAAAAGTGAATATCGCCGACATTCACTTTGAAATTTTTTAAGAAAAAAATTAAAAAGGCAAAGTTAAATTGATATTTTTCTGTAAATTATCTGTGCCAGAAATTATTTTTGGTTTATCAAAATTTACAGGAAAAGGTTGAATTTCTCCAGTCAAAGTTGGAAAATAAAGCATTTTATTTTTTAAACCATAATCATACAATTCTTTAGTAACTTTTACATCTTGCTCACAATATTTTTTTATTTCATCTATTTTACCTTCTTTAAACCATTCCATAGCTTTTAATCCATTAGCACTTTTTTCTATTTGTAAAGTTGCTTTGGCAATATCATTTAATCTGTATCTTTTTCCAGTTGATTCTCGAATTATTTTTAATAAATCTAAATGAGAAAATTTTGTTAAATCTCCAGCATAGTATTTATTTAAAATTGGAACATCAAAATGTTCACTATTAAAACCAATAATTCTTTCGCTTTTTTCCAAAATTGGCCACAACAAACCAAGTTCATGTTCTTCAAAAGATGAATATTTATCATTTTCATATTCATAAATTGAAACCACGGTTATTTTTAAATTATCAAAATCTTTTATATCCCCCATTGTTTCAATATCAAAAACTATTTCTCTAGACATAATTTGTTTTTAAATTTATTTTTATTTTCAATGCGGATATTTTAACACATTTTTAAAAATAAAAAAAGCGAACCCAGCAAAAGTAAGCGCGCTTTTGTTTTTTTATAGTATTTAAAAAATTCAGTCCAAAATTTTGTCTAATCTTTTCTTATCAAACCCAATTATTGTTTTGCGACCAATTAGAATAACTGGTACACCAACAAACTTTGCCTTTTTTTCCATCTCTACGGCTTTTTGGATATCACTTATAATATCATATTCATTGTAAGTGATTTTCTTTTCGTCAAAATATTTCTTTGCCATTCGACAATATATATTATCTTGAATTGTATATATTGTAACCGACATAAATAAATTATTAATAAACGACCTTGCATATTTATTATACAACTTATAAAAAATTATGCAACAAAAAACCGCCTTTGCAGGACGGTTAAATAAATTAAGCAATTTTTTTAAACTTTACATTAAAAATTGGTTCATACTCATTTTCATCTTGATCTTTAATTTCAATCACTTCACCTTTTGAAACTTTTGCAAGTGCAATATCAGACAAAAGTTGATTATCAGATTCAATATCAATTTTTAAATCTTCAAATTTTGTCATTTCACTCGCAAATTGTTCTCTAATTGTAGTTTCAATTCTTTTTTTTGTTTCTCTTAAACTTTTCATTTTTTCTACAGCTTCTCGATATTCACCGACATTATCTAAAGCATCTTTATAAATTTTACGAATTTCTTTTTGTTTTCTTTTAGAGTCTTGAACACGATTAAATATTTCTTGTATATCTTGCATAAAAAATAAATATTAAATAAATAAATTAAAGTTGATTTTTGTATTTTTCCACGACTTTTTCAAAATCATTTTTTTTCATTTCAGAAACAGGTTCTCCGGGTGGTAAATCAATAGTTAAAGGATTAACTAATTTTCCATTTTTTTTAATTTGATAATGTAAATGAGGTCCAGTCGACCAACCTGTCGAACCAACATAACCAATTATTTGTCCTTGTTTTACTTTTACTCCAGATTTTATTCCTTTTGCATAAGCTGATAAATGAGCATATTGCGTCGAATAAATATCATTATGTTTGATATCAATATAATTTCCAAAACCACCATTCCACCCAGCATATTTGACAGTTCCATCACCAACCGCCATAACTGGAGTACCGATAGGAGCAGCATAATCAATTGCTAAATGATCGTAATTTTCTTGAAGAACTGGATGAAAACGTCCATAAGTATAACCAGAACTTATACGTTTAAATTCAAGAGGAGCTTTTAAAAATTGTTTGATCATAGCTTCGCCTTTTGAATTGTAATAAGCGATTTTACCTTCTTCATTTTCAAAAATATATGCGTCATAAAATACACCAACATTAGTAAAACTACCAGCTAAAATATTTCCATAACCAGATTCTTTTCCATCACGGAATCTTTTTTCATAAATAATCGCAAAAGAATCATTTTTTTGAACTTGTACTGAAAAATCAATTGTCCAAGCAAAAATATCAGTAAATTCCATAATAATTTCTTCTGGAATACTTGCTTCTAAACCATCTAAATAAAGTGATGAAGAAACTACTGCTGTTTGTTTTACAATTTCAATTTCATATTCTATTTTCTTGTGTTCTACAAAAATATTATCAGGACTAGAGGAAACAAAATTTACTCGTACAAAATCGTCTTTGTTTATTTCATAATCAAGCCATAATAAATTATGGTCAATATTTTTTACCAAATCAAAATTTTGTCCAATTTTTATTTTTGTAAAATCATAAGTAGAAGAACTATTTTCTAAAATAGTTGTCATTTGCTTATAAGTAAAACCATAATATTCCAAAACTGTTGCAAAAGTATCATCAGCTGTCACAAGATATTTATCATGAAAATATTTTTCTTCAGTTTCCTCTATTTTGTCTGTTTTTTCTAAAGATGTTTCTTTTTTCATTTCTGTTTTCCAAATATTTTGAAAAATAAAAAAAATAACAACAGACAAAATTGCTAAGGATATCAATAACAAAAATAAATACGCTTTTTTATTTTTTATCATAATGGCTATATTTTACTATTTTTTTAGTTAATGGTCAAACCTTAAATTGTCTTTACTTTTAGATTATTTTTATATAAAATAAAAACAATTTATAATTTTTATGAAAATATCTTTTTATACTCTCGGCTGTAAATTAAATCAAGCAGAAAGTGATGAATTAAAAGAACAATTAATAAACAAAAAATACGAAATTGTTGATTTTGGTGAACAAGAAAATATTTGTATAATTCGTGCTTGTGCGGTTACTAGTCGAGCTTCACAAAAAACTAGACAACTTATTCGACGAGCTAAAAATAAAAATATTTATGTTATAGCGACTGGTTGTTTAGAAAATTCTTTAAAAGAAATTGATTTTATAGGAAAAAATAATCAGGAAATTTTAAATCATATTCAAAAAAAATTCCCACTAAAAAATAAAGAAGAAAAAAAAGAAAAACAAATTGATTATGTAAGAAAATTTATCAAAATTCAAAATGGTTGTAATTTTAATTGTACTTATTGTATTATTCCCTCTTTTCGAGGTACAAGTGAATCTTTACCAACAAAACAAATAATTACAAAAATAAAAAAATTAGAAAAAAAAGATTTTAAAGAAATAATTTTGACTGGAGTAAATATTTGCCAATATCAAGACAAAAAAATAAATTTAGCTAAACTTTTAAAAAAAATTTTAAAAGAAACCAAAATTCTCAGGATTCGTTTGGGTTCTCTTGACCCTCGTCTGATCAATTCTGAATTGATTACAGTTTTTGAAGACAAAAGAATGATGAATCACGTTCATCTTTCTTTGCAAAGTGGTAGTGATAAAATTTTAAAAAAAATGAATCGACATTACAGTAACGAAAAATATCAAGAGATAATCAAAAAATTTCGTCAATTAGACAAAAATTTTTCTTTTAGTACTGATATTATTGTTGGTTTTCCTGGAGAAAACGAAACTGATTTTGCATCTTCTTGCCAAATTATTAAAGATGTTAATTTTTCCAAAACACATATCTTCCCTTTTTCTGCTAGACCAAAAACTCCAGCTAATAAAATGACAGAACAAGTTGATGAAAAAATAAAAAATGAACGCGTCAAAAAAATAATCAAAATAGCCGAAGACAGCCAAAAAAAATATTTACAAAAATTACGAGGACAAGAGAAAGAAATTTTAATTGAAGGCAAAAGAAACGGTTTTTTTGAAGGTTATATTCCAGAATTTGTCAGATTCAAAATCAAAAGTAAAAAAAATATTAAAAATGAAATTCTAAAAATTAAAATTTAAAAACTTGTAAAAAACCCAAGAAACAGCTAAAATTAAACTATAAAATAAAATATGTCATTAGTTTTTGCAGCTCACACCCCTTATAGCAGTCTATTGGTAAACTCTATTGCCAAAGAATCTGCTGAAAAACTTCAAGCAACAAAAAACGCTTTAAAAAAAATTGCTGAAGAATTATATCTAGCTAGACCACAGATATTAGTTGTGATTTGTAATGAAAAAAAAGATGATTATTTTTCTCTAAATGCTGCAACTGAACTTTTTTCTAATTTTGAAGATTTTGGAGAATATGATTTCAAAAAAAAATATTTTGGTGCCAATGATTTTGCGGGTTTAATAAAAAATAATTCTGAGATGAAAATAAAAATTTTAAATGAAGAAAAAAATGATATTTCAATTTCTATTCCTTTATTTTTTATTGCTGAAAATTTACCTAATACAAAAATTTTAGTTATTTATACAGCCGATCAAACAAAAAAAAATTACCTAGAATTCGGAAAAGTTTTAAAAAATATTTTTATAAAATCTTCACGTCGTATTGCTATTTTAGCTACTGGTAATATGTCTCATTCATTAAAAACTGAATCGCCGGCTGGTTTTACAAAAGAAGGACTGGAATATGATAAAAAAATAATTGAACTTTTAGAAGCTCATAATTCCACAGGCATTACTAATCTTGACTCAGATTTCGTCAAAAATGCTAATGAATCAAATTATCATTCTCTTCTTTTATTATTATCAATAATTCAAAACATGAATTATGAATTCAAAAATTTAGCTTATGAAGCACCTTTTGGTGTTGGTTATCTAACTGGATATTTTGATTTCAAATAATTTTAGGCTATGATTGCCAAAATAATTCCACTAAAAAAACTTCCAGGAAACTTTTTTGTCTTTGATTATGAAGTTCCGATTTTTTTGCAAGAAACCATTCGTCCTGGACAAATGGTTAAAATTGAATTTAGAAAAAAACAAATCTACGGGATAGTTTATAAAATTGAACAAAAAACTGAAATAAAAAATATAAAAACTTTATCTGAAATAGTAAATCCAGAATTTTTTTTAACTGAAGAAGATTTAGAATTTTATTTGAAAATTTCTCAAATTTATAAAAATGCTATTGCTAATATTTTAAAAATGGCTTTAGCTCCTTTACAAAAAAATAAATTAAAAAAAATTGAATTAAAAACAAGAAAAAAACAAAAAAACAAAAAAGAAAACCGACAATATTTTTTATATGAGGATGAAATAGAACACCAAAAATTATACAAAAACTTGGATTCACAAAAAAAAACATTAATCGTCATACCTGAAATAAGATTTGGTGCTTCAATATTAAATTTAATACCAAAAAAATTACATAAACAAACTATTTTTTGGCATTCAGAATTAAGTGATAAAGAAAAATTTACCAATTGGTTTTTATTGAGAAACCAAGAAAAAGCAATTGTCATTGGCACACGTGCTTCTTTACTTTTACCACCTTCTTTTTTTGACGAAATTATCATTGATTTTGAACACGATGAAAATCATAAACATTGGGAAGGTTCACCACGTTTTTCTGATAAAGATTTAGCAGATTTAATTTTTAATTTGCAAAATAAAAAATTAACTTTCGCTTCTTATTCTCCTAGTTTTGAAAAATATTATGAAATTGGCAAAGAAAATTTAAAAATCAATCGCAAACTAAACTCCCAAAAAATATTATTTTCTAATCAAACAGAAAAACCGATAATAATTTCTAATTTAAATAAACAAAGAGGAAAAGAAACTAAATCATTTTTAAGTTTTGAAATTGAAGAAAAACTTTTACAACAATTAACAGATAAAAGCAAAAATGATATTTTTATTTATTTAAATCGTAAAACAAATTCAACTTTTGTTAATTGTCAAAAATGTTTTTATACTCCACTTTGCCCAGATACTGAACGTAATTTACTTTATAATCGTGTTGAAAATATTTTATATTCGCCAGTTAGTGATTATAAAACAAAATATGAAAAATTATGTCCACGTTGTGGTTCCCCACTGTTTTTAAATGAAGAACTTAGCACTCTTAGTTTAGAAAAATATTTAAAAACAATCTTAAAAAATCCAAATTATCAAATAATTCGTATCGATAGCGAACAAACAGATTTTTCAATTGATGAAAACAAAAATCAAATTTATATTGGTACTGAAAAAACATTATCAATTATTGATTGGAAAAGAACCAAAACTTTCTTGATTTTAGATATTGACCGTCAATTATCAATCCCCGAATTCGGACTTACTGAAAAAATTTGGCAAACTTTAGCTGAAATAAATTATTTTCGTGATCCAAATAGTTTAGTTATGATTCAAACCAAAAATCCAGAAAATGTATTTTTTAAATCTTTGGGCGAAAAAGATAGAATTTACCGTACTGAACTTAATTTACGAAAAAAACTTTTTTATCCACCTTATTCATTTTTAGTAAAATATTTTTTTGGAGCTTTAGACAAAAAAGAAGCTAAAGAAAAATGTCAATTTAATTATGAAAAAATAAAAAATATATTGACAAATAAAAAAATAAATGTAAAATTGACACCAGTATATGAAATGCAAGCAAATTTTTCCCATGGAAAAAATTATTATGCTTTCAATTTACGTCTGCCTAAAAAAGATTATTTAGAAAATCTTAAAATAATAAATGAGTATATAGATTCTGATTTAAAAATTGATCCAAATCCAAATAGTCTTTTAACACCATAATATGTTAGATATAGTTATTCACCCAAATGAAAATTTACGCAAAAGATCTGTAGAAATAAATTCTGAATTTTTGTTATCTTCTGATACCCAAAAATTAATACAAGAAATGATTCCGACAATGAAATTAAAAGACGGCGTTGGTTTAGCTGCACCGCAAATTGGCAAAAACATTAGAATATGTGTAATTGCTAAAGAAGCTTTACAAAAAGACGAAAAAACAAATTACAATAAAAAACAAAATGATCTGATTTTAATCAATCCAATTTGGGAAAAAACTAGTCGCAAAAAAAATATTGATACAGAAGGCTGTTTATCTGTTCCAGGTTTTTTTGGTGAAGTTAGAAGATATAGTGACATTATCGTCAAAGCTTTAAACGAACATGGTGAAAGTTTAGAATTTGATGCTCATGATTATTTTGCTAGAGTTATCCAACATGAAGTTGATCATCTTGATGGAATTTTATTTATTGATAAAGCACAGAAAATTTTTCAAGAAAAATAAAACCCAGCTATCCAGCCGGGTTTAAAAAAATTCTGCGAAAAATTTTATAAATTCTTCGCAAACTCGGCAATGACTTTTGCCGAGTTGATATGAATCTCTTTTTTAAATTTCTCCGAAATTTCTTCAAAAAAATTCTTAAAAGATTTTATATCAATTTTAAGTGCAGTAGATAAAACTACAACACTACTTAATGCTGTTTCAGCATTTCTAGCACTTAAATGTGCCAGACCATTTAAAACAATGGTTTCGATATATCTCGAAACCAGATCAAAAGCCTCAACTGAGGCTTTTTCAATTTTTATTTCCTCAAGCTTCATTAAAAGCTCAAGAAATTTTTCTGAGTCATCAAAAAAAGAATGCAAGATATGGGCAATTACTGCCCTATCTTTTGAAAAAACTGTCAGATCTTTTTCGAAAGTTTCGAGAAACATTTGCTGTTTTTTCGCACTTCCGTTATTAAGAATATTTTCATAAGTAAAAGACAAAAAACTCTGAAGCTGAAAATTACTAAGTTTATACTTTTTAAGAAATTCAAATATCTTGTCTCTCTGAAAAAATCTTCTTCGTGATAAGTCTGGCAACAAATTCGGATCAAAACCGAAGTCTCTCACCAAATAAGGCTCGAGTTTAGTTCTCAAATTATTTTCGAACATTTTTCCTCCTGTTTTTTTACAAGCTTGTCTGCTTAAAAAATTGTAAAAGATCAATATAATTATCAATTAAAATAAAATATTTTTAGTATTTTGTCAAATAAAAAAGGTTGTACCATTTTTTTCAAGAAACGATTTCCTCTATAAAATCGCTCTAGAAAAGACAACTCTTATTTGAGTCGGCGTTTTTTACGCAAATGATACAACCTGTGATCCAAAAACAAAAAAGGACGAACGGCCCCGGGCGGGTATGTCCCCGCATAATTCCAATGTGGCCGCCGTCCAAAACTTATTTCTAATAATAAAAACAATTTTCAGACGGCGGAAACTAGGTAGGCTTAACTATTATACACCTTTATTATCTGAGGTGCAATATTTTCCCAAGTATAATATTTGTTAACAGTTTTTAAATTTTGTTCACCTTCTAGAGAACGGCCATTTTCGTCAGCACATAAAAAATCAAATAATTTATTTTCTAAATCTTCAATATCATTTTCATTAAAAATATATTTAGGGTTTTTAACAAGTTCTAAATGCTCGGCAATATTACTTACTAAAACTGGTTTTTTATGTGACATTGCTTGTAACACAGTAATTGGTAAACCTTCACTCATTGATGGATTAACCAAAGCTAAAGAACCAGAATATAATTCTTCTAAAATATTTCCTGATTGAAAATCTGTAAAGATTATATCATTTTGTGAACTAGCTAAAACATGTAAATCACGAACATATTTATCAGTAAAAACAGAACCACCCACAATAGCTAATTTCAATTCTTGTATTTTTGGATCGTCTTTGTATTTATTTTTTAAATTAACAAAAGCTTGAATCAAAATATGAGCACCCTTATGAGGAACTAGACGAGAAATCATTACTAAATATTTTCCTTTTTCTAAATTAAATTTTTTTAAATTATCAGCTCGTAAAATTTCTTCATAATTTGGCATCTCGTCCAAAGAATTAACAGCATTTGGAATATAAATAGTTTTGGCTTTATATTCATTAACTGAATAATTTTCTAAACTACGAGAAACAGTTATTGTTTGGTGAGGAAATTTACAAGCAGCTCTTTCGCCCAATCTCAAGACAGTTTTTGCTAAAAAATTCCATTTTTGATGATAACGATCAATAGAATGAAAAGTTGAAATAACTTTTATTTTTGGAGAAAAAATTCTTGGAATAAAAGCTAAAAGAGATGGACCAACTCCATGATAATGAATAACATCAATTTTATTTTCTTTTTTAATTGCATCAATTGTAGCAAAAAAAGTATGAGTGATAGTATCCAAATGTTTTGTATGTAAACTTGGTTTATGAATTATTTTTACATTTTCAATATTATAATCCTCATTTTTGTTTGTATACCATTTTCGACTATAAACAAAAACTTCGTGACCTTTTTTTGCCAAATTTAAAGACAAATCATGTACATGACGTTCTACTCCACCATGAATGGCTGGGATACCTTTTTGTCCAATCATCGCTATTTTCATAATATTTTTTAAATAATAACAGCATAATATAGCATATTTAAGCTTTTTTGTCAAGTCATCTTTGTATTTTTTGGCTTATTTAAGATAAAAAAACAGTCAGAATTTAGACTGTTTATTTTTCTTATTCGCTTACCTGCTTACTCACTTACTCGCTATTTTAAAAACTCTCAGAAAAAACCAATATATCTTCTTTGCCGTCAAAATCTACATCTTGTACTTTAATATCATTAATTCCTGAAGAAGCAAAACTAGCATAAGCTTTTGTTGGCCCTGATTTTACATTTCCTTGCATATCAAAAATTTTTATAACTGGTTCATCATTTTCTTTAGCAGTAACAATTTCTTCAGTACCATCACCGTCGATGTCACCAACATCTATTTTTACTCCACCATAATAAGTATTTTCAAAAGCGCGGAAACTTATTATTTTTTCTAAATCATAATTAAAAATATTTATCCAAGAATTTGTCGCGATAAATAATTCTTGTCTTTTACTCAAAACTTTTTTTTCAGCCAGTCCAACCGCCAAACTATAACCACCATCATAATTTTCGCCAAAAGGATAAAAATCTTTGCGCATAATTTTTCCATGACGAGTATAAATTTTTATTGGTAATTTATAACCTTTATCTGGAGCTACATAAATTTCTTTTAAATTATCCCCGTTTAGATCTCCAATTGCAATTTTTATATCACCAGCATAATTTGCTCCATAAGGATAACTTTTCATCAAAAGTTGTCCATCATCACGCCAAATTTGAATTTTATTATTACTAGCTACTAATAATTCTTCTTTTTTATTCCCATCTAAATCTGTTTTAGCTATTAAATAACCACCTTTGAAACCTTCTTCAAAAACAAAAAATCCATTTCTAACACGACTAGCATCTGGTCGAATAAATCTTACAAAAGATCCATTTTTATATAAAACATCTTTTAAACCTTCAAAAGTTTTTAATAAAATTAAACCATCTTGACCAAAAATATCAACTTCAGAAACTATAGAACCATTATTAATTGTTTTATCTTGCACACCATTTATTTTTTCATATTCTCCTTTTAAATCAATCGTTTTAATATCATTTGTGCTATTTACTAAAACAATTCCATGATCAAAATCTCGACGCCAAACATCATTTTTATAAGTTGAAAGATTGTTTTCTGAATAAGCTTCGTTTAAAGCAGAGCCTAAATCTACATCATATTCATCATACCACCAAAGTTGTCCATGATTTTGGTCTCCAAAATCATAAGAATAATAAGCATTACCCAGCAAAGAATTAACAAGTCCAAAACGAAAACTTTTATAATTTATTTTTCCGCTATTTTTTGTATTATTATTAATAATGTTCAAAGGATTATTTTTCAAAATTTTATAATTATTCATAATTTCGTTCCAAGAATGTTCACTAAAATTTTCAAACATCATTCCATCTAGTTCGTTTTTATAAAAAACATTATTATTATTACCAACTATAATATATTTATTATTTGTTAAACGGTTTGTTTCATTATATAAAAATTGCATTCCACTTCGCCATTTTTGATCAAGTGAAGTATCTACTTTGCCATCTAAATTATAATCAATATCAGAACCAGCAAACCAAGTGATATTATCCCAAGCATTATCATAAAAAATTCCATCCCAAACCCCACTTGATAAAACATTATTTTTGAGATAATTTATCAAATAATTTATATAATTTTGATCAGTAATATTTAATAAATTAGTTCCCGACCACCAAGAAAGCTTTTTGGCTTGTGAATTTTTTAAATACCAATTTTCCAAAATTCCAGCAGAAAATTTTTCTCGAAAAATTGAACCAGAATTAGTGGCATTTATTTTTATTTCTTGTGGAGTAATATAAGCAAGTAAAATTATATCTGGATTGAGTTGTTTTATTTTTTTAATTAAGTCCAAATGTTTTTCTTGGGTTTCAATATCCAAAACTACCACATCCCATTTTGCTAATTCACGTGCTTGTTCAGCATTTAAATCCCAATTTAAAAAATAATTAGCAATACGCGGATAAGTTTGGTCTGGAATAGTTTTGGCTTTAACTAGAGAAACCGAAAAAAAAGTCAAAATTAGACTTATTAAAAAAATATAGAAAATATTTTTTGGTTTTTTTATTTTCATAAATCGCGATAAATTGCAGCGACTTTTTTTAAATTTTCTGTTATAGCAAAATTTTTAACAGCATAATCTTGGCCAATTTTAGCTATTTTTTTACATTCTTCTCTATTTTCAATAATATATTTTATTTTTTCAGTTAAATCTTTGCTTTTTTTATTTTTACAAACAAAGCCAGTTTTTTTATCTTGAATTAATTCTTCCGCAGCAATTTCACTAGCTAAAATAATTTTTCCTTGTAGCATCATTTCCATAATTACTAAACTCAATCCTTCCCAAAGTGATGGCTGAGTTAACACATCGATTTCAGTCGTATCTGTGATTAAATCTTTTGATACACCCCGCCAAATAATTTGTTTATCCAAATTAAATTTTTTAACAATTTTTTTTAATTTATTTTTTAATTCTCCTTCACCAAAAATATGCAAAACCCAATTTTTATCTTTTAAATCTTTTAGAGCTTCAAATAAATATTCATGTCCTTTTTGTTTAGTTAGACGTCCAATAATTGCTAAATTTACAGTTTTATTTTTTAAAATTTCTTTTTTTCCCGTAAACCATTTTTCAACATCAACACCATTTTGAATTTTAATTAAATTATTTTTTAATTTAAAATAGTTTTTATCAAAAACAAAAACTTTTTCAGAGACAGCAATCACTTTATCAGCTGATTTCAAAATTTTAGCCCAAACTTTTTTACGAATAAAACTAGAATTATATTCTACATTATGTTGTGTAGAAATCCATTTTGTATTTTTGAATTCTTTTTTTACAAAATAAGCTGTAAAATCAGCACTAAAAACATGACTATGCACCAAATCTGCTTCAAAATTTTTTATAATTCTTTTAATTTTCTTTAAATTTTTAAAAAAAGAAAAAAAACCTTTTTTCTCAAAAACATAAGTTTTTGCACCGCTATTTTCAAATTCTATTTCTAACTCTCCTCCTGCTAAAACAGCTATAACTAAAATTTCAAAACCTTGTCCTTTGAAATAACGAACATAATCTAAAAGCATTTTTTCTGCTCCACCAGTAGAAAATCTAGGTATAAGATAAACTATTTTTTTAGACATAAAAACTGTTTTTTGCTATAATTTCATTATCTTATTATATTATATTTTGGCTAAAAAAACAAATTTATGAAAAAAGAATTTAATAAATTTTTAATTGGTTTTTCTGGAGCTATAATTTTAGCAATAATTATTAGTCCTTTTAATAATTTAGATCTAGCTTTATTTGCTTTATTACTCTTAGTTTTAGGACAATATTTTTTGGAAGAGAAAATGCTTTTAGCTTTTTTAATAGTTCGTCCAATATTAGACAGATGGTATTATTATAATATTTTTACTTATGAAGAAATAAGTATAAATCTAAACGCAGCTTTAGCCATGATTTTTTTATTTTGGGCTATTTTCATTATTTTAAAAAATAAAATTTATTATAAGAAAAATTTTATTATTTGGCCGTTTACAATCTTTTTTTTGCTTAGTGCTGGCAGTTTTATTTATAGCGTCTCCTCTATTACTACAATTATTGAAGCAACAAAACTTTTAAATATTTTATTATTTTTTTACTTAACTTATTTTTTTATCAAAGAAAAATATTTCAGCAAAAAAGAATTACTTTTATCAATTTTATTTTCTGCTATTTTGCCAATCATTCTTGGTTTATATCAAATAATAGCTGGGATCGGTATAACAACTTTTAGTATTAGTGGGCGTATTTATGGTAGTTTTGTCCACCCAAATATTTTTGCTTTTTTTGTTTTATTTTTGCTTTTTTTACATTATTATTATTCAGAAATAGAACCAATAGATTTTTGGGGAAATAAAAATTGGCTAAAATATTTTACTTATATTTTTTTATTGATTTTAATTTTATTTACTTATACACGAGCAGCTTTCATCGGACTTTTAGTTTTTATTTTAGTTAATTCTTTTTTTAAATCAAAAAAAATATTTTTTACATTTTTACTAATTATTCCACTTCTTTATTTAATATTTTTTTCTTTTAATAATTGGCAAAAAAATTATACTTCTTATGATCTCAGAGAAAATAATTTTGTTGCGAGACTCACAACTCGTGATGATGATGCTGATTCCATTTCTTGGCGATTGAGTTTGATTGAAGAAACTACACCGATAATTATGAAAAAATCTATTTTAGGATATGGTTATGGAACTTTTCCTATAGTTTGGGAGGAAAATCGAGGTAATAAACATACTTGGGATGATAGCGCTGAAGCGCATAATGATTATTTAAGAATTTTACTAGAAAACGGACTTATTGGTTTTACATTTTATATCATCTTACTTCTTTCACTTTTGTATAAAGCTTCTAAAATAAATAAAAAAGAACAAAAAATATTTATCTGTTCTTGGGTAATTGTTTTTTTTGTGTTAAGTATGTCAGATAATATGCTTCATCATACTGCTCTTATGTGGCTGATGTGGTCTTGTTTTGCATTATTTTTTGTATTTTTTAGTGAAGATACAGAAATTAACTTTTTGGAATAAAAAAAATATGATTTCAGTCCGCCCACTGACTGGTGGACATGATTCTAGATTTAAAAATTAAAAAATTTAGACTTTTTTTGATTCACTTATTATTGAATTAAAAATGTTTAGGGGTAATTCATAGTTTAAGCGATACCTCCCATTCGTTCTCCTTTGTCGAACTCACTACTATATGCCAAAATGAGGGTTTAATTGTTTTTAAAAAGTTTTTATTTAATTGAATAGTTTTATAAGAAAAAAGATTTAAAAAAATACTAACACACTTTTTTGTCATATCGTAGCGAGTTGAAAACGAGCGAAGATATCCCTTAAACTTTTTTAACCAATATTTTGTGGATTTTAAATAATTATTGCTAATTCATAGTTTAAGGGATTCCTCAACTTCGTTTCGGAATGACAAAAGTGGTTGTAAATTTATTCTGAAGTTAATGTATTTGTTTATGATTGATTTGTTTTCTAAAACGAGTTTTAGACAATAAATAAACATAAAAAGAAAATTTTAAGTACAAAAAAACTGGGTTAGCAAGTGCCAACCCAGTCACATATCTCCAGCCTCTTTTCACTTTTCAGTAAATCGAGGCATTTATTTTTCTTTTTTATAAGGAGAAAGATTTAACTCCTTTTAGAACTAAGGCAGACTGAGTGCATCCTGTGCACATCCGAGTGCCCCATTACCATTGAGTTTCCTTAACGGAGAGCTCACAAAGAAACTGTAGAAACAGTTTCCAGTCGGAGCTCCCACTGGGAAGGTTTCGTCAAGAAATGACTGCCACCTGCCCGGGTACTCAACAGTTATTGCACATGCTCCCCCAAAGCTTGTGCTGTCAATAACTATAGAACCTTCGACTGCTTCCGGAAGAGCCTGAGGTGCTCCACCGACGAGTCCACCTGCCTGGTTCCAGACATAAATGAATGTCGTGGAAGTGTTAGCAGGAAGAACCATGCGGAACGGGAAGCAGGTCACTGCAGGGTCAGGGTAATTAATACATACACCCTGAGGTGTGCACACCTGACCAGCGAGACAATCTGCATTCGTTTCGCAAGTCTCGGGAGCAGATCCTCCACAAATGCCGTCGGCATCCGCGTCATCACATGTTCCACACACACCACTCGGGAGACAGCCGAAGTTTTCGCCACCAAGGTGGTCAAAAACTCTGACACATTTTGCAGCTTCACAAACTGCGTTTTCACAGTCTGTGTCTTCAACACAAGAAACTCCTGTATCAAAGATGGTTTCTACGAAACCAAAGCTTCCTGCATAAGACCAACATGTGTCTTCAACAGAGCAACCGATAAGCTCCAGACTTCCTTCCTGACAAAGAAGATAATCTCCATTGTCATTTTTTGTGGTTGATCCATCCACACAAGTGTCGGGATCTATACAAGTAGAAGGATCTGAGAAAGTTCCTTCGACACAAAGTTGTGTCTGAGTTCCACGGTTGTTTAAACCGCAGGTCAGTTCCTGAGTGGAACCATCAACGCAAGTGTCTGAATCTTCACAGATTCCATCAACCATTGTTCCGGTTACACAAGTGTTAACCTGTGAACCACGGCCATTAAGACCGCAAGCAATGGTTTCTGTACTGCCGTCAACACAAGTATCTGAATCTTCACAGATTCCATTTGACCAAACACCTGCTACACAAGTGTCAGTCTGGGATCCGCGGTTATTAAGTCCACAAGTGAGAACTCTTATTGAAGAATCAACACAGACTTCGTCATCTTCACAGATTCCATCAACCATTGTTCCGGTTACACAAGTGTTAACCTGTGAACCACGGCCATTAAGACCGCAAGCAATGGTTTCTGTACTGCCGTCAACACAAGTGTCTGAATCTTCACAGATTCCGTCAACCATTGTTCCAGTTACACAAGTGTTAATCTGTGAACCACGGCCATTAAGACCGCAAGCAATGGTTTCTGTACTGCCGTCCACACAAGTGTCCGGATCCACACATACCGATGGCTCTGACCACTGGCCAACCACGCAAATCTGCGTTTGGCTACCACGGCCATTAAGACCGCA
>JBAZIZ010000009.1:0-3800 GCA_041651535.1 Patescibacteria group bacterium
AAGGTAAGAGAGAGACTTATCATTCCTCCTCCAGTGAATCTTTAATAATAAATATAATATACAAAAAAAATAAAACATCAAAACAAAGTAATGTATCTTAGAGAATTGCTTTTAAAAGAAAAAAGAGAGATGGAAAAGACAAGCAAAGTTAAACGATCTGGTTAAAGAAGTAAATATTATTAAAACTTTCGATTAATTCAAAAAAACATGACACACGAAGAAATATTATTTAAAAAGACAAAGAAGTTAATCAAAGACGGAGAAACCGAACATTACAAAATTGAACACTTTGTTCTTTCTCCTGAATTCGTAAAAAAAGAAAAATTGTTCTCTGCTTTCGGTGGAGCAAATTCATACAGAGAAGTAAGAGATTTAGAACCCGGCGAATATGTTAAATTGATAAAAAAAGAACACGATGATATTGTTATGTCTGATACGCCAATGGAACTTGAAACAAACAGTGAATTCATCGATAACGCAAAAGGTGATATTTTAATCGGTGGACTTGGACTTGGTTTAATCGTAATGTCAGTTCAGTCTCGTAAAAATATCAAGAGTATAACAATAGTTGAAAAAGAAAAAGAAATCATAGAACTATTGAAAGATTTTCCATTCAACACTAAAGTGAAAATAATCAACGATGATATTTATAACTATATACCAGAAAAGAAATTCGATTATATTTATTTCGATATCTGGAATACTATTTCATCAGACAACTATGATGATATGAAAAAACTTCACAGAACATTCAGAAAATATCTTAACAAAGACGGAACAATAACAAGTTGGAGATACGAAGATTGCAAATACCAGAAATATCGAGAAAGAAAAGAAGAAAGAAGATATAGCATGTTTGCATAAAAAACAGCGTTCTAAAATGCTATTAGAGAAGGTTTCTTTTCAGATTTGATAAGAATATCACTCAATAAAAACAGGGTATTTACATATATAGCAATATATGGTATAATATAAATGTAAATAAAATAAAAAACAAAAAAATGAAAATAAAAAAAGAAACAATAGAAAAAGAAATATTGTCTATCAGTATGAATAATTTAGAAAGTTTTGTTTTAAAATCTTTTCTTCAATATGGTTTGCACAGACTAACAAAACATAATAATTCGGGTTTAGCAAAAGCAATTAGAAATCATAATTATTCTTCAATAAATAAAATAATTGAAAAACTATGAACACAGAATTGAATGATATAAGAAAAAAAATATTAAAAATAGTTCCTGTTTCTTCATTTGTTATCACTTTTGAAGATGTGTTATATACTTTAAAAAAGAAACAACCGAATGATAAAGAAATTGAAAACTTTTTAAATAACAAAAACGCTGATATCAAAGACCTTTTATTCTATATTATTTCAAACTGGGAATTCGGAAAAATATTGAATGAACAAAATGAAGAGTTTATTACTGATCTTAATGAGATATTAAAATAATATGTCAGATATAAAATTCACCCAAAAAGAATTAGAATTATTGTTAGCAATTACTTCAGTCGCTATGTCAGACGAGGGAGTTGCTGAAGCTTACGAAATAACACTTGAAGACAGAGTTCAATTATTAAACAAACTTTCAAGACTTGAGTTCGAGTTAAAAAAAGAAGAAAAAGTAGCAGAAATAATCAATAAAATAAAGCTTCGCGATTTAAAAAAAGTATGAAAGCAAAAGAATACGCTCAAAAATATATTGATAATCCGACAGACGAAACTCTTTATGAGATTGCTAAAGAAATGTTTTTCGAAATAGATATTATTAGAAAGGCAAGAAATGCTCAGTCTAACGAAGCAATGATTGCTATAATCAATGAGCAATCAGATAAATGGAGAAAATTTGCTAATATTGTTAAAAACGTTAGTATAAACATAGTAAAAGAAGACGGATTTAAAAACTTTGTATTAATTTCTTTACCTGAATTAAAAAATAATTTAAAATAATAAATAACATATGAAAGCAACAAACATAGTATGGGAAACAGACGGTGAAGATATTGCTTTGCCTTCTGAAGTAGAAATACCAGATAATATTGTAAAACCTGAAGACTATGATGAATGTTCTATTGCAAATTATCTATCAAGCGTTTATGGTTGGTTAGTCAGTAGTTTAGAAATAATAAAATAAATAAAAAAATGAAATTCGTAACGTTAGAAGAATTCAAAAAACAGAATAAAGATTTCTTTGAAAGAGATTTGAGAGAAAAACCTACTATATTTTATGGTCATACTGCTACAGAAAAAAAGTTTACAGCAGTAGAAAAAATCGGTACGACTTGTACAGAATATGCTAGTTTATTAAGAAGATTTGATAAAACATCACAAGCAGTTAAAAAAGGAAAACGATTAGCAAAAATGCTTAGAGCTGGAAAAATAACAATTAGAAAAGGACAAATTGGGTTTAAGAAAAATATCGGTATTAAAAACGTTTTTAAACGATATGAAAAAATGATTTCTAAATTAGAAAAAGGAAACGTTCTTTCTGAAGAACAAATGATTAGTTTCTTTAATCGTCTCTATGATTTTGCTGATTATAAAATGGGAATTTCATTAGAATAACTAAAATATTAAAATATGAACAATATACAACCAAAAGATTTTGGAAAAGACCACTGGAGTTTACTCGCATATGTCGAAACTAGATGTGTAGACTATGAAGGTTTTCTTGATAAAAAACATTTAAGAATAAAAAATCAAGCAGTAGGAAATGGAAACATTTTTGGTATAGTTGAATGGGAACCAAAATGGGGGACAAGATTATCGGGTTTCTTCAGAGATGGTAAAGATAATGATATGAATCGTCAACTTCCCGATCACGATGATTTAGATTGTTTAGAAGATTTAGAGCATGCTGGATATATTAAAAATATAGGAACTGGTTTTACTCCTATATATGAAATGACAAAAACAGGTAATGCAATCGCTTCATTACTTCGACAGCACAAACAAGACGGTAAACATTACGCAACATTTTCAATACAATAAAATGAAAAACTATATTAATAAAAAATACAATCGATTGACAATTCTTACTGATGTCGGAAAAGATGAACATTATATGAGACAAGTTTTATGCAAATGCGAATGTGGTAATTTTACAGTCCAGCGTCTATCAAATGTTATCAGTGAAAAAGTAAAAAGTTGTGGATGCTATAGAAAAGATAGATATAGAATACATAAACAACTTCTTTGGAACCATTTTTAATATTTACTTATTCTTTTGAATATGGTATAATGGAAATATAATAAACAATATCATAATAATATGTCAACAAATATAAAAACATTAATAGTTGGTATAGCATTGATTATTTTAGGTATACTAATGCATACTTTTATAATAAGCTTTATCTGTGGTTTTCTATCTGGATATTCTTTAGGAGAAATATTGTTAAAAAAAATAAAAATATGCAAATAACAAAAAACGAAGCAAACTTATTTCTAATATTAATCAATAAAGAAATAATAGAGATCGAAAAAAGCGAAGGTGTTATAAGTTCTTATTTTGACACATTAGTTGAAACACGAAAAAAATTAGAAGCTTTTATAAATAATATATAATATGAAGATAAAAGAACTACAAAAAATACTTGAAGAAACACCAAACAAAGAAGCACAAGTGTTTATAAACTATCTGCCGCAAAATAAAGAAACAGATATAAGTTATAAAATAAACGAAAACGATGATTTAGATTTATTCATAAAATAAAAAATATGAAAACATACAAAGTAGAAATAAAAATATCAGACACAAAAATAGTAGATATAAAAGCAAAGAATAAAAAAGAAGCAATCA
>JBAZIZ010000010.1:0-3274 GCA_041651535.1 Patescibacteria group bacterium
TCTTGAAAAAAACTTTGCATATTATTTATTTTTTAATTATTTTATTTTATATTTTCTAAAATTTTATAACCAGCTATTCCAAAAGATACCGACACATTTAACGATTCTTTTTCTCCTACCATTGGCAATTCTATAATTTTATCGCACTTTCCTAATATTGTTTTTGAAACTCCTTTTACTTCGTTACCAATAATTAAGGCTAGCGGAAATTTTGGTTTAAATTTCCTGTAATCAATTGATTTTTTGCTTTGTTCTAATGCTACTATTTTAATTTTATCTCTTTTTAACTTATCAATCAATCTTCCTGTTTGCTTATAATATTCAAATGGAATATTTTTTTCTGCTCCCAAAGCTGTTTTTGCAATTTTTTCATTTGGAGGAGTGCCACAAATTCCACATAAAAATATTTTTGAAACTCCAAGCGCATCCGACGTTCTAAAAATTGACCCAATATTTTCCAAACTTCTAATATTATCGCAAATTACGTAAAATTCTTTCATAAACTAATAGTATCAAAAATTATTTTATATTTATCATATTAAACAATTCTAGTCTTTTATTTTTCAAAAAGCAACAATAAAAAAATCCAGAGCACTTCCGGATTTTTTATTGTTAATCTAACAACAAGATTTGTCTGGCGCTATAAATTCTTTTCTTTCGTCATATTCTTCTTTTTTACCTTTATGCCACTGTTGAACTGGTCTTATATATCCAACAACTCTTGAATAAACTTCACATTCTTGATAATTATTCAAGGCTTTATTTTTTTCGTAACATTCGGTACATTTAAAAACATTTATTTTTGTTCCTGCGTTATCATAGGTTAAAAAAAATCCATTTTTAACTTCTTCTGCTTCAATTTTTGCTGGAACTCCACAATCATGACAAAAAAATTCTTTTTGGTTTTCCATATTTTTATTTTATTTAATTATATTTATTTATTTTTTTACTTCTTCTTCTTTTTTACTAGACTTCACAAAATATCCTGTCACTAAAATTATAATTACTGTTACTAAAAGTGCATAAATTAACTTTGCAAATATAGAATTTTTATCCAATGGAAAAAAATATTCTATAACAGATTTTATTGCATCGTTCCAAGCAAGACCCACCACAAATCCTAAAGCAGCCATAATATATCCCACTGTTTTTTCTTTTATTTCTATTGCAAGTCTTTGTTGTTCAGCTTTTATTTTTTCAAATTTAGTAGCCATTTTTTATAAAAAATTAATTTATATTTTATTATATATTTTATTATACCTTATTCATACTAAAAATGCATCCACAGTATTTTTGACTATAAAAATTATATTTTTGGGATAATTCTTTTGTTTTTTTCCAGTTTTCTTTTTTATCATCAATAATTTCTGACATAGATAAATAGTCTATTTTATATTTTCCAGAAACTTTTTTGCCAATTCCATTTATAACTTTTTCGTTTTTAAACGGACTTACAAATAAAGATGTTGTAAAAATTTTAAAATTATTCTTTTTTGCAAAAATAGCAGTTTCTTCTAGGCGTATTTCAAAACAATCATAGCATCTGCTTCCCCTTTCTGGTTCTTTTTCTTTGCCCTGAATTTTTTTAGTCCAATTCTTAGTATCATATTCTTCTTCAAAAAATTCTATGTCGTAAATTTTTGCTAATTTTATCACCGCTTCTTTTCTTTTTTCATATTCGCCTTCTGGATAAATATTTGG
This sequence comes from Patescibacteria group bacterium, assembly GCA_041651535.1. Taxonomy (GTDB): domain Bacteria; phylum Patescibacteriota; class Patescibacteriia; order Magasanikbacterales; family UBA922; genus JBAZIZ01. The sequence goes on from JBAZIZ010000010.1 coordinate 1,702, forward strand.
ATTATAAAAAAATATTACTGGCTCAAAATTTCCTTTAAGTTTTTCTATTATTGCAACTCCACAAATTGCGCAACAAAAATGAATTAGTATTTTTTGTTTCATATAATTAACATTCCGTCTCCAAATGAATAAAATTTAAATTTTTTATTAATTGCTTGTTGATATAAATCAAAAGTCTTTTCTTTGCCGATTAAGGCCGATATTAACATTAAAAGGCTGGATTTTGGAACATGAAAATTTGTCACTATTCCGTCTACAAAATCAAATTTATAACCTTCGGAGATAAAAATGTCTGTTTTACCCGATAAATCTTTTAATATGCCCTTTTTTGAAGCGGATTCCAGCGTCCTAGCAACAGTTGTCCCAACTGCAATAATAGGACAACCATTTTTTTTGGCTTTATTTAAAAAATTTGCAGTTTGTTTGTTTATATTATAAAATTCTTGATGTAATTTTTTAGTTTTAAAATTTTCTTCGTTTAATGGAGCAAAAGTTCCAAGCCCAACATGCAAAGTTATAAATTTTACGCTAATTCCAGATTTTTTTATTTTATCTAAAACTCTTTTTGTAAAATGCAAAGAAGCCGTTGGAGCGGCTACTGATCCCTGATATTTTGCAAAAATAGATTGATATTTTTCTTTTAATTCTTTTTTAGACAATGGAGAGTTTTTAATATATGGAGGAATTGGAGCAGACCCATATTTTTCTAAAATTTCATATAATTTTTCTATTGCAAACAAAGGTTTTAATAAATATATTTTTTCTTCTTGTTTTATAACTTCAAAAATAATTTTACTATTTAAATAAATTTTAGAACCAATATTCAATTTTTTATCGCTTAAAACTTCCAACAATCCGTCATCGCGTTTTTGCAAATACAAAATTTCAACCTTTCCACCAGTTTCTTTTTTTAAAATAATTCTTGCCGGTAAAACTTTTGTCTCGTTAAAAACTAAAACAGCTTTTTTGGGTAAGTATTTTTCAATATTAAAAAATTTATCAAAGAAAACTTCGTCAGTATTTTTTTTATATACCAAAAGACCAGCCTTATCTCTTGGAGAAGCTGGTTTTTGAGCAATTAGATCTTGGGGTAGATTATAATCGTAAAGTTTAATTATTTCCTCAAATTTTTCCATTCTTAATATCGTTTCTTATTTTTTCTACAAAAGAATTAAAATAATAAAGATTATGAAGGGTTAAAAGTTTTAAACCTGTGATTTCTTTAGATTTAAGCAAATGACAAATATAATTTTTTTTGTAATTTTGACAAACAAAACATAAACAATCCTTATCTAAGGGCTCTCTGTTAGTCAAAAATTGCTGTTTGTTTAAATCTAATTTTCCTTGGCTTGTAAAAGCAATTCCATGCCTTGCATAATGTGTTGGAACCGTACAATCAAAAGTATCAACTCCTGCTTTAATAATTTTTTCCATATCTTCTAAATACCCAATTCCCAAAAGATGCCGTGGTTTTCTTTCTGGTAATTCGTCTAAAACCCATTTAATCATATTAGTCATTGTTTTTTTATCGTCGCCAAACTCCCCTCCAATTCCAAACCCTTCAAAATCTAAT